>NZ_CP060139.1:3337500-3686549 GCF_014524565.1 Croceimicrobium hydrocarbonivorans | reverse complement strand
CGGCTGCGAGTCTCCAGGTTCACACAGTCCACCGATCTTTGAGTGTTCAGAACTAAAAATTCACCTTCCGAACTGGCACATTCATCTATATATGGTACCGCGCCATCAATAAAATCGGACCAAAGATCAATAATATGGCCATCGGCAGAATCCAAGAACATCAGGGGACTCTCTACCCCCTCCATGGTATATTCTGAACTCACGATTACCATTCCCTTATAGAGAAATGGATTAATTGACAAACTAAAATAGAGTTCAGGGTCTGGTACGATGGGCCGCTGCCAAAGAATCTCATAGGCTGGTTTAAGCTGGGGCTTGGGGGGCTCCTTATCTTTACAAGTCACCAGCATCAGGCAAAGCAGGACTAAGAATAATGGACTTATTCTAGGGGAGTTATTATTAGGGATCAGTTTCATTTAGCTAATTCATAAAATAGTACTACTCGTTCTGGTAAGATGTCCAAAGCCTGAGTCGAATTTTGCTTCACCGCCCACTGCGCTATTGCTTCACCACCCGCTCCTTCGTCGCTACCCGCCTACTGGCAGGCAGGTGCCCCTTTGCTTCTTCCTACCTATCGGCAGGCGGGTGCGGTTAAACCCACAGCACCAAAATTTGAAAAACCAATCAAACTTCTTTGACTCCAATCAAATCTATCGTCTATGGTCTATCTACTATCGTCTCAAACAAACTACCAACGACCAAAGACCAGCTACCTTCTCTCCCGCTCCTTCTCACAAATCCTCCGGTATTTTCACGCAGAACAAGGTTCTCCCATTATGAAAATACATTACCCGTCGATCTGGGTCGATCACAATCCTACTTTGGATATAACCAAAGGTTGAAATCATGTCATTGGGATTATTTAAAAGGTCACCTGTAAGCAGGTCTACAATCACTAGTTCTTGGGTAGATATAAATAATTTACCTTCAAAATAGGTCACCCGATCTTCAATACCATCGGGTAATTCATTATTCGATCTAAATAGACTACCATCACTTTTGTGTAAGATGACCAGCTCCGGCCCCACCCCTTTTATATAGACTTTATAGTCGGACAGGTACATCATCCCCTGATCAACATTACTCAGACGTGGTTGGGCGATAATTCCGCTAAAATCATTAGTCCAAATTGAATCTCCAGTCAATAAATCAAGACAAAAAACCCTGCGTTCCACGGCACCGTAAACTCTTTGATTATCTACCTGCAAGGGCAATATGCCGCCAAATACATTAAAATCGCGGTTTCGCCACAATAAGGAATCGGCGGTGAGATCGTAAGCGAAAATGTCGGTTTGATTCTTATTGGTATAACTACTGCGATTTTTCCAAACCACAATATCGTGGCCATCCTCTGTTTCACCAAATCCCAAAGCGGAGAAAAAAGGATCATACTCATCGGTACGAATAAAGGAATAAACTGTCTGCCAATCTTCATGATCCAAGGGGCTGCGCAATACCGCTGCTCCATCCTCACCATTAAAACCTATAGTTGTGTAGACATAACCCTTATAAATATAATTATGAGCACTATTGCGTGAAATTAATGTGGCCCACTGCCGACTGCGAGTCTCGAGATTGATGCAGTCTACCGATCTCAAGTTGTTTAAGACCAAATAATCACCTTGAAAACTTGAACTTTCTTCTAAATAAGGGACAGCGCCATCTATATAATCGGACCAAAGGTCGATTATATGGCCATCGGCGGTGTCTAAGAACATTATTGGACTTTCTACCCCCTCCATAGTATATTCTGAACTCACTATCACCATACCTTTATACAAAACTGGATTGATAGAGATGCTAAAATACATTTCGGGATCTGGTACGATGGGTCGCTGCCAAAGAATTTCATAGGCTGGCTTAGACTGAGGTTTTGGTGGCTCCTTATCTTTACAAGTCACCAGCATCAGGCAAAGCAGGACTAAGAATAAAGGACTTATTCTAGGGGAGTTATTATTAGGGATCAGTTTCATTTAGCTAATTCATAAAATACTAATACTCGTTCTAGCAAAAGGTCCAAAGCCAGAGTCGAATTTTGCTTCATCGCCCGCTTCGCTACCCGCCTACCGGCAGGCAGGGAGAAACCTTTGCGAACCTTAGCCCCTTTGCTTCTTTGCGGTTAAAAACCCAACGACAAACGACCAATTCCCAACTACCCAAATTCACCGCCCGCTTCGCTACCCGCCTACCGGCAGGCAGGGAGGCACAAAGAGCGCAGAGGTTCACAGAGGTCTAAGGAGATGCTTTGCGAACCTTCCCGCCTACCGGCAGGCAGTCGCAGTTTAATCCATAAGTCCCTATTTAGGGAAGAAAACAACATCTCTTGTCCTCAGTCCGACCAGCGACCAAAGACCAACTACCAGCTATCTTCTCTCCCGCTCCTTCTCACAAATCCTCCGGTATTTTCACGCAAAACAAAGTTCTCCCATTATGAAAATACATTACCCGTCGATCAGGGTCGATCACTATTTTGCTGTATATATTTCCAAAAGTCCTAAGCATGGCATTGGGGTCATTTAAAAGGTCACCCGTAAGCAAGTCTACAATCACCAATTCTTGGGTAGACATAAATAATTTGCCTTCAAAATAGGTCACCCGGTCTTCAATGCCTCGAGGCAATTCATTATTCGATCTAAACAGACTGCCATCACTTTTATGTAAGATGACCAGCTCCGGTCCCACCCCTTTTATATAGACTTTGTAGTCGGACAGATACATCATCCCCTGATCAATATTACTAAGACGTGGTTGGGCGATAATTCCGCTAAAATCATTAGTCCATATCGAATCCCCGGTCATTAAATCAAGGCAAAAAACCCTGCGTTCCACCGCTCCGTAAACTCTTTGATTATCTACCTGCAGGGGTAATATGCCACCAAACACATTAAAATCGCGGTTTCGCCACAATAAGGAATCGGCGGTGAGATCATAGGCGAAAATGTCGGTTTGATCTTTATTGGTATAACTACTGCGATTTTTCCAAACTACAATATCATGGCCATCCTCTGTTTCACCAAATCCCAAAGCGGAGAAAAAAGGATCATACTCATCGGTACGAATAAAGGAATAAACTGTCTGCCAATCTTCATGGTATAAGGGGCTGCGCAATACCGCTGCTCCATCTTCACCATTATACTGTATGGTTGTATAAACATAACCTTTATAAATATAGTTATAAGGGTGATTACGAGAAATTAAAGAAGCCCATTGCCGGCTGCGGGTCTCAAGGTTCACACAGTCCACCGATCTTTGAGTGTTCAGAACTAAAAATTCACCTTCCGAACTGGCACTTTCATTTATATAAGGGACCGCGCCATCAATAAAATCCGACCAAAGGTCAATAATATGGCCATCGGCAGAATCCAAGAACATCAAGGGACTCTCTACCCCCTCCATGGTATATTCTGAACTCACGATTACCATTCCCTTATAGAGAAATGGATTAATTGACAAACTAAAATAGAGTTCAGGGTCAGGCACAATAGGTCGCTGCCAAAGAATTTCATAGGCTGGCTTAGATTGAGGTTTTGGTGGCTCATCCCGATCACAACAGCTGGTGAAAAAAATGCCTACCAAGAAAAAACTATTGAGTATAAACATTCTTTTACTTTTCATCGAGCTTAAATTCATCTCCCAAATCGCCATTAAACAATTCATTTAATCGCAAGCGGGTTTGTTCATGATTCCTTTCCTGCATATGATTGGTATTTTCCATTTCTAATGGAACTTTTGCATTCGGATAATCAATTTGAGAAGATACGGTTACTACCCCATCATTGGGTTCTTCTATCACCTGGTGACTTACTTTAGGCGAAACAAAACAATTGACCGCATTGGGTGGATTACACTCCAAAGGTGTTTGAACGATAGTTTGCGTAAAGGAATATCCTTGGGTACCACCTAAATCTATCAAACATTCACAATAATAACCCTCTAAAATCGTGGTATCCTTTCTGGCGCCGATGAACCTCTTCCAATTCATATTGGCCTGCCCTAACCAATGGGCTGCTCTATCATAATTTCGTGCATTGGCACTTGCCTTATTGGCCAAACCTCTTAAAGATATTAAGGCACCCGGATTAAAATAGCTATAAGCCGCAAAAACATTGTAATTCCTGGAAATGGTATTTTGGGCATTCTTTTTAGATATATAATCGTGGTATCGATAGTTAATGGTATCCGCAAACTCTTGATCACTCACCAATCCAAAGGGATTGGTCGCCAATATGGATCCTGAAAGATTAGAGGAATCCGTATCGGCTGTATTGGTCATAGTATGAAGAACACGCCAAAATACAGGCTCTTCCTCCACTCCATAAAAGGTAACTACCTTCATATTGTCTTGCTGCGCAAAGCTTTTCAACTCATTTAAATTAGGGGCTCCCATAGCATAATCCATTCCTACTGGTTTGCGAATAGAATTTACCAGCATAGGAAATACCAATTTATTAAATCCATCACAGGCCTTATTAGTAAAGCTAGTTACCATTGCCGGGGTGATAATTGCACCCAACCACCATTTCGAATTGACAAAATCTTGCACTACGCCGGCGCCAAAAGCTCTGCAGCCTTCATCAATCCAAGCTTGCACCGGTCCACCCGTTGCAGTGGTATTGATAATATAGGCCCCGCCATTGGGAGTACCAAAGGTGGCTAAATGTGAAAAATGCGCCGGGCTTAAATGCACTCCAGCCGCATTAGTATCATTTACATTTTGATAGCGGATGGCTCGCGAAACAATCCCCCCCTGACTATGCGCAATGGCAAAATTTTTAGCTACCGGCACCGTATCATACAAAGGGTTGTTTCGCCATATCCCCATCTTGGAATTGTTTACGAAAGTCGCTAAACCGAATATTCTACGATATTCTTCTCCTTGATAGGATAAGGCGTAGCCAGCTACATTTCGAACCGGATAGCCTGGTATGGGATTACCAATTTGCACTTCGGTAACCTCCTGAACGCGACCCCAGGAATGCTGATTTCCAGCCAAACCATGCACCCAAAAAACTAATTTAAAACCTGCTTGCCCGGTATCGGGATTCACTAAAGGGTTTATATCCGGATTAAAATCAATCATTCTTAAAGAGTCGGTGGATATATAATCCACTTGCGCCAGGAGGCTATTCATCAAAAGGCTTAAAATAAAAAGGCTTCTTAGTTTCATTAGATCTTGGTTAAGGTTTCAGAATAAATTCCATATTGAGTGTAAACCAGAATAATTAAGGCACCAACAGGATAAGTAGATCCATCCAGTACCATTAAATTATTCTCAACGTAGGGGTTCAGATGGGTTTGAATTATGTTGCCCATATAATCTCGAATTTGCACCTGAGATACTTGTGCCTCGGGAATACCCTGCAATAGCACTTCGTACTCCGTTTCCACGGGATTAGGATAAATTTCGATATGAGCCAGATCTGTGTACTTATCAATAAGGCCTGTCATGTCTTCAATTACATGATTACTAAACAATGTGGTTTCAACCCTGGTGATGGGATAATCCAGGTCCACTCGTTTTGTGCGTACCTGCTCATATTTGGGAACATAACCATAGGGGGCATATAAACTGTACACTACCCTTGATTCGATGTACTTATTTTCTTCATAATAATTGAACTCCACACTCTTATCATTGGGGTCGACAAGGATTTCATTTTGATTTAGGCTCAGCTTAAAGGAATTATCCGCATTAAGGGTAAAGTGAGCACCAGCATTAATCAAGTCCTGCACAAATTCATCATGTTTACTGGGGAAGAAAAGCATAAGGGGCTGAAATCCTTCGGTACTGTAGAAATAGGTGTTCTCTTCAATATAACCTATCTCTGCTCCGTTGTTTTTGAAATAGTACAATTGATTTCCCAGCGAATCAAAACCCATGCTTGCGGTGGGGGTCATCAATTGCAAATAAGGTGGATTCATCCACTCCTCCAATTTGCTCATTTCAAGATTTCGCTGTTGAGAATAGGGTTCCTTGGAACTGTTTACGCCAATGCATATAATGCTTTTATGCTGTTGAGGTTTTAACTCATCTCTTTCCAGCAGATCAATCTCTTGGATGCTAGTACCCGCAGGAATTTCTGCCCGATAATAGTACTCAGATTGATAGCGGTACCGGGCAATGGTGCTATCGTTAATATAATTCTGTAGGGCCTCCTGGGCCTTCGCTCCAAAACAAAACAGAAGTAAGTTTGAAGCCATGATTAATCGTTTTACATTCATGGTCTTTGATTTATGGTTTGGGTTCCTTACTTATCATTGAGCTATTAGACTAAGCTTGAAGTTCATATAACCTTTGTTTAAAGGGATAGGCAATCCCCCTCTTCTAAAAGAGTGTAACTAAAGCTATTGGAGAAATAATCCAGAGATTTCTTTACGATCAACATCAGGCAATTAAAGTCCAGGTCATCCTGAATCACCTGACAGCCGGCACTGTAACGATTAACCCGCTCTACCTCGCTGCGAAAGCTGGTGGTATGTCCGTTTAGGCCTTGTACATCGGTATATATGGGACCAGAATAGTCAAATTGTGCATCATGATCGGCATCTCGCCACACCTTAAACACGCCCTCTGTGCGCTGTTGCAAGGCTTCATAGCCATTGTGATGTCCTAATTTCCAGGCCCCCTTATACTGCCCCGGTATCAAGATGGCGGTACCATTTACATTGAGAATCTTATGCTTGAGATAATATAAACCAGGCTTGGTACTGGCCTTAAAAAGCAATAAACGGGGATTGAGCCATTCATCGCGAAAAGCCACGCCCATCCAGTCATTGAACTCATCTACCTGCGCGGAAGCATTGCGAATGCCAAAGAGATTGAGATTAAAAGAGCCCTGATCGAAAAAGCGGTAGCCCTTGGCTGCATATACCGCTTGAAGCTTAGCATAGTCGATTTCCATAGGTTTAAGGTTTAGTTTGGTGGGATGGAATCAAGTTAATTTAAACTATTTATACTTGTTAAAATCTCGTGACACCACTCATTTTATTCAATAAATAAATATTAGGTTTCAAGGTATTTTCAATAAAATAAATCATTCAAAATCTAAGATTTTTTAAACTGGATAAAGATTCTTATTAAAAATCGGAGCCCTTAGTATTTTACAGTCTAGCAATAGTTAATCAGTCTCTATTATCGCTCAAAGCAGCACCAATATCAAAAGTTTAATTTATTGAAAGCTAGATAATTTCAAACTTATTCCCTAGTAGTGGGGCCATTCAAGTAGGAATTACAGGGATATTCCTAAAGAACCAGCAGGGAAATTCCTTACGAAAACTTCTGTACATTTTTCATGCTTTAAAAGTTTCCGCTAGTCTGAATTGAGGCATACCAGAAATTCTTCATAAACATGCTGATGTTTACAGCCAAACATGCGGAAGGATGAAACCAAACATGCTGATGTTTGAAGCTAAACATCAGCATGTTTTTGACTTAAAATAAGGACCAAAAAAAACCTCCGGCCCCAAATGGAACCGGAGGTTAAAGCTATTTTCTACTGAAAATTCCTCGACTAGCTGCTAGCTGCTGAACTTTGTCGTTCGAACTTGAGGGTTTTAAGCATGTCCTGCAACTCTTTTTGCGGACGGTACAAAATTCGCGACTTCTTAATGCTAGCGGCAGTAACTTCCTCATCAGACTGGCGCCCTTCTGCACTAATGGAAATTGCAAAGGAGCCCAGTTTACCGAGCTGCACCACCCTTCCGTTTTGCAATTCATGGATAATGGCATTCACCATTCCAATTAAAACTGCGTACACATCATTCTGGCGCACCGTACTACCATCACTAATTAAGGCCGATAAACCATCCAGGTCTACCTTTTGACCACGCACCGCTAAGGCATAATGCAAGGGAGCGGCACTGAAATCCTGGGGATTCTTTCTCTGAATCACTTTAAATTGAACAGACATAATCAATCGTATTATAGGTTAAACATTTTAAGCTGATCTATTTGAGTACTCAACAGCTTACCCTAGGAAAACGCTCACTTAAGACCTTGAATTATAGTCGATTGAATTTAGTCATGCATTGAATAATTCCGGGCTAATTAGTGGTGATGGGAAGGGGTTGGATTCTTTTTATGACTTTAGGGTTTTCCTCACCGCCCGCTACGCTCGAGGCACAAAGGACGCAGAGGTGCACAGAGAAACTTTGCGATCCTTCCCGCCTACCGGCAGGCAGGTGCTTCTTCGCGTCTTTGCGGTTAATCTCACCACTCCATAATTTGAAAGACCAATCCTATTTCCTTGACTCCAATCAAATCTATCGTCTATGGTCTAGATACTATCGTCTCAAACAAACGACCAACGACTAAGGACCAGCTACCATTTCAATCAAATCTATCGTCTCAACAAAAAACCCGTCACCTACCCTCAATAATTGGTTGATCGCATAATAAAATTGCCCTTCCAAAGGCAGAATAAAACCTTGCCGGTCATTTTGAATTTGAGCTCTGGCTCAGCCTCCAAACCTTAGAAAATGACACGTTTTACCTTCCTCTTTCTTTGCCTTAGCGGCTTCGCTTTTGGACAACCATATCAATGGACAAAATTGGATACCGAAGCCTTTAGGGGCAAGCAAGATGATATCTACTTTATTGGTGATGAAGCCTGGTATATCAATGGCATCGGTCGCATCTTCCATTCTGCGGATAATGGGAAGAGCTGGGAGATGCAATTGGAAAAAACCGGAACCTTTTTCCGCTGCATCAACTTTATTGACAGCCTTAATGGCTTTGCTGGCACTATTGGCACCGACTATTTCCCGAATGTTCAAGACACTGTTCCTCTCTATAGAACCATTGATGGCGGTAAGAGCTGGCAGGCCGTAGAATACAGTGGGCCAACGGTTAAGGGTCTTTGTGCCATGGATCATTTCAAAGAAGCCTATATCAATCATGGTGAATTGAGTTATAAAACCCACATCTATGGCGTGGGTCGAGTGGGCAGTCCGGCCTTTATGATGGAATCGCATGATGCCGGGGCCACCTGGACCTCTCGCGACATGAGCCCCTACTGCTCCATGCTCTTCGACATCAAAATGCTGAGTGCCAAAGTGGGCTTTGCCTGTGCTGCCTCCAGTTACGATCTAAGACAATCCCATGCCGTGGTTTTAAAAACTGAAGATGGAGCTAAAACCTGGAAGGTCGTTTATGAATCAGAACGACCCTTTGAAACCACTTGGAAACTCGATTTTCCGAGCGACTCAATAGGCTACGCCACCATCCAATCCTATAACCCAGATACTACAGTAAGTATGCAACGTATTGTAAAAACCACTGACGGTGGTAATAGCTGGCAGGAAATGGATTTAGTAGATGATTATCGCTTGCGTGAATTTGGTATTGGCTTTATTGATGATCAGCATGGATTTGTGGGAACTACGCGCACTGGCTTCGAAACCCTGGATGGTGGTCATAGCTGGCATAAAATCGACCTTGGCTATGCCTGCAATAAAATCCGTATCGACCGTAGTGATGCCCAAAAACCTAAGGGCTATGCAATTGGGGTGAGTGTGCTTCGCTTGGGGGGAAAGTAGAATTTTTGGTTGCTTAACCGCCCGCTTCGCTATTGCCTCACCGCCCGCTGCGCTAGAGGCACAAAGGACGCGGAGGTGCACAGAGAAACTTTGCGATCCTTCCCGCCTACCTGCAGGCAGGTGCTTCTTCGCGTCTTTGCGGTTAATCTCACCACTCCATAATTTGAAAGACCAATCCTACTTCCTTGACTCCAATCAAATCTATCGTCTATAGTCTAGATACTATCGTCTCAAACAAACAACCAACGACTAACGACTAGCTACCTAATTCACCGTCCGCTCCTTCGTCGCTACCCGCCTACCGGCAGGCAGGGAGGCACAAAGGACGCAGAGGGTCACGGAGGTCCAAGTAGATGCTTTGCGAACCTCTGCTTCTTTGCTTCTCCGCGGTTATAACCCAACGACAAACCACCAGTTACCAACTACTACTTCCCCCCAAGCCACCTTTTCCCGCTTCTCCGTCCAAGAGTAAAGATGCATTATGAGAAAGTGGATTGTCCTATTAGCCTGTTTGTCCCTGAATAGTATTGCCTTGAGGGCTGCAGATACATTGCGGTTGAAATCGAAAATTGATAGGGTTACAGTATTCTTCTCCGGTGCGGAGGTCTTCTCCCAGGCTCAGCTGCAAGTAAATAAGGGAGAGCATTTTATTATTATCGAAAACCTACCGCCTAATGCCGATCCCCAGAGTATAAAGGTGAGCGGTTTGGATGGAGTGCTAATTCATTCGGTTAACCATCGAGTTGTGGAGCATTTACCTTGGAAAGACCCCGAAATACGTAGACTTAAAGAAGAGGAAAAAGCACTGATTCATCAAATTGGAGCTTTAAGTGAAAAGCAGGAAGTCTATCATATTGAAAAAAGAATAATCATTGAAAACAGTAAACTCAGCAATGGGGAAAGTAGTTTAACCGCTGCTCAAATTCGGGAAGCCGCCGATTTCTACCGTCAGCGATTAATGGAACTCAGTTTAAAACAAGTAGAACTTCAAAATCAGATTACTAGCCTGCATAATCAATGGGATAGTCTGAAATTGAAATACAATAAACGTTTTGTTGCCATTAAGAGCTCTCAATTAGAGATCACCATTAAATTAGAATGCTTGAGACCTTTGCGGGATAGTCTAAACTTTAGCTATTATACCGCTTTCGCGGGATGGACCCCACACTATGATGTTCGGGTGAATAGCCTCGATCAGCCCATAAGTCTAATTTACAAGGCCAATATTTATCAGTCCAGCGGCGTAGATTGGAGCCATGTGAAGTTGAAACTTTCTACTGAAAACCCACAACTGAGCCGCATTGCTCCGAAGATTGCCACTTGGATATTACCTAATAAGGAACAGACTTCACGTTATCAAAAGCCACAACAAGCTTCACGTCTGCTGGGAAAGGTCTTAAGTCCAGAAGGGGCGCCGGTTCCCTATGCACCCATCGAAATCTATCAGGGTTCATTCGATAATCTTATTTATCAGACTCTTAGTGATGCCAAAGGAGAATACAGCCTTAAACCCCTAACAACAGGGAATTACTTTGTGAAGGTAAATCACTTTGCCTACCAAGAGTTTAGGCAATCCCTCCGTATTTCCGGACCAGAAGTTAAATTCGATATCAAGCTGGAAAAAACTCAGATACTGGTTGATGGAGGAAACCATTCCACCAAGAGCACCAAAGTAGTAACGGCCGAGGATATTCAAAACATGGCGGTGCGCGATATTACTACGGTAGGCGGATCTTATCAGCGAATTGTGCAAGTTCCCATTATGGCGACTGGTACGAGTAATGATATTAGCAACCTACAATATGAGATTCGAAAACAGCAAAGCATTCCCAGTGATGGCAAGGATTACAGCTTTGATATGCAAGAAGCCAAAGTACCCACTCACTATGTTTATCAGATCGTTCCAAAGCTAGATCCCCGAGCCTACCTCATTGCCGAAATCAGTGATTGGGAGCAATTGCAATTACTGCCAGGCCCGGCACGCATGTATTTATATGGAAGTTATGTAGGTATAACTGAGGTAGATCCCAGCACAATTAAGGATACCTTACGTCTTAGCTTGGGTCAAGATAAAGGCTTGAACGTTGAGCGGAAGGTAGATGAGCTGGTAGAAGCAGAAGGTTTCTTTGGTGATGATATTGGGAAGCAAATGGCCTGGGACATTGAAATCCGTAATCTAAAAAATGAAATGGTGAGCCTATTAGTCTACGACCAAGTTCCTCTTAGCGGTAGAGATTACATCCGTGTTAAAGCCTTAGACCTTGGTGGCGCCAAACTAAATAGCAAAACAGGGGAGCTCGTGTGGAAGATCGACCTTGATGCTAAAGAAACACGTACGCTTAAGTTTTCCTATCAGGTGAGGTACCCAAGAACGGTGACTATTGATTGATTCTAAGAGAGGGTTTATCGATTGATTCACTGCCCACTTCGCTATTGCTTCACCGCCCGCTCCTCCGTCGCTACCCGCCTACCGGCAGGCAGGGAGGCACAAAGAGCGCAGAGGTACACAGAGAGATTTAAGAGTGACTTTGCGAACCTTCCCGCCTACCGGCAGGCAGGTGCCCCTTTGTTTCTTTGCGGTTTGATTCACCGCCCGCTTCGCTATTGCTTTACCGCCCGCTTCGCTAGAGAAACAGAGAGCGCAGAGTTACGCAGAGGAACTTCGCGAACCTTTGCTTCTTTGCTTCTTTGCGGTTAATCCGACTACACTATAACTTGAAAGGCAAATCAAACTTCCTTGGCTTCAATCATGACCGCGCCTGAAAAAAGTTGACACCTATTCTCTTTAAAACCAAGAGAAAAATGGGACAAAAAGAAAGCTTAAGACGTCAACGTGTATTTAGTGAGACCTTGCGCAAGGAAGTGGTCAAACAGATTGAATCGGGAGAACTTCGGGTATATCAAGCCTGTAGGATTTTCGAGATTAAATCACCGCAAACGGTTTATAACTGGTTAAACAAGTATTCTCGTACCTTGAAGACACAAACACGCATAGTAGTGGAAAACAATAGTGTTGACAAACGTCTGAAGGAATTAGAGGCGCGCACCAAAGAGTTGGAGGCTGCTTTAGGACGAAAGCAGTTAGAAGCCGATTTGTACCGCCATATCGTAGATCTGGCCTCAGAAGAATATAAGGTGGATCTAAAAAAAAGTTTTGGCGCCAGAGCATCCAAAGGCAAATAAAGCTGGAGACAAAGACTGAAGTGTCGATCAGGAGAAGTTGTCATTTGCTGGGCTTTAGCCGGCAGGCCTACTACAAGCCCCAAGCTCTAAGAAGGGAGCTTGTTGGGCTTGAAGACGGCCTGCGTAGCCTGATCCTGTCCGCGCGTGTGGCCTGCCCTGGCTTAGGTTGTAGACCCATCTATTATGCTCATGCGGATCAGCTTTCCATTGGACGGGATAAGTTCGAGGCATTGGCTGCTGAACTGGGCTTACAGGTTAAAAGGAATACTAGGTATATCCGAACCACCAAAAGCGACCAACGTAAGTTTGACAACCTTCTCATTGATAAACAAGTACGATCCATCAATGAAGTTTGGCAAGCCGATATGACCTATTATCTGAAAGGATCAAAATGGTATTATTTGATGTTCATTACGGATGTTTATTCTCAAAGGATCCTAGGCTATGGGGCTTATAGCAGAGCTAGCGCAGTCCACTTCAAAGAGGTTTTAAAGCAGGCCATTGCCACTCGAAAGAAAGACGGCTACACCAACTTAAGCGGTCTTATTCATCATAGTGATGGAGGCCGACAGTATGAAGAGCGTAGCTATCGTGAGTATTGCAAAGGCAAAGGCCTAAAGCAAAGTATGTGTTACTATTCATGGGAAAACCCCTATGCAGAGAAAACCAATGATTTGATTAAAAACCGATACCTCAATTACTGGAAGCCTACTAACCTTCATGAGCTCAGACTATGCCTCAAACAAGCAGTGGAACACCATAACAAGTTCCAGCAAAAGCGAGTATTGAATAATAGCACTCCAATAGACTTTGAATGGAAAATCAAATCCATGGAATCCAGTCCAAGTAATTACACTTTAAACCTTAAGCCCAGTAAGCCTAGAACTAAAAACAAAAAGTATAAATTAGTAGAAATATCTGAGTAGGTAGTGACAACCATTTTCAGGCGGCATCATCAAATCTACCATCTATCGTCTATCTACTATCGTCTCAAACGAACTACCAACGACAAACTCCCTACTCCCTCCCCATTCAGCTAATTCTCCGAAAACTTCTTATATCGATAAAAAGTCACTGTTTGACTGTCGCTAAAGGTTTGTTTTTGAACCAGTCCATCAATATCAAAGTGAAAATCAGAAAACTTAAGTAATTCACCAGATCTATACCTGGTTTCAATCCTACTTATTTCTCTTCTATCGTTGTAATAATAATGTTCCAGTTTATCATAGGGACTTTCAGGGTACTCACAATCGCCACCAAAAACATGCAAACGACGGGCATAATGTATAGTTAGTACGTACTTGTTTAAACTATCATCAACCGAAGCTTCCCAATACCCTGCTTCTAAAAAGTAATCTTTTAAACTCCCCTGATAAGTAAAACCATTCGCCAATTCGATGTCCCTCTTGTCCATAGGATTGGGATTATCGCAGATTATAAAAATAGTTGAATCACTAGGATAAGTAAATTGAAAGGTAACTGACTCCCGCTCTAAGAATATCGTATCGGTATTTTCCTTATCCCTAAAATAATAGCTGTCGATTAGCACTCTCTCCTGACTAAGTCGACTAAGGCTATCATATTGAAAATAAACTACCCTTTTTTCTTGTCTTGCCTTTTTCCAATTCCGTGTAAGTTGGTCAGTTCTTTTCCTTAACCTTCCTATTGAATCATAAGTATAAAATGTGAAATCACGCTCCAACCTGGCATCGGACCAACCCAATTTCTGCTTTAAGGAAAAGCAATATGAAAGATTTATTTGATAGTCGTTTTGAACACTCTCTAGTAAACCACTCTTTGTAAAGCGGTACCTATAAAAAAGATATCCACTATCCATTAAGTTATTTGTATTGGTATCTACTACCTCAATCCACTCTTCTATCTCACACACTTGATTTTCAACCAGATTCTGTTGAGAGGGCATAAAGCTATAGTGCCAAGGAAAGATTTTATCATAGGATGCAGGGTATATAAATTGGGCCTCTACTAATAAAGGGCTCAGAAATACTAATACTTGAAGAAATGGCCTTGTGCTTATATTGACTTGCATTATGAATAATCAATTTTCCTTGTACTACTAAAAACGATTTCGAAATCAGTACTATTCTTCCTTAATTGGACTGGCTACCTCCCATTCAAATCGTTCTACACTATCATTGCGGTTAATGCGATACAGCTCCTTATAATCCTGACCAGATACGACATAGGAACGAATTAGTCCCGTCTCATAATCCCATTCTGGATTTTTAATCCTATTAAAACCTTCAATCTTCTTAAGGCTTGGACCATCCTTTTCTATCAAATAGAGATTATAGGTCCAATTACTGCGAACATCTGAAATACATTGTATTAAGAGGTCAGGAATATGATCACTATTGAAATCTTTAAACTGCACCTTTTCAAAATCAGAATGAATGAGATCGCTATAAATCACTTGAAATGTAGAATTCACCTGATGAACCAATTCAAGCCGCTGATTCGGAATGTCTTCACTCACAAAACTAGAATCGATTTGAATCAATCGTACATCATAGTCGGATACACCCAGGACCGACTCCAAACTAAAAATCAGGGTATCACTGTTCTTTTCCTCTTTTATTAGGGGCTCTGAAACCTTTTGTGCCACTTCCTTAGTTTCCTCAGAACCTTGTAAAGGGCTACTTTCCCAATAATATAGGATCAATGCCAGTAGTACCAACAGCACGCTAAGAAATATTCTAATCCCCTTATCCTCCATCTAAAGCTTATAAAAACGATTGTCTTCTATCGAATAGCTGAATAGATAAACATCTCTGGAGGCGATATTTATCCATTTTGGAAATACCTCCACTCTTAATGCCTCATAATAAGGTTTAGCTAGACCTTCAGGTTTCAAAGTCATCTCTTGAAGAAGCCGGCCTTCCTTATAAACCTTTATCCCCTCAGCTTGACTGATAAAAATTAAAGCCTGAGCTTCAAATGGTAATAGATAGTGAAGCTTCCCAATTTCTTCATTGGAAATGCGAGCGTATAAGGCATCTTCCTTGAAGTAAATCCTTAAAGCTCCAATTTGCTCCAGATTATAAGCATTGGTTTGAGGCATTGACTCTACAGGCAACAAGTTTTGATTAAAGAGCTGCAAAGCCAAACTAGGTTTTAATTTTAGTTCATCATAGCAGAAAGATGACCATTGCTCAGAACTGAAATACAGAACAATGGATTGCAAATAGCTCAAACTTATTTTTTGCTTTAATCCATTGAGATAGCAGTAATAGCCTTTGGGATAGCGGTACATCTCTACCCCTTTGGTGGAGTCCATCCATTGGGCGGTCATTATTTCGAAATGCAATTGGCCTCGCTGCAAGTGACCTTTATGTTTTAAGCTATCGATATACGAATCCAGGCTTGCCGCCATGGCCTTGTATAATGCTCTATCCAAGGGATTATCATAACGGTAAATAATTTCCAGCTTTAGATTGGGACTGTCGTAGCTATACGAATCCAATTCGGGCGTCGCTGAGAGTTTCAGCCCTAGCAGGATTAGGATGAAAAGAATGGTTTTTTTCAAGATGCAGGAAGCTTGGAACGAAGATAGATTATTAAGAGAAAAGGAGGGCTTTAATAGTTGTTTCACCGCCCGCTCCTTCGTCGCTAGAGACACAAAGGACGCGGAGTTACACAGAGGGACCTACTGGCAAGCAGAGAGATGCGTTGCGATCCTTTGCCTCTTTGCTTCTTTGCGGTTTAATTCACAGCCTGCTTCGCTATTTCCTCACCGCCCGCTTTGCTAGAGGCGCAAAGGTCGCAGAGGGTCACAGAGGAACTTCGCGAAACTTTCTGCATACCGGCAGATGAATACGGTTAAACCCACTTCACCCTAATTTGAAAGACCAATCAAACTTCCATGTCTTCAATCAAATCTACCGTCTATAGTCTATCTACTATCGTCTCATACCAACTACTATCTACCAACTACCTTAAGACCCCCAGCCCATATCTCACTCCCAGCCCCACATGCCAAAAGCGGGCTTCCCATCGGGCATTATCCAATGCTACCTGAGCAATGCCTTGATAGCATAAACTTTCTATTTGCCAACGATCGGTAATTTGATAAGCAAGCCCAAAGCGCGGACCGAAATCCAAATCCTTGATGGGTACATCATCATAACGAATATCAGACTGAACCAGAGTTCCATTTTCCGTGAATTCGCTCCTCAAGCGGGCACTACTTCCTAATAACCAGGAGGTTTGCCAACCGACTTGAATTTGCCAATCCTCCCAGGAATAGGCAATATATACCGGCATGGAGTAGTATAAAAACTGTCGATTGTAGGTATTATAGATCTCCCCCATCACTTGATTATTCTGATCTCGAAGCGGTATCCCCACTTTCTCTTTCGCATAAAGCTGCTGAAACTGCACATCACAACCCGTTGTCCAATGCTCGGATAATTCATATTGGTAAAATGCTCCAAAAGCAGCATAGGGAGCTAAAAGCAAAGTGTAGGTTTCCAATTCCGTATTCCAATCGGTTTCCATCTGGTTGACCCCTCCTATTATCTGCAAGCCTACTCGATGTTGTGCCACACTATGCATGGAAAGAAAAAGGAATAAAAAGAGAATAGCAGTATTTCGGTTTGCTAACATGGGGAAGCTTTTTAGGTTCTTTCAAGGCTTTAAACGCAAAGCCTGAATTAGGGGTATTTGCTGAGGTGGATATTTCTTTTTTAAAGATGCTTGGGGGAGCTGTAGGGTTGGAAAAGGGGGTGATTTCTTTGTTTCTTCAACGGTTGCTTCACCGATTACTTCACCGATTGCTTCACCGCCCGCTCCTTCGTCGCTAGAGGCACAAAGAGCGCGGAGTTACACAGAGGTCTAAGGAGATGCTTTGCGAACCTTTGCTTCTTCGCGTCTTTGCGGTTAGAATCACCGCCCGCTACGCTACCCGCCTACCGGCAGGCAGGGAGGAACAGAGGACGCAGAGGTACACTGAGAAGCTTTGCGAACCTTAGCCACTTTGCTTCTTTGCGGTTAGATACACCGCCCGCTTCGCTACCCGCCTACCGGCAGGCAGGTGCCCCTTCGCGTCTTTGCGGTTAAACCCACGGCACCAAAATTTGAAAGACAAATCCCATTTCCTTGTCTTCAATCAAATCTACCGTCTATGGTCTATATACTATCGTCTCAAACAAACGACAAACGACTACCTACCAACTACCTACTACTCCAATCCCCAAATTCCCCATCTTTGCCCCTCCCCAATGAAAGCAAGTAGCAAACTCTCCATAGCCGTTTTACCCCTGGTGAACCGATCCAGTGATCCGGAGGATGAATACATCAGCGATGGGATGACGGAGGAGCTAATCCTCTCCCTTAGTAAAATTCCGGGCTTAAAGGTGAGTGCCCTAACCTCTTCCTTTAGCTTTAAGGAAAAGGCCCTCGATATTAGAGATATTGGTGCGCAATTGGGGGTAGATAACCTATTGGAAGGCAGCATCCGCAAATCCGGGAATCAGCTGCGCGTCAGTTTGCAATTGATCAATGTAGAGGATGGCTTTTGCCTTTGGGCCGATCGCTTTAAGCGGGATATATCCGACATCTTCGTCCTGCAAGATGAAATCAGCCTGGTGGTGGCCGATCGAATTCGTGAGAATTTTGGGCACCTTGAATTTTCGGATAACTTGGTAAATAAGAGCACCAGCAGCATTTCGGCCTATGAGCATTACCTAAAAGGCCGACATAAGATGCGAGAGTGGACCGCCGAAAATCTGGAAACCGCCATTGCCCATCAAAAGCAAGCCATCGCCGAAGATCCCAGCTTTGCTAAGGCCTATTTCGAAATTGCCTGGTCCTATATTATGCTTATCGCCTGGGGATATATTGATCCCGAGGAAACGATAGAACTGGTACATTCCTATGCCCGACGAGGTAAAAGCCTGGTGCAGGAATCCGCAGAATACTATTACCTAATGGCCACCGAAGCCTTTTGGCTCCATTGGGATTTCAAGAAATCGCGGGCCTTCTTACTTCAGGCATTAGCCTTAGATCCGGATAACAGCACTATGCTCGAAAGCATGGCCGAGCTCTGTCTGCCTTCCGGTCATTTTGAGGAAGGCTTGCAATACATCAACCAAAGTCTGGAGATAGATCCTCTTTCCCCAAATCACTGGTTTACCAAGGCCCATCTCCTCAATTTTAAAGGAGAACAGGAAGAGGCCCTGAAGCTCTATGACTATTGCCTCGAGCTCAATCCTAAATTCAGTTTGGCTTGGGGACATAAAATTCAAATCTTACTTCAATTGCAGCGCAAGGCAGAAATGGCAAGCTGCTTAGTGCATTGCGCTGCCCCGGAAAAAGTGGAGGAGCTCTATCTGCGTATGCATGGCTCCCCCACCGAAAAGGAAAAGCTAAGTCTGCCTGCCAGCGATGCCGAAAGCAGCCTCTTTCCCTGGAACCTTTACCTCTGGGCGCATTCTGATCATTTGGAAGAAGCCACCGCTTATCTCCAGAAAATGATCCATCAGAAAGCTGGCACCTGCATCAATTATCGCTTTGATCCCCTGCTAAAGCCCCTAAGAGAATATCCTTCCGCGCAAGCGCTATTCGAATTGGAGAGTTGGGATAGTATCCAAAACCGAAAGGTCCAGACTCATGCAGAGGAAAAACCGGATTTTCAATTCTTAAAACAACTTGAGGAATTAATTCAAGCGGAGGAGCTCTACCTCAACCCTAAGCTGAGCTTGCGAGAATTGGCCGAAATCCTGAATTGCAGCCCTAACTATCTATCTTGGCAAATCAATAAGGGTTTGGGGCAAAACTTTAATGAATATGTCAATGGCTTCCGCCTGAAGCGTTTCCAGCATATTGCCCTCCTGCCGGAAAACAAATCCCTTACCCTGCTAGCTTTGGCCTTCGACAGTGGTTTCAATACCAAATCCGTCTTTAACGAGTACTTTAAAAAGCAAACCGGATTAAGTCCGCGTGCCTGGTTAAAAGCCCGGCAACTTCCTTAATCTCCTACTTCTTCCTGAATTTCATTTTCGGACGATTGGCGCCTACATCCCCCGCACCTTTGCCCTCGAATTCAAAATAACTAAAACATGAAAATGAAATTCACCCTTATGATCGCCCTTGCCATGGGTACTCTTAGCAGCTTTGCTCAAATCAGTATGCCTAAAAATGAAATCAGCCTGTACAGCAGTGCCGGTGGAGGCATTTGGAACAATCCGGCTCGTAATTCGGCCGACTACTTTAGTAATAGTCGCATGTGGTCTTTAGCCTATCGTCGTCAAAGTGATAATCTGGCATATTGGGGCGCATCCATGGATTACAGCGGTGGTCGCTTAGCTCCCGAAAACAACAATGGAGCAGAACTGGCCTTTATGCAATTTAAGTTCAATGCAGAATACGGATTTAATCTCCTTCAAACGGAGCATTGGGCCTTATCCAGCGGATTGCGATACCAGGCCTTAGGTCGTTTGGTTTCCGATCAAGCGAATTTTGATGAAGGCATGCCCTACCAGCATTTCAGTCGCCAGGGTATTGATTTAAGTCTCGGATCTCGCTATCAAAACAATAGCTGGACCCTTAAGGCCGATGCCAGCTTGCCCTTGCTATCTTGGGTAGACCTCAGCGCACCCTCTGAAAATGCCGAGCTGAATTCCGATTTATTGAACAATGTATTCGGTGCCAATCAATTTATGGGCTGGCATAAATACTTCGCCTTCGACCTTCGTTTTGAAGCGCAGTATGCCTTTAATAGCTGGTTCGCTCTCAGTGCTTTATATCAGGGAGATCTACAGGTAATGTCTAAATCCAATCAACTACAATTTAGCGACTCCCACCTGGGAATCGGTGCCAACTTTAGGTTTTAGTTGGATTGTTCCGGCCACGCTTCTCGAAATATATTCGGGAGGCGGGCCGGATTTTCGCTTTTGCAATAGTTTGCAATCCTTATTTTTGATCCACTCCAAACCAAACTATGCCCCGCAAATCACTATTGGTCTTGCCTCTGGCGAATTTCTCCTCTGATCCGGAAAATGAATATTTCAGTGATGGATTAACGGAGGAATTGATCAATGTGCTTAGTCGGATAGAAGGTTTAGGAATCATTGCCCGTACTTCGGCTTTTAGCCTGAAGGGGCAAGAGCTCAGTTTGGAGACCATCGGCGAAAAGCTCAAGGTGAGCCATTTGCTGGAAGGCAGTGTGCAAAAGGCTGGCAGTCGGGTTCGGGTACGACTCAAATTAGTGGCCATTGAAGATGGCTTTACCCTTTGGGCCGAATCCTATGATCGGGAAATGGCCGACATCTTCGACCTGCAAGATGATATCGCCGCTGAGGTACTGCAGGCTCTGGAAATCTACTTCCGCCAAAACTTTAGTAGCAGTCATTATACCGATAATATTAGCGCCTATGAGGCTTTCCTCAAAGGTCATTATTTCTTTAAGAAGGACTACGAGGGCACGGTTAAAGCCCTGGAATTTTTTAGGGAGGCCACCCGCCTCGATCGCAATTATGCAGAGGCTTATGCCTATACCGGTGAATGTCTAATTCACCATGCGGCATACGGTTTAATCGGCACCAGCGAAGCGCATGAAGAAGCCCGCAAATTGGCGCAATTGGCTTTGGCCATCAATCCCTATGAAGCGCAAGCCTATAAGCTCCTTACCTATATTTCCCTCTTCTACGATTGGGATTGGGAGGCGGCCCGCGATTCTTATCATAAAGCGCTGCACTTTGGACTTAGCGCCTATAATGAGTTTATCAGCTATTACCATATTTTCCTTAATGGCGATTATCAAGAGGCAATTAGTATAGCCAAGAAAGCCCTCGAAAGTGATCCATTGCATGCAGAGGCCCATTGGCAATTAGGTCTCTGCTATGTATTTGCTCGGAATTTTAAAGATGGGATTCGCGCCTTTAATAAGGCCCTGGAACTGGATGCCCGCTTTACCGAGGCCCTGCGTTGGAAGGCCACTGCCTTGGGTTTCTCGGGTAAGATAAAGGAAGCTCAAGAATACATGGATCGGGCTTTGGAGCTGAGTGCCGAAGATCCCTATCAGAATTTCAACAGCCTGCTCTTGCGTTTGCAAATGGGTGAAATTGATAAAGTAAGAGAAGCCTTAAACAGTCGACACTTTATTGATTCGGCCGATCCCGCCCAAGTATATGCCCAAATGGGCGAAAAGGAGGCCTGCTTCTCGTATTTGGAAAAAGCTTGGCAAGAAAGATCGGTAATGATGGTAAGCCTCAAGCATTACTGGATTTGGGAAAAGGTTCAGGAGGATCCCCGCTTCGAGGATTTCCTGGCCCGCATGAAATTTCCAGAAAAAGGCTGGGAAGATATCCCCAGGCTTAGTGCCGAAGTAGCTGAGCCGGATGAAGAAGTAAAAGCGGTATTAAGTGAACTGGAAAGCTTAATGACCGAAGAGGAGGCCTATCTCGACCCCGGCCTGAATCTGCGAAACCTGGCTGAAAAACTAGATCTCCATCCCAATAAACTGAGCTGGTTGATTAATGAGCATTGCGCGATGAATTTCAACGAATACATCAACCAATATCGATTGGAAAGCTTTAAAGAAAAAGCCCTCGATCCGCAGAATCGCAATCTTACCCTCCTGGCCCTGGCCTACGACAGTGGCTTTAATTCAAAATCCGTTTTTAACGAATTCTTCAAGCGCAGTACCGGTCTCAGCCCACGCGCCTGGCTAAAAAGCCGCCCTAATTCCTGATTTACAGATTTGTCCTGAATCATAATTCAAGACGATTGGCCTTGGCCGGACTTTCACCTTTGCCCCCGGAAATCAAAATGGTTTTCCCGCTAAAACGCAAAGATGAAAAGTTCAACTCTCCTATTCAGCTTATCACTGCTTAGCCTAAAACTTGGGGCTTCGGAAAGTCCAGGATTTAAGCAGCCGGAGCTAAGCCTTCGCTTTGATAACAATTGTGCTCTAAGTCCTACAGGGGCTCAAAGCATAAGCCTCCTTATTCAACCTCAATTCTATCAACTCTAAAACGTAAAAATGAAAAAGTCAATCCTTCTAATGGCTTATATGATCCTGTTCGGATTTCAAGCCCAAAGCCAAAACCTCAGCCAGGTATTGCGCGGAACCGTTATCGATCAGGAAAGTCAAATGCCCCTGCCCGGTGCCAATGTGGTTATTTTAGGGACCGATCCCATTTTAGGAACCTCCACCGATTTTGATGGTAAATTCAAATTTGAAGCGGTTCCCTTAGGTCGTTTGCAAATTGAAGTAAGCTTTATTGGTTACCAAAGTCGGGTTCTGAATAATATCGAAGTGAATTCGGCCCGAGAGATGGTCCTGAAAATTGAATTGCAAGAATCCCTTTCCACCTTAGAGGAAGTAACAGTTAAGGCTACAACAAAGAATGGCCGGGCCCAAAACGACATGATTCAGGTGAGTGGTCGCTCCATTTCCATGGAAGAGCTTAATCGTTTTACCGCCAGCTTTAATGATCCGGCTTTGGTAACCGCCAATTATGCTGGAGTCTCAAATTCAGGGAGTGGTGGTAACGAAATCATCATCCGCGGAAACGCCCCTAAATACATGCAGTGGCAGTTAGACGGACTGCCGATTAGCAATCCCAATCACTTTGCCGACCAAGGTGCGGTGGGTGGTTCTACCAGCGCTCTCAATAGTAATTTGCTGGCAACTTCCGATTTCTCTACCGGTGCCTTTGCACCCGAATATGGCAATGCCTTGAGCGGGGTTTACGATTTGCAAATTCGCGAAGGGAACAATGAAAAGCTGGAAGCCATTTTCGGTATTGGCTTAATCGGCACCGACCTCACCCTCGAAGGTCCCCTGGCCAAAGGTTACGATGGATCCTTCCTGGTAAATTACCGCTATTCTACCGCTACCCTACTCAATGACCTGGGTGCCATTGATGTTAATGGCGATATGTTCTTTCAGGATGCAGCCTTTAAAGTAGTATTGCCTACCAAAAAAGCGGGCCGTTTCTCCATCTTTGGATTAGGAGGCTACAGTGGATTTGCTTTAAAGAATGCGACTCCAGCCGACTGGGAAACGCCCGGTGATGATGTAATGAGCGGCAATGTGTACGAAGATTACGATAAGCAAAGTTTCCTCTTTAATAGTGGAATTAACCACAGCATCAAGATTGATGATAAGAGTTTCTTAAAATCCAGCATCGGCTTTAGCCTCGATGGTTTGGAAGATGATATTTGGCAAAAGGCCGACTCCAATGGCGTGGGGATTCCCAGCTTCGACTCTGATATGCAAAACCGTACTTATACCGCCGCTACCAGCTATCAGCGTAAGCATAATAACCGTTTAAGCTACCGCATTGGCAGTCGTTACACCCTTTTTGATCTCGATTACCAGCAGGCCATGATGATGCCCGGCGACAGCAGTTTGAAAAACACCATTGGTATTCAAGAACAAGTGGGTGCCCTGCGGAACTACCTTTCTATGAAATACCGCTTAAGCGATGAGATTAGCTTGGTAGCAGGGCTGCATCACCATCATATCCTCTACAACAACAAGTATAGCGTAGAGCCTCGTTTCTCTGCTTCTTACCAACATCATCCCAAAGGAACCCTGCGTTTCGGTTATGGAATGCACTCTAGCATGGAGCGATTAAATCATTATTTCGCCAAGGTAAAACAGGCGGATGGCAGCTATGCCCAAAGCAATACTGATCTCGACCTATTAAAAGCCCACCACTTTGTTTTAGGCTATGATTGGGCCTTTAGTTCCAATCTAAAATTGAGCACCGAAGTGTATTATCAGCACCTCTACCAATTACCAGTGGCCAATGATGCGAATAGCTATTACAGCACCATTAATGAAGACTTCAATATTCAATATGTGGACTTGGTGAATAAAGGTACCGGGCGTAATTACGGACTGGAAATGACCCTTCAGCGCTTCCTCGCTAACAATTACTATTTCTTAATCAATGCCTCGGTATTCGATTCGAAATACACCACCTTAGACGGCCGCGAGAGAAATACCCGCTTTAATGGCAATTACATTGTTAACTTCCTGGCCGGAAAAGAATGGACAGGCTTGGGCTCTAAAAACAATCAATCTTTAGGAATCAATTTCAAAGCCTTTATTGGCGGAGGTAAAAAGGTGATTCCACTATTGCGCGACGAGAATGGCAATTTAGCGGTGAATCCAGCTCAGGGTCAGTACTGGGATTACGATAAGGCCTATGAAACCGATTTGGAAGACATCTATACCCTTACCATCTCTGCCAGCTACAAATGGCAATTGAAGCGCACCAGCCATGAGCTGTTCTTAAACCTCGAAAACTTGAGCAATAACAAAGGAAAATTGAGCGAATACTACGATGCCAATCAAGCGGGTAAAGTTGGCTATACCACTCAGTTTGGACTATTACCTAACTTAATGTACCGCATTTACTTCTAATATGCAGAGTAGAGGACATTATGCAAGATGGGCCGGAATTAGTTTTCTGGCCCTCTTCATCTTCGGCTTTTATGGGATGGGCTATGTGCCCAACACCCTCTTCGATTATGGCAATGCCGAGCACAGTTATCAGCAAATTGCGGCTAAAGGCCTGCTGCACCGCCAAGGCATTATCGCTACCGTTTTTATGAATATCGCCAGTATCTTTCTGGCGCTTTTCAGCTATTTATGGCTAGGGCAATTTTCGAAGAGCCTAGCCCTAAGCACCGCCATTCTATTAAGTTGTGGAGCCTTTATTTCTTTGGGCAATGAACTCAACAGCTATGCCCTCAACTATTGGTCACAACAAAGCTTTAGCCCTCAGGTCGCTGGCCAAATAAGCTTCTACCTAAATCAATACCGCTTTGGAGTATATCTGGCCACCGTATTCTGGGGCCTTTGGTTAATTCCTCCGGGGATAGCTTTGATCCTTAAAAGAGGATTGGCCCGCATTATTGGTTTGCTTTTAGTGCTTTCGGCCTTGGGATATTTAATTGACAGCCTCGCCTACCTGGCTCAGGATAAATTACTTTTGGTGGCAGATTATACTTTCCTTGGCGAACTAAGTTTTACCCTGTACATGCTCTTCCAAAAGAAGGCCCGCTATTAAATGAATACCACTGCTCCCAGTCCTGAGAAAAAGCCTTTTAGTCGCTATCAAAGCTTATTAGTCCTTAGCCTCGGTTTCTTACTCTTTGGCATGGCCCTCGATTTTATGTTGATGCCGGCCTTAAGTGCTATGGTTTTGGAAAGCATGGCACTTAGCACCGAAGCTTTCGCCTTAATTCTCAGTCTTAATTCGCTGGCAGCCGGTATTTCCGCCTTTGCACTCTCCCTTTTTGCCGATCGTATTGAAAGGAAAAAACTGCTCCTTATTACCTATGCCTTATTCTGTGTGGGTTTGATTGGTTCTGCTTTAGCCCCAGATTATTACACCTTAATTGCAGCCCGTTTGGCCACCGGTATTTCGGGGGGAATGATTGCCTCCCTCTGCTTTACCCTCATCAGCGAGCATTTTGAGGAAAAGCAAAAAGGCCGTGCCATGGGCCTCATTCAAATTCCCTTTGGGATTGGTCAATTAGCCGGCTTACCCTTGGCTTTGTATTTAGCGGCCGAGTTTCAATGGCAATATGCTTATGCCGCCCTGGCTCTGGTAGCTATTCTGGCCTTTTTCCTGGCTTTAAGCCTGATACGTCGCAGTGAGGTAACGCAATCTCCAGATAGCCATTTCTGGCAAAATTGGTTGGCTGTCTTCAAAACTAAAAGACAACAATACTGCCTCGCCAACAATTTCTTGCTCATCACAGCAGATGTAGCTTTCATGAGTTTCTCCTCTGCCTACTTCATCTTTAATCAAGGATTGGAAGAAGCGGATTTAGCCTTGGTTTTTGGCTTAGCCGGAGTGGCTAGTTTAGCCTTTGGGCCCCTATTTGGCTTTTGGGCCGATCGCTTTGGGCAGGGCAAGATTTTCAGCCTTAGTACCCTCTTAGGAGCCCTGGTGCTCATCCCCTTAAGTTTGCTTTCGGATCTAGGCCTTAACTCGATCTTGATCCTCAACTCCTTGCTATTTTGCTCGGTGGCTGGTCGTACCGTAAGTGCCGGGGCTTTAAGCCTGATGGTACCTCGACCCGAAAATCGTGCTTCTTTTCTAAGTATAGATTCGGCCTTGCAAAGAGTGGCCGCTGGCTTTGGGGCGGCTTTAGCCGGATGGATATTGGTACAAAGCGAGGATAATCGCATGCTGAATTATCCCCAATTAATGCTGCTGATCCTGATTATTTACGGCCTCAGCACCTGGCTCTTCTTTATCATCCAGCGCCGCCTGAAATCCGAAATCTAAATCAGGTTCGGTCTATCGACCAAAGTTCGGAATCTCAATAAGTATGGAATCATAATACAGGACGACCCGCGCCTCCTGCAATGAGACCTTTGCCCCAGATTAATTAAAACATAAACTGAAAATGGAACCCACTCCATCTAAAAAGCTGGCTCCCATTATTGTAGCGGGGGCCAGTGGATACCTCGGACAGCATATACTTCATGAACTAAAAGATCGGGGCATCCCTTTTAAAGCCCTGGTTCGCAATCCTGAAAAGCTCAAGATTAAGCTTAAGGCCGAACAAATCATCAAGGCGGAAGCCACCCAGGCAGAAAGCCTAAAAGGTGTTATGGATGGTGCCAGTATGATCATTAGCAGCTTGGGAATTACCCGTCAAAAGGATGGGCTGAGCTATTGGGATGTAGACTATCAAGCCAATGTGAACCTCTTGAAAGAAGCGGAAGCGGCCGGTTTGCAAAAGTTCGTTTATGTCTCCGTTTTTAATGCCCATCAACTTAAAGGCATTCAGATTATTGAGGCTAAGGAAGCTTTTGTGAAAGAACTCCAGCAATCTTCCATTTCATCTCAGGTAATTCGACCTACTGGCTATTTCTCTGATATGGCAGATTTTCTGCAAATGGCCGCCAAGGGTAAGGTTTACCTCTTTGGGGATGGACATTGTAAGCTCAATCCTATCCATGGTGCCGATTTAGCGGAATTTATTGTGAACTCCCTTTCCTCTAAAGCGGAGGAATTAAATGTGGGAGGACCAGATTTACTGAGTCAGAATGAAATTGCCGCCCTGGCCCTGGATGCCTATTACAAGGAATTGAAAATTGTGCATCTCCCCGATGGCTTAAGGAAGCTGATCATTGCCAGCTTAAAACTCTTTACCTCAGCCAAATTCTACGGGCCTTATGAGTTTTTCTTATCCGCCATGGCCCTGCACCACGCTGCGCCGCGCTTTGGTCATCGCCGCTTGTATCAATTCTTTCAAGAAGAAGTAAACGAAGCTCGTAAGGAAAGCGATGCAGATCATTAAAGCCCATAAATACGGTGGACCGGAAGTACTGCTTCGCGAGGAAAAAGCCCGACCGCAAGCCCGAGGCAAGCAGCTATGTATCCAAATTATGGCAAGTAGTGTAAATCAAAGTGACCTGCATTTAAGGCGGGGTCAGAACTTGCTTTGCCGCTTCAAAAATGGAATCATTAAGCCTCGACGCATGGCGGTACCAGGTTTGGAGTTCGCCGGAAAAGTGCATTCGGTTGGCCCTCAGGTAACAGCATTTAAGGCCGGCGATCGAGTGATGGCTTACAGCGGTGCCGGTTTTGGTGGCTATGCTCAGTTCCAATGTCTGAATGAAAACGAGGTGATTGTGAAAATGCCCGAAAATCTCAATTATCTGGAAGCGGCCTGTTTGCCTTATGGTGCTTTAGCCGCCTGGCACTTAATTGAAGACCTAAGCCTCAAGGATCAAAAAGTTTTGATTTGTGGAGCGGCCGGATCGGTTGGAAACTATGCCTTGCAATTATGCCAGAATGCGGGTGCTGAAATCACCGTGGTAAGTCGGCGCAACAATCATGCTTGGTTGAAAAAATTGGGGGCTCAAAAATGCCTCGACTATCGCGAAGAAAACTTTTGGGAAAGTCCACAAAGCTATGATCTCATTATCGATGCTTGGGGGCAGATTAAGGCTAAGGATGCCCAAAGAGTGCTACATCCCGAAGGGCAATTTCGAACTGTATCTAAAATGAAAAGCCGCGCCAGTCAAGCTAAGCTGCAAAAGCTAGCTGACTTAATAGCCGCGGGCAAAATCCAGGTTTTCCTCGATTCCGTCTTTCCTTGGGAAGAAGTGCAAAAGGCCCATCGCAAAGCGGAAAGCGGTGAAAAGGCAGGACATATCGCCTTAAAAATCAGTCCCAACTGGAACCCTAAACCTCATTACAACTGATGAAAAATAGAATTTACAAAGTACTAGGCTTGCTATTGGTATTAAATAGTAGCCCTAGCCTGGCTCAGGAAACCGAATCCTATCGACGCATCCAACTAAGCGCCGGATTAAGTTCCATGAAGATCAAGGATGCGGATTTCTCCCCCTTGCTCTATGAAGGGAACAGCTTGAATACAGCGATCTCCGGATTTTGGGAATCCCGCAAAGGCAATCGCTTTCGCTTGGATATAGCTTATAATACCGGAGGTCTAAGTCCCGGCGAATTTGAATTTTTGGAAAGTCCCTGGTTACAGCTTCAAGCTAAGCTCTCCTATCAATGGTCTGTGCTTAGTGATGAGAACTGGAACCTTAGCTTGGGTCCGCGCTATGCTTTGGATGTACAAGTATTGCAATGGGAAGATGACTATGAATTAAGCTCAGCCTTAAGCTTCTTCCAGGAGCAGAATTTAGCGCTCTTCTCAAGCTTTGTATATCGCAAAGCGGCATGGCGCCTCGAAGCCGATTTGGCTTTTAGCCTGATCTCCTCTTATAAAAGACCTCCTTTTAATGCCTTCGGTTCTGAGGATGCTGAAAGCCTAAAACAATTGCTCTTTTCGAATTCCAAATGGGCTTCGGGGCTGGATAATCAAAAATTGGAAGGCGAATCGGCCATTTACTATGCCCTGCACCGCAGATTGGAATTGGGCTTAAAGCATCAATGGCAAGCCATTCACCTTACTAAGAATCCCGAATTCGCCCTTTTTAGTCAGTCCTTATTAATCGCCCTAAACTACACCTTCTAATGTTTCGAATACTAAGCCTGTTTAGCCTCCTCCTTTTGGCCTTGGCCTGCCAATCCGATTTAGCGGAAGCCGATAGCGATGCCCTCAGCATCTATGATTCCTTCCATCAAGATTTGAAAAGCCATTATGCTGGCTTTGCAAATGAGCATCAGGCCGACTCCCTCTACTATAGCCTGCGCAAGAACTTAAAAGCAAATAGCTCCGATGCCGAATTGTGGCAAGCCCTCTGTTCCTATGCAGATGCTTTGAACGATGAACATATAAAGCTTTACCGCGATGCGGAGGAGGAAATATTCATCTCGGGTGACGAGGGCTTTATTGCCAGTCAGCAAGCCTTCAGCCTTGAGCTAATTGCTGCTGATTATTTAGATAATGCGGGCCTTTCGGGGGATATGTTGCTCTATGGAGAACTGAGCCCCAAAATCGCCTATCTCTACGTGGCGGCCTTATTGGAAGAGGATGAACGGTATTTAATCAATGCCTTGGAGGCTTTGGATTTAGATGCGAAATCAGCCTTGGTTATTGACCTCAGACAATGTATTGGGGGGTATGATGGATTAGCAGCCATCTTCGCAGCGCATTTCAGTCGGCATCAGGACCTGGTATTCCGCAGCCGTGTAAAATCTGGTCCCGGAGCCCATCAATTTAGTACTGCAGAAGATTATAAGAGTCCGGCTCCCTCCTCTCCTCATTTTGCCAAACCTATTGTATTCCTAACGGATAGAGGAACGGTAAGTGAGGCGGAGATTCTCAGTCTGTACCTGCGTTCCTACGATCAGGTCCATCATATTGGAAATAGTACGGCCGGTGCCTTATCGATGGTGAGTCCGGCCCGCTTTCTGGCCAATGGCTGGCGCTATGAGTACAGCATTCAAAAAATCCTCCAACCCGATGGCAGCAGCTTTGAGAAGCTGGGCATCAAGCCGGAAATAAATATCAAAAATAATCCTTCAAATATCCAGTCTGGCAAAGACCTTGTATTGGAGGGGGCCATTCAATTTTTAACTGAAAACTATAACATCAACTAAAATCACAAATCATGAGAAAAACCCTCATTCTTTTCGGACTGCTCTTCATCAGTCAAAGTGCTTTAAAAGCCCAGCAAAACAGTGAAAGTCGCAATTGGACCTCCTTTGGCGGCGTCCAAGTAGCCAATAGCAGCCCCATGCAACAGCTTGCGCTTTGGGTCGGTGGCCAGGGAGCGGTGCAGTATAAAGACTATTTCGCCTTAGGTGGATTTGGGATGGGCGCCGTAAACTCCATGTCGGTAAGCGGTTTAGCCTATGGCCTCGACCAAGAACTGAACTTAAACATGGGCTATGGTGGTCTCTTTATTGAGAGCGTTCAAAACAAGGAGCATCTCTATATCCCCGGATTGCGTTTACCCTTCGCGGTGGGTGGAGTGAGCCTTAAAGATGCCTTGGATAACAAGGTGGCCAAAAGCACCATTTATGTCTTTAGTCCCCGCTTGAACTGGGATTTCAATATCAGTCCCCATGCTCAGATTGGCTTCTACGGTGGCTATCAATTGATTTGGGCCGAGAATGATCGGGACTTTAAACAAGAGGACCTCTCTTCCTGGGAATACGGTATCAATCTAAAGCTTGGATTCTTTTAAAGCTAGGCTCCCTGCCTGGTCTGAGGATTGGGTGGGGAGTTTTTTTGTTTGTTTGTTTCACCGCCCGCTCCTTCGTCGCTTGAGAAGCAGAGAACGCGGAGGTGCACAGAGGGTCACACCTGCCTACCGGCAGGCAGGGAGGTCAATTGAGAAACATGGTGGCAAGCCATCCGCAAATCAAGATTGAAAGTATACCCCATATCACTTGTCTTTAAAACCACGAAATACTAAGGACAAACTACCAATTACTTTTCTTCACCGCCTATGGATCGAATTTGTAATTCGATTCCATTTTTTTTTCTTGTAATTCGATCCCCGTTACGTTTCACTCGTCTACCGGCAGGCAAGTGCTTCTTTGCGGTTAATTTTCCTAGCTGGCAGCAATGTGCTAGCTTTCCCATTCAAATCCAGAACCTTGAAAAAACTCCTAATCCCGAGCATCCTCTTCTTTTCGCTATCATCTTGTAATTTCAACAAAGAGCAAGCGGTTGATCACAAAGGCAGCTCGGATCAATCCCTTTGCTTCTGTCAAAAAGAAGCCATTGCTAAAAAAACCGAACTCGAATATGGCATTCGCGAGCAAGTAAAATTTCTGGATGAAGAAGAGGAATTGCAGTCTATTCAAAGCAAATTGACTGAGTATACTATTCCGGCTCTATCGCTAAGTGTCATCGAGCATGGTGAAATCAGCTGGAGTGAGCTTTATCAAAATCCAGCCTTTGCTACGCAGAGTGAATTGGATTGCTCAACAATATTTCAGGCGGCATCATTATCCAAGCCGGTAACTTATATGGCGGCTCTGCGCATGGAAGCAGCTGGGGCAATTGATATGGACCGAGATATTGAATCCTATTTAAAGGACTTTCATTTGCCGGAAGGAGAACAAAGCGCTGAAAATCCAGTTACCTTTCGCAATCTCTTTTCCCATACTTCAGGCATTAGCCGCGGGGGCTATTTAGGCTATGATCAAGACTCTGCCCTTCCCTCCGACCTTGATATTCTAAAGGGAAGTCCAGGGGTTAACACTCCCGCCATTCAGGTTGCTTTACCACCAAATTTCACCCTAAGCTATTCCGGAGGCGGCTATACCCTGGCGGAGCTGGCTTTGCAAGATATTTTTCAAGCAGAGTTTCCCGAGATCATGGACCAGTGGATTCTAAGGCCTTTGCAAATGAAGCATTCGCTATTTGATCAGCCCCTGCCCGATTCACTGGCTCCGCGTGTGGCTAAAGGCCATGATACTAATGGCAAAATGATAAATGGCGGATGGAATAACTATCCTCAACAAGCTGCAGCCGGACTATGGAGCACCTCACAAGACATGGCCCTTTTCCTGATCGAAATCTATAAGGCCTATCATGGCAAGAGTGCGCTTTTTACGCAAGCGGAAATCGAAGCGATGCTAGATCAGCAAAGAGAAGGACATGTTTATGGTTTTATAATCCAGCGCGCTGGAAATGCTATTTCTCTTACGCATTATGGTGGTAATGTGGGTTATCGTAGCGGCATGACGATCAACTTGACTAACGGAAATGGCTTGGTTTATTTGATCAATTCTGATAATGGTGCCGACTTAGGCAATGAACTGCTCTTATCCGCCTCTGCGGTTTATGATTGGCCACATTTCAAGCAAACCGCGGTAAGCCGTGGAGAAATTAGTGAGGATAGCCTCCAAGCTTTGGCGGGTGATTACAAATGGAACGATCAAATTGATCTTAGTCTCGAATTTGATACGAAGCATAAGCAAATTGTGCTGGTTTTCCCCAATGGCGATCGCTATGGACTCTGTCCGGTGCAGTCAAATGGATTGCAACTTATTCATCCAAAAACCGGGGTGATGATTTCTTTTAGAAAAGAGGATGCCTTGGAGGTGTTTAGCTTATATGGGCAAAAAGCTGTGAGGAAAAGGTTTTGAGTTGTTTCACCGCCCGCTTCGCTAGAGACACAAAGGACGCAGAGTTACACAGAGGCACTTTGCTGGTTGCTTCACCGCCAATGGATTGAATTTGTAATTCAATTCCATCATATTATACTTCACCGCCCGCTGCGCTAGAGACACAAAGAACGCGGAGGTTCGCAGAGGTCTATTGAGAAACATGGTGGCCAAGCCATCCGCAAATCAAGCTTGAAAGTATAACCCATATCACTTGTCTTTATAACCACGAACTACTAACGACAAGCTACCAATTACTTTTCTTCCCTTTGCCCTTCGCTTTTCCGCGGTTAAAACCCAACGACAAACTACCAGCTACTAGCTACCCAAATTCACCGCCCTCTTCGCTACCCGCCTACCGGCAGGCAGGGAGACACAAAGGACGCCGAGTTTCATAGAGAAGAGATCCACAGACTCTTTGCGAACCTTTGCTTCTTCGCTTCTTTGCGGTTAAACTCCAACAACAAACTTCCAAATACAAACTAGCATCTAAATTCAATTCCTTGCTTAAGTATAAATTGCAGTTGCGTTTAAGCTGATTACCATTCATCTGTGAAAACCTTTCTCACGCTCATAGGAATTTCTTTACTCCTTGGTTCTTGCTCACCCAAGCCCAAGCTAGAAGGTATCTGGTATCAAGCCTATTCCAAAGAAAATGGGCTTAATTATCCTCAAGTGCAAAAACAAATCTGGGACTTTGGAAAAGATAGTCTTAGCATAATAAGCTATGGTGATTTAGCCTCTGATGAATTGGATAAGATACTGCAGAGGCATATTGCCTATCATTTAAGAGGTAATAAACTGATTCTGGATGCCGACACGATCCTTGTCGATCAAAGGGAAGATACTTTGATCCTTGTTCTCAATCGAAACTCAATGCTGGATTCGATGGTCTATTTTAAACTTCAGAGTCAAAAGCTAAACCCAAGTATTAAGCACAAAGATTTCTTGGGCACTTGGATAATTTCCAATTCTTATAATCAAGATACCTTAAGCTTCATAAACGATTCTATCCTATTGTACAATGGAATTTACCATCGTGAGAAGCCTGTAAATGCTTGGGATATCATTGATTATAAAGGAGTTCAAATGCTTTGGATTCAAAATCCCCAAGATCCTCTGTTACAAATCAGCAAGAATGCTAATGGGCAGCTCCTATTTATTTATCCTCCTTTACCTACTGACACTCTTAGGATGGAAACTGTGGATTCCGTTTCAATTCATTCAAGAATATGGGGTAATTGGATTAGTCCTTATACTAATGAAGAAAGAATAGAAGGCTTCCCATCTCCCCCTTTTCCTTTGGCCGACAATGACAGCCTGACTATTCGGAAACTGCGATTCGAAAGGGACTCGGTGATTTTCTTTAAGGGGAAAAAAGTGGAAAAGATCTCCTACGATCTGAGCTCGGATGGCCGAAGAATCTACTTCCCTGATCGATTATACAGTAAAGATGGAACCTGGAAAATTATTTCCCTTGATGATAAGGCCTTGCATTTTGAAACCCATTTAATACCAAATCAATTTGATCCCAATTTTAAACGCCTGAGCTTTTACCGAATGAAAAATGATTCGATTTAAATAAAGCTTGGTTTCTTCACCGCCAATGGATTGAATTTGTAATTCTATTCCATCTTTGGGCCTATCGGGATTGCTTCACCGCCAATGGATTGAATTTGTAATTCAATTCCATCCTATTTTACTTCACCGCCCGCTGCGCTACCCGCCTACCGGCAGGCAGGGAGAAACCTTTGCGAACCTTTGCTTCTTTGCGGTTTGCTTCACCGCCCGCTGCGCTAGAGACACAGAGGACGCTGAGTTTCACAGAGAAGATATCCACAGACCCTTTGCGACCCTTTGCTTCTTCGCTTCTCTGCGGTTAAACCCAGGCACCCTAATTTGAAAGTCAAAACACACTTCCTTGACTCCAATCAAATCTACCGTCTACCGTCTATCTACTATCGTCTCAAAAGAACTACCAACCACTTACAACCAGCCTCGGCTCCGGTGTCCTCCCATCCCAATACAATGCCGAAGCAAAAAGCAAGGCCTTCTTATCCCAAAAGCATACCCAATGCGGGGTATAGGGATCTTTATGTTGCAGTAAAATTCGTGACTTGCCCTTAGGATCATAGATTAAAAACTGGCGCTTGCCCCAGTAGGCAATTAGTAGGTGGCCCTTATGATAGTCCATTCCGAAAATACTATTGCGTCCCATTGGGGCTTTGGTGGCATCGGCATTGGGGTCGCCAATTATGGGCCAATCTTGCAATAACTGCCCTTCATCGCTCCGCAGCCAAGCGTAGAAATCACCGCCAAATAATATTTGATTCGGACCTACCGCGCGCATTTTATGCAGGGTATCGCTAATGGAGGGATCCAATTGAGGCTCACCCTGCTTTTTTAGGCGAAATAGGGAAGGATAACGCACAAAAAGCAGCTCCTGATCCGAAAGCATTTTAAAGCCCGCTTCCCCTACTCGAAGAGGATCACGAAACCAATCCCAAATAAGCTGGGCCGGCCCCTGCCCCTCATATTTAAAAAGGCGTAATTCAAAAATGTCTTGAGAAGATAGATAGCGCCGTTCCAGAATGTACAAGGCCGTATCTGCATTCTGCAGCATGAAATCACTGGCCGCATATTTAGATTGTCTAAACAAGCTCTTTTTGCCCGTACTATCCATACGCCAAATGCAGGCATGATGCTCCTGATCATCTACTGGCTCGATATAAGACCAATAAGCCTGATCCTGAAATACACAGAGGTTTCCCGTGGGATGCGCATTTAGAAATCCAACACTAAGGACTAAAAAACCAATGATCAATGGATAGCTATTCTTCATCTCAATATTTTTCGCCCATCCATTCCATATCATCCGGACGGATAAACAGGTTCCCAATTCTATTCGGATTTGTTTCGGAAGGAATCCACAAAAGGGCCATTTTCGAATGATCATTCATTTGCAACCAAAGCTCCAAGCCACCAGGCTCCTCCTCATTTATCCAGCGATAGCCCAGAGCTTTCCAATCCGGATAGTCTCTATTTAAATCCGCCAGAGCTTGCCAGGTAGGATCATCCGGATTAAAACTCCCTGCTTCAGAATGCTTAGCCAGGATTTGAAATATATCCTTAGGATTCCCTTTCCTTAGTGCTATGAGCCATTCCTTCATTGCCGACTCCATAGGCACCGTATCCGCTAGTCTTTCCAGGCTATTGAGCACCACCTTCCTTTTAGGCCTTTCGGCGGAAGCCAAATCCAAAGCATTCCTGCATTCTGTTACAAATCGGGGGATTCGATTTAGATCCTCCAAAGCCAAATTCTGAAGCATAATGATAGTGAGCTCGGCTCGCCAATCCAGCATTATTAGATGCGAACTGGAGGGTAAGGAACCGTAAATGCTTAAGGCATCCTGCTTTTGCAAAAATGCCTTGCTTTCAGCGCTTAAGAAATGATCGCCATGTAGAGCCTTAGCCAATTTGGCCAAATCGGTTACCGAGGAATAAAAGCCTCCCGAAGCATAGCGACAGCTGTAATCCTTTGGATCCTTTGACCATTGCTCCCGCTTAAGAACATAACCCTTCTTGAGACTGCTTCTCCCTTCTCGCCAACCGCTGGAATGCATCTCTAAATCTTCGAAAATCCATTGGTCCAAGACCTTATCCAAATTAGCCTGGCCCACTGCCTCCAATACTGCCCCTAAAAGCCAATAGGCCAAATTGCTGTATTCTTCTTTAGTTCCCGGTTCCGCTTGCATGGGCAGGCTTTCCAGATTATCTAAATAAGGGCCTAATAGCCCATTGCTATCCAAGGGCAAAGCTTGAAACTGGAATTCTGGATTTAATTCTCGGGCCAATCCGGACCGCATTTCCAATAATTGGCGAATGGTTATTTGTCCGGCTTTAACTGCTTTAAAGCCCGGACGATAATCCATTACCTTAGCATCCAATTCAATTAATTGGGCATCCGCCATGCGGAGAATGGCCACTTCGGTAAACAGTTTAGAAAGAGATGCCAAGTCCAAACGATCCTCTTTGGATAGCCTGGCAAAATTCTGTGACCCCTTTTGAAAGGCACTATCATACAAAAGCTCAGAAGCCTGACTGACATAGAGATAGCCATTGCAAGCACCTTGCTCCGTATAGGCATTCAGGCTAGCTTGAATTTCCGCTTCCTTGCCAGCACAAGCACTGAATAAGAGCCATAAAAAAATGCTCATCAAAGGCCATAGAGCCCTTGGAGCATTCGGTTTTTGAATAGACATATTGGTCCTTTACTTAAGCCAATGTAGCGAGTACAGGAGATTTAAAAGGCACATCTGTCCTGATAAACCGGCCTTCAACACAGTTTATTCCAGTGATTTAGCACTATGAAAATTCGCAAGATTTTCTAAAAGGTGGCGAAGCTTATTCCGCAATGATCAGCGAAACATTGCCCTTTTTATGACCCTGATCTACATAACGATGCCCCTCTATCACTTCTGACCAATCATAGCTTCGATCCATAACCGGCTTTAGGATTCCGGCTTCTGCCCAGGCTCTTACTTGTTCCAAATCTTCAATCTGAGTGCGCGGTAGGCCATAATTATTGAGGTAGACTCCCTGTGGCTTTAATATCGCTCGACATTTCTTTCGACTGGATTTTAAAACGGCATCGTAAACCACATCAAAACGCTCTTCGGTTTTCAGGAAATCCTGACTGTGATAGTCGATATGTGCATCAGCGCCCAAGCGCATTACCAAATCCTTATTGCCAGCACTGCAAACCGCAGTTACGGATAATCCCAAATGCTTGGCAATTTGAATAGCATAGGTGCCCAAACTGCCCGAAGCGCCATTGATCAATATGCTCTGCCCGGCCTCCACTTTTGCTTTGCGGAAATTCTGAATCACCGTTAAACAAGCGGCTGGCATTACCGCGGCTTCCTCAAAACTCAAATTGCTGGGCTTTAAATTCACCAGGCCCTTCCACTCGGGGTTTCCTTTGGGAATGGCTGGCAAGGTGATGTACTCCGCATAACCGCCCATGCCAAAGCCGGTTAAGGCAAAAACTTCATCACCTACCTTAAAATTGCCGACTTCCGCTCCAAGGGCTTCAATGATACCACTGACTTCAATTCCCAAAACCAAATTCTTCTTGGGCCTGAACAATCCAAATACCAAGCGCACTAAAAAGGGATCGGCTCTGCGCACTCGGGTATCGCCAATATGCACCGATCCGGCTTTTATCCGAATCAATAATTCACCAGGCTTAGGATTGGGCTGGGGCAATTCCTTAAAATGCAGATTTTCAGGAGCTCCATAACGCTTACAGATAATGGCTTTCATGGCAGGGACTTTAGTAATTGACACCCTAGAAAGGCCCAAGGTTGTCCCTCCCAATTTAATTCTTTAGGCCTTCAACTTTTTGCTAAATCCTGAGTTATTTGGCCATGCGAAGAATAGTAGTTTGGTTCAAGAATGATCTGCGATTAAGCGATAATCCCGCCCTTTATCAGGCCTGTTTGGATGCGGATGAAATCATTCCCTTCTATTGCTTTGATGAAGCTTTTCAAGATCAATTCCCCTGGGGCTTCCCCAAAATCGGTGACATTCGCAAGCGCTTTATTTGGGAGTCGGTGGCCGATCTGCAATCTGCTCTGGAAGCTAAATCGGCCCCCTTGCAAATCCATTATGGCTCTACCTTAAAAGCCTTGCAAAAACTGCAGGCCGATTATCCTTTTGAGGCCATTTACTGCGCCCAGGAGTACAGCGCTGAAGAAATAGAAGCCCAAGCAGCATTGGAATCTTTTGGCTTTCGCCTGATGCGATTTGAACAATACTCCCTCTATAAGTCGGAAGATTTACCCTTCGGAATTGAGGCCATCCCCAAGGTCTTCACGGAGTTTCGAAAGAAGATCGAAAAGTATGCTTCAGAGATTTCGATCCTTCCGGCCCCAGCCCAAATCATTTGCCCCCCAGACCTAAAGCCTTGGTCCTTAATTCCGCTGGATGAATTTCTATCCACTGATTTAAAACCAGAGCCCCGAGCCGTACTCCATTTTAAGGGAGGTAGTAAGGCCGCTTGGCAAAGACTCCGTTCTTATTTCTGGGAAGGAAACCATCTTCAATCCTATAAAGAAACTCGCAATGGCTTAGTAGGCCCTAATTACAGTTCTAAGTTTTCGCCCTGGTTAGCCACCGGCAGTATTTCGCCTCGAGAGATTTATGGGGAAATCAAACGCTATGAAAAGGAAAGGGTTCAAAATCAATCGACCTATTGGCTCTATTTCGAATTGCTTTGGCGTGACTTCTTCCGCTTTACCGCGGCCAAGGAAGGTGATCGCTTTTTTAAGATTAAGCGTCATCCTCAATTGGAAAGCAATGCTCAATTTGAATCCTGGCGCCTGGGACAATGCGGGCAGGACTTTGTAGATGCTAATATGCGGGAATTGCTCAACACTGGATTTATGAGCAATCGCGGTCGGCAAAATGTGGCTTCCTATTTGGTGCGCGACCTTAAGCTACCCTGGTATTTAGGGGCCTCCTGGTTCGAGTCGCAATTGATTGATTACGATGTATGCAGCAATTATGGCAATTGGACCTATGTAGCCGGAATTGGCAATGATCCGCGCCAAGACCGCTACTTCAATCTGGCATCCCAAGCCGAGCGCTATGACCCGGATGGACTCCATCGCCAGCATTGGTTAAATCCCTAGTCTGAACCTTTTTCGCCTTAATGGATTAATTCTAAGAAAACTTTAGGCTTCTGCTGAGAACAGATTTTTAATGCCATCGTTTAGCATTCAAACTTGATTATTTATGACTACAGAAAGTAAAACCGAATCTCAAAATGATCTCAAGCATCGCTTGATCGATCAGTACAAAGAGTACCTCCTGCTGCATGGCCAAAACCCGGCCAGCGTTTATGCCTTTTGCAAGGAACTGGAAATCTCCGAAGCCGACTTTTACCGCTATTTCAGCGACTTTGATCAAATTGCCGCACATTTCTGGCTTTCCCTTTTTGAGGAAAATAAAGGCAAATTAGAACAGAGCGAAGAATGGACTAGCTTTAGCGTTCGCGAAAAATTGCTGAGCTTCTATTTCAGTTTCTTCGAAGCCCTAAAATCCCATCGCTCCTATGCCCTGCTCATTTTAAAAGAGGTGCATATTGCCAATCCAAGGGGCATCACCGAACTAAAGGAAATCAAAAATGCCTTTAAGGAATGGGCCAAAGACCTAATCTCCGAAGGACAGCAAAAACATGAAATTGCCAGTCGCTCCAAGCTTAATGATGTTTACGATGACCTTTTCTGGTTGCAATTCCTTTTCCTGCTCGATTTTTGGCGCAAGGATCGCTCCCCTTCCTTTGAGAGCAGTGATGAGGCGATCGAAAAATCCGTAAACCTCTCCTTCGACCTGATCGAGAAAAATGCCCTGGACTCCGCCTTCGACTTTGGCAAATTCATCTTCCAAAACCGATGAAAGAACAGGATAAGATTTACAGCAGTCGCAGTCAAAGAACCGGTAAGTTCCTAAAAACCGGAGCCAAGCTGGGGGCCAATTATTTGAAGCATTACAGTAAGAAATTGGTTTCAGGCGAAAGCGATGAAGCCGCCCTCCAGGAGAAAAATGCCAGCGACATTTACGATGCCCTGAGTAATTTGAAAGGCTCCGCTTTAAAAGTGGCGCAGATGCTCAGCATGGACCAGGGAATTCTACCTCAGGCTTATTCCCAAAAATTTGCTCAGGCCCAATATTCGGCCCCACCGCTCTCCTATCCCTTGGTGGTGAAAACCTTCCAACAGTATTTTGGCAAAGGTCCTAATGAGATTTTCGATGAATTTTCACGACAAAGTGTGGCCGCCGCTAGCATTGGTCAGGTGCATCGCGCCAAAAAGGGCGATCTCGATTTAGCGGTAAAAGTGCAGTATCCCGGCGTGGCCCAAAGCATTTCCTCCGATCTTAAAATGGTGAAGCCGGTGGTTGGCGCTATGTTCAATATCAGTCAGCAGGAAATGGCGCATTACCTCTCCGAAGTGGAAGGCCGTCTGATGGAAGAAACCGATTACCATTTGGAATTGGAAAGGGCCACTAAGATTGCTAATGCCTGTCAGCACTTAGAAGGACTAAAATTCCCCAAATACTACCCTGAATATTCTTCAGAGCGCATTTTGAGCATGGATTGGATGCCCGGTTTACATCTGGATCAATTCCTCAAAAACAATCCCAGTCAGGAACTTCGTAATCAATTAGGTCAGCTTATTTGGGATTTTTACGATTTCCAGATTCATCAATTACGCGAGGTTCATGCCGATCCTCATCCGGGGAATTTCCTCTTTAATGAAGATGGCAGCATTGGCGTGATTGATTTCGGCTGTGTGAAGGAACTGCCTGCTGATTTCCATGATCACTATTTCCAAATCATGCAACCCGGAATTGGGGCCGAAAAAGAAAGGTTTACAGCACTGCTTTTTGAGCTCAATTTCTTGCTCCCATCGGATAGCCCGGAAGAAGTTTCCCATTTCGCGAACATTTATGCTGAAATTCTGTCTTTATTAGGACAGCCCTTTTACAGTGCAAGTTTCGACTTTGCTGATAAAACATACTTCGAAAAGGTTTATGCCTTGAGTGAGATTTATCAAAATGATAAAATGGTGCGCAAGGCCAAAGCGGCTCGCGGCCCAAAAGATGCCATTTATTTAAATCGTACTTATTTCGGGATATACAATATTCTCCATGTTTTAGGCGCTAAAGTGAATACGCACTCGGCTGTTGATGAATTATTCACCAAAATTTAGCAGATGTTAAAACACTTGTCAACTCTACTCCTTCTCACTATTGGTTTCACCAGCTATGCTCAGCAAATCAGTCCCAATGCTTTGGGCCTTCGTTTGGGCGGCAGCAATGGCTTTGGTACAGAGGTCAGTTACCAACGTAAATTGAGCAGCATGAATCGCTTACAGGTCGACTTGGGCTTGAAAGATAATCGGGCGGTAGATGCGATCTTGATTACCGCTAATTATCAGTGGGTAAAACCTCTTAATGCTCTAAGCCCCGATTTCCAGTGGTTTTATGGTGTTGGTGGTGGTTTAGGATTTGTAGACTACGACAATGTTCCCTTAGAGGATGATGGCAAAACCGTTCTGGTGGTAGAAGGGATCTTCGGATTGGAATATAGTTTTCTAAATGTAGCAGATCTTCCCTTGCAAATTGCCTTAGATGTAAATCCTGCTGTAAATTTGCTGAACGATGCCTTCGATGATTTTGATCTCGATTTGGCCCTAAGTTTAAGATGGCAATTTTAGAATATTGAATTATTGTTCTCATTGTGGTAGCGATCATTTTAAGCGGAAAATCCCCGCCGATGATCAGGTTAAAAGAATAGTCTGCGAAAACTGCGGAACTATTCACTATGAGAACCCCCGAACCATTGTCGGCTGCCTTATCCTCAACGATAAAAATGAGATAATGCTTTGCCGTCGCGGCATAGAGCCCCAATTAGGCCTTTGGAATTTACCTGCTGGTTTTTTAGAAAATGATGAAGCGGTAGATAGCGGTGCTTTACGCGAAGTGTTTGAAGAAACCCGCGCTGAAGTAGAGATTATCAAACTGCACAGCATCTACAACCTTCTAAAAGCCCAGCAGGTTTATCTTTTCTTCCGGGCTAAAATGTTGAAGGATCATTATGAACTTACACCGGAAAGCACCGAAATTCAGTTCTTTCCCGCCGATCAAATTCCCTGGAAGGAGATTGCCTTTTCCAGCAATGTTCACGCCCTGGAGCATTGGATTAACATTCAAAATGGTGCGTCAGATGAACTCAGTATCGGCACCTTAAAACTGCACTAATGCAAGACCTTAGCCTGGTTTACAATTTCGAGAAAGCTAAATCCAATCCCGAATCGGCGCCTTTGGTGGTGATGATTCACGGTTATGGCAGTCATGAAAACGATCTTTTTGGTCTTAAGCAGTATTTAGGTGCCGGGGCCCATTACCTAAGCTTGCGTGCTCCTATCACCTTGGGCTTTGGTGGGTTTGCCTGGTATCCCATTCACTTTGATGCCAGTGGAGTTAAAACCTCCGACACCGAAGCAGCGGCGCAAAGCCGTGATTTGGTGCTTCACTTTATTCAAGAATTTCAAGCTCAGGAAGGATTAGAGAGCAATCCCATTTGGCTGATGGGCTTTAGTCAGGGGGCTATTCTAAGCTATGGCCTTGCCCTCAATCATCCTAAAAAATTCCAGCGCATTATGGCCCTCAGTGGCTATGTTTTAAAGGAAATTGTGCCGGATCAGTATCGCCCGGCTGATCTACAGCATTTAGATTTCTTTGTTTCCCACGGACGGGAAGATGAAGTGATTCCTATCACTGCTGCCCGAATGACGGTAGACTTTTTGGAAAAGCTTCAGATCAAGCACCGTTATCAGGAATATAATTCCGGGCATGGGATAAATCCTGAAAATCTTCGGGACCTGCAGCAGTGGTTTCAGCGGGGATTTAAGTAGTTTTAATTTTTCAGCGGCGAAAAGCTAAATTTTTTACGGGAATTTACCATTCCGATCGGGTGGTATTGCAATTTTTCACACTCTCCTATTATTCTCTCTTCACATACGTGAATTTTCTGCTTTTCCTATTGCATGCTTCTCAGAGCAGGCAGGCATTTGCTTGAATCCATATTTAGGGAATGAAATCTTGAATTTAAAGCCCGAAAAGCTTTATTTCCTTTGCCCCAGTTTCTGTTAGAAAAGTCGGACGCTGTCAAACTTCCCCAATACTTTCTTCCCCTTAATTTGACCGTCCGGCTTTTTTTCGTTTTCGGCAGGCATCCGAACAATAGCGCACCTCCTCCCAGTTTCGTTCCCATTTCTTTCGCCAGCTAAAAGGCCTTTCACATACCGGACAAATTTTCTCCGGAAGCTCACTTTTTTTCATAGGCTCTCAACATTCGAGGCGCTCCTGAAGTTTAATGCCTATGAAGAAAAGCCTGCACCTTATTTTGGGCGATTGCCTTTTCCCCGATCATTCGGCATTACTAGGAAATGAAAGCCCGCAAAGCCTTCTCTTTATTGAGGATTATGGCCTCTGCACCCACTTTCGCTATCACAAGCATAAATTGCTTTTCTTCCTTACGGCGATGCGTCATCATGCGCATTTACTACAAGCCCAACATGAAGTGCACTATTTAAAATTAGTGGACGATCAAAATCAGATTCATCCGCAAAGCTTTACTGCCCGATTGGAGCAATTCCTGAACGATCATCCCGAATTTGAATCCATCCGCTGCTATGAGGTAGATGATCGCTTTTTTGAAGAAGAATTAAAGCAATGGGCCCATAGCTACAATCGGAAATTGGAATTTGTGCCTTCCCCTAAATTTCTCTTTCCCCTTTCCGACTTTAAGGCCTATCTGCAAGAGCATAAAAAGCCTTTTCTTAAGACCTATTATCAAAGGCAACGCCTGGCTCTAAAAATCCTCTTGGATGCAGATAATCAGCCCATCGGCGGACAATGGAGCTATGATGCCCAGAATCGCAAGAAACTCCCTTCTAAGGCCCAAACACCGCCGCGCCTGGCTTTCGCCGAATCCGATACCTTTAAAGATGTAAAAAACCTGGTGGCGGAACATTTCAGCGAACATCCCGGTAAGGTGCAAGACTTTGCCTGGGCCACTACACGGGAAGAAGCCCTGGCGGTGCTGGATCAATTTCTCCAAGAAAAACTGGAGCTCTTTGGTCCCTATGAAGATGCCTTCGAAGCCCAGCAAAAATTCCTCTACCACTCTACTTTGAGTCCTTATCTGAATTGCGGCCTTCTGCTGCCAGAAGAAGTTCTGGATGCGGTGTTAAAGCAGTATCAAGAGCAGGACTCTCATATGCCATCAGTGGAAGGTTTTGTACGGCAATTAATCGGTTGGCGCGAATTTGTGCGCGGGATGTATCGCAATTTCGATTTCGAGAAAAATCATTTTGGGCTGCAACGAAAGCTAAGCCCCTTATGGTATGAAGCGAATACCGGAATTCCTCCTTTGGATGATGCCCTGCGGAAATGCCAGGAGGAGGCTTACAATCACCATATCGAAAGGCTGATGATTATTGGCAATACTATGTTGCTCTGTGAGATTGATCCACAGGAAGTGTACCGCTGGTTTATGGAGATGTATATCGACAGTGCCGATTGGGTTATGGCGGCCAATGTTTTTGGGATGAGTCAGTTTGCGGATGGAGGTTCCTTTGCTACCAAACCTTATATCGCCGGCAGTAATTATTTGCGGAAGATGAGTCATTATGCCAAAGGACCTTGGTGCGATACCATGGATGGTCTCTATTGGCGCTTTATTGATCAACATCGGCAGACCTTTGCCCATAATCATCGCATGAGCATGATGCTCGGCACCTTGGATCGCATGGAGGAAGCGCGAAAAAAGCGCATCTTTAAGGCAGCAGAGGATTTTATCCAAAAAGTAAGCTATCTCGATTGAAAGAAGAATATGACATCGCCCTGATTGGTGGCGGCGCTTCCGGCCTGAGCCTCCTGTATGCCATGCATTTGCAAGGCATATTAGATCAGTATTCAGTGCTGTTAATCGAGCCGGATGCTAAAAATACCAATGACCGTACTTGGTGCTTTTGGACCGATGAGCAGGATGCCGCCTGGCAGATGTTTGGTTCCTCGGTTTCTAAATCCTGGTCGCAATTAGACTCTGCCTTTCCCCAGCGGCAAAATATGGCCCCTTATCGCTATGTGCAGATCCGGAGCAAGGATTTCTACCGCTTTGTTAAGGATGCGCTGCAGTCTTATCCCAATCTGGATTTCTATAATGGGAAATTGAGCAAGCTCAGCAATCAGAGGCCTTTTGAGCTGAAATTGGATGGAGACCTAAGCACTTATGCCCATTTGGTTTTCGATAGTCGCCCTCCGACCTTAAACGACCCCGACCTGATTTGGCAAAGCTTTGTGGGCTATCGCATTAAAGCTCCTCTAGCTCAATTCGAAACGGAGGTTTGCCGACTAATGGATTTTGAAGTGCAACAAAGTGAAGGTTTGCAGTTTATGTATTTCCTTCCAACCTCCGAAACGGAAGCCCTAATTGAGCTCACCCGCTTTGGCGAAGCTATTTTAAGCGAAGCGGAAGCCCAGCCCGAAATTGAGCGCTACCTCCAAAAAATGGGCATTTCTGATTTCGAAATTGAAGAAAAGGAGATCAATAAAATCCCAATGACCCTAAGCTTAAACCAGAAAGAAAAGCTGCATTCTTTAAACAAGCGTTATATCCCCATCGGCGTAAGGGCCGGAGTGGTAAAAGCGTCTACCGGCTTTGCCTTTAAGAAAATCGCCCAACATTCCTGGGCCATTGCCAAAGCCTTGAAAGAACAAGGCCCTATACCCCAAGCGGGACACGGTAGGCAATACTGGATTTACGATGAACTCTTGCTCAACCTCTTTCAGAAAAAGCAAAGCCCCATTCTGGAGATCTTTAAACGCTTATTTAGAGTGCACCCCATCCCGCGCATCTTTCGCTTTTTGGATGAAGAAAGTTCTTGGTTAGACGACCTTAAGATACTTTCGCGTATGCCCTGGCGACCTTTCTTTTGGTCGATTGGGAGGAGTTTGAGGAGGAGGGTATCAATCTTGGAAAGGTGAGAAAAGGGCTTCTTATAGTTTGGTTATAAGCAATACCTTCGACAAACAATGCAAATATGTAATGTTGCCATTTGTTTTTATTTTAATGCCTCTGAGGATCTGTTCCATAAATCAATCCTTAATTTTTGCGTTTCACTCAACTCTAAATACAATTGGTTGATATAATTGAAACGCTCTGATAGAAGTTGTATTAATTTGGATATCAGACGACAGTTACTATTAAGTGTTGTACAAATCGATTCAATTAATCCTGTTTTATCTCTGAAAAACACATTATACTGACGATCACTTATGTATTCTGAATGCACGTAATTTGAGTAAAGCTTCCAACTTTGTTGAATACGACCCAAGCCTGACTTTTCCATTAACACGCTTTTCTTCTCAATAAGGGCGTGTTTTGGATTCTCATATTTCCTGCGCAAATCAATATCAGCACCTTTATAGATTGCCGATTCTTTAAGCAAACTTAAAACTTGCTCATGTTCACTTAGGAGACCCTGTTTTCTTTTATCAGTATTTACAATGTGACTTACTAATTCAAGCTGTCTTAAGATTCCGTTTAGCTTGTAGGTTAAGTTTCTAAACTCCCTTTCGTCTTCAGAAACACCCTCAAAATAAAGGTGGTAGCAGGTTAAAAAAGTTTCAATTTGTTGCCTACTTAGGGAATACACTGAAAACACATCAAATATCTCAATCCGCTGGTCCCTTAAATTAGTTTGATATCCTTTCGAAATCCTAATTATACTTTCATTAGCATAGTATATTCTAAATAACTTACTCTCCAAATCGCCTGCATATTTCCATTTTTCCTTATTATCGTAAATCGAATTTGATATAATCCCAAAATCCTTATTAAGAGAACTATAGTATTCGATAAGTTCATAAAGGTTGGAACCTACTGTTACTCTCTGAAAATCCAATAAATGCTCAATATGTTCCTTCATAATATTTGCAATTCAACCATATGGTTATGTTCTACACATACCGCAGGCATCAATTCATTAAGCTAACACATACTGTCATTACAACACTGCTATCATAAAAGATAGCACAGAAAAAATTAATAAAATCAGCTGGTAGTAAAAATACTTCCAAGATAATCTACCAAGCAACAAAGCCCTTTTACGCAGATCTTTAAACTTACATTTTATTAATCTATCATCTTTAATTTCAGAATCCTTTATGTAGTAGTACCTAGATGTTAATGAATCTAAAAAAGTGGTAAAAATGGGTATCCCTTTAATCGAGATATAGTCATCATCAAGCATCTTGAAGGCATTATCATATGCCTTTATTCTAACAGTATTGATATGACGGGTCAATCTAAGATCAAATAATCTTGATAACATTGTAATTATTCCACAACAAATTGACATAAAAGCTAGTATGGCTGATAGCCTTGACAATGTGATATCCCAATCAATATCGAGTAGCGTGAACCTAATATTCACATTTGTCCCTAATTCTTTCAAGATAAACCCTAAGATTCCAATTGCCACTACAAGAAAGAAATTATTGGCAAACCCAAATTGTGTCAAAGTTTTATCTGCCCAAAACCTATGTCGTTCACGGTATTCCTTGGCAGTATATTTTTGATCCTCTGTCATATCAAATTAATGTAACCAATAATAAATTTGAGAAATAGCGGATTTCAAATCCCTACACTGTCAGATTGCTTCGAATTTTGATTTATAGTTTAATGTTTCCAAATACCACTGAACCCAATTTTGCTTCTCTAAAATATTGTAAACACATACTTTTTCAATTTCTTTTCTATAAGCTTTTGGGCGGCCATACTCTTTGGCAAGTTTTGGATTGTGCGGCTGATTTGAGCGACTACCATTGGTGTTTGGACGCGAAGGGTAAGGAATTAAAGTGAATCAATAAATTCCTTGATATTGTCCCAGGTCCAAACTCTTGTGTAAACTCCTTCGAGGTTTGTTCTGTCGTCTGTGTAAGCCCAAATTCCTCTAACTTTTTTACCTTCTTCTCTTGCGCATTGAATTTCCCATTTCTGGCCACTTGATGTCAATGAATTCTTGCTCACCAAAGCAATCACTCCATCAGAACGTTTAATTCTTGTTCTTACTTTTTCTTTCCATTCTGAGTCGTAAGCCTTTTTTACAGACATATCAATGTACTCAAAAGGTGATTTAGTGTTAAGGGATTGACCTTTTAGAAAGTCTCTCTGTCTTTCGTCTTCAATTGCAAATGCTATAAAAACTACTTTTTTTTCTGCCATGATATTTTTATTTAAGATTTAAATTCTTTTGTCTTTTACTAGTCGCCAATAGTGATAACCCAGTGCTGTGAGTCGGCATGTTTTTGAATGCATTGCTGCGAAATACATATGTTGTTCATCAACTGGAACAACTAATCCAACACTTGCTAGCTTTTGTAGATCCTTAAAGACAACAACATTATTCTCATTTGCATAAGGTTCTGCAAACTCATGTTCAATAGCAGGGTCATTAGTGAACTCAAATGATGGATCAAGCTGAAACTGTTCTTCAGGCGATGTAAAGTATTGATTTAATCTTCTAAGAATTTCTGGCGAAACTTGGGGTGATACTGTTCTTAATGATGTAAAGCGGGTGATGTTTGTTTTAAATACCGGTCTTTGATCCCATGGACCCAAAGCTTGGTCAATGTAGGAGTATATGCTACCTGGTGTAATATGACCTCTCAAATCTGCTGCTCCGCCTTGCAATGCATCCAACAAAAGATTTGTGAAAACACCGTGTCCGTTAACTTCCATAGAAGGCTCGTCTTCCTTACTCGCTGTGAGAATTGAGACCCCTTCTCCGATTTGAGCGTTTTGATTACCACCTAATTTGGGTGTGCCGAATGCTCCTGAATGGCAACAGTCAAGAATTATAACACGGTTTTTGGCTTTTGATTCATTTGCAATATTCAAGATTTCATCCATTGAAATTCCTTCATCATTTGCTTTAAAGTCAGGAGTTACGATTATTCCACCTCCAGTATCATCAAAAAATCCATGACCAGAGAAATAGAATAAAGCCGTTTCACAATCTCCAGCGAATAGTTCTTTGATGTGTCCTTTTAATTCTCCTTTTGTTGGAACATCAGTTAGTAGACGAACATCAAAATTTGGAGAGCCATCTCCATTAGTTTCCAATGTATTTCCAAAAGCAGAAGCATCATTGATACACCCATACAATTCGGCTGTAGAGTAGTTGTTTATTCCTATTACAAGTGCTTTTCTCATATGGTGAAAATATTTACGCTTCGATTCCCTATAATTACCCCTGATTTAAACCATGAATCGAATTGTGAATACGAAAACTCACTCTCGATAACCCATAGTTTATCTTCGTTGGTGCCTTTCAGGGGTATTTTTTTTTATAAATGGGTATAGAATAAGATATTCCGAACCTTTGAATGACTTTGGAGGAGTACCTTCCTTTGATACAGGTATGATTGCACATTTATTTGTATTACCATCTACATACCCCAGTTCCCAAGGAATCCATTTAGACATTGCGACATTTGTAGAAATAGCAAGAAGAAGCGTTTTGGAATTTTTCATCCTATCTCTTACAAGAGTTGCAGATTTTTTAGTAATCCTGGTCCTATCAAGGTGAGGATCCACTATCCAATCAACATAAACAGAGTATCCAAAATCTGTCAACTCCTGATAAAGTCCTTGAACTTCCATTTTGTCTAGAAAACTATGGGATAAAAAAATGTCAAATTTTGTTGTTACTGGAACATCCCTAGCGCTAAACATTTTTTTTTCAAATAACCTCTGTTTTTTTGTTGCAATACTTTTTAGTTCTGCACTACTGTAAATACCCATGATTTTATATCCTTTTAATGACCTTGGCTAAATTATCCCAAGACCATGTGATTACTTTTTTACCCCTCAATTCTGGTGGAATTGCTCCTTGATCGTTTTTTTTGATGTGCATTCCGATTACTGGCAAACCTTCTTCTTTTGCACATTTTATTTCCCAACGTGTGCCACTCGAATGCCAAGTATTTTTGCTTAAAAGGACTATCATCCCGTCACATGACTTTATTTTGGAACGGCATTTCTGTTTCCAAATTTTCTCGTCCCATGGCTTCTTCACTGACATATCTACAAATGTGAAAGGCGACATTTCGTTTTTGGCTTGTTTCACCAAATAACCCCTGTATTTCTCATCTTCTATGGCAAAGCTGATAAAGATGCGTTTCTTCATCTCCTTGCCTGTATCTTTTTCATTTTCAAATAGTGCTTTTAGAAGAAGAGCAACAGCACCCGCTCCAATGATTACTGGCCACATACTTGACTTTTATGTTTTGTTCTCATTCATTTTACTCTTTCAGCTTTTAACTGTGTGTCGGCAAAAAAACCAAATGCGCTAATAGTGCGGGCGGCTTTTTTTGCATGGCATACAACTTGTTTTTATCCTTACCAATACTCCACATATACCGCATTTTCCAAATAAAAACAGAGCTTCATATCAGGATAATTCAAAATTTCAGCTAATCCTTAGTACCCTGCTCCATACCTCATTCAATTGCGGCTAGATCAGTACTATTCCAGCATTTAGTACCAGCCCAAAATACCCAAAACCAATAAGCTGAGCTTTTACCTTGTTTAAAAAGAGGGAATATCCTTATTGGGGGATGGGGGATTTTCCTGGAGGATGGAAGTGAGAAGTGGGAAGTGAGATTTGATACTCAGAGGGATTCAAGGCACTTAAGAATCTAAGATATTACTTAAGGTTTTGTAGTCAAGCTTGGATAAAATAGCTCTTGCTTTTATAAGTTCCTCGATTCTTATGATTATTCAGTTAGGCATAACGGTTTAGCCATGCGCAGTGCGAGATTAAGGAGCACTTCACTGTCCCCTACCGATATGTTTGCTAATATTCATTTACTTTCAATTTACCACCAAAACCCGCATTACGGATAGCCATTGTTGGAGGCTGGCTTTTTTTTATATTCCATAGATTTCCTGTCTTTGTTTGAATGCACTTTTACCGCCTTCAAGAATTTCACAACAAATCTCTCGTGTCGCTCCACGATCAATGGAACCTTCTCCCATTACATGTGATTTGACGCTTGTACTTTTAAGTGGTATAATTAATTCGGCATCACCTAATACTGCAATGTTTGGATTATGCGTAACAATAATGACTTGACGAGCTTCTTTAATTTTTCTGAGATTTATAACGATCGTTTTAAAAATAAACTCGCTATCAAGGTTGTCTTCTGGCTGGTCAATGATTAAGGGTCTCTTGCTCTTAGAAAGCATTAAAATTGCAAGTAAAACAGATTGTTGTTGACCGAGAGATAACTGAGAGATGGTTTTGGAGTTTCTTATCGTTTTACTTCCATCATCCTTAAAAATCTTTGTTACAGTGATACTTGGTAAATCATCAAATTCTATACTCTCAAAATCTTCATACCTATGTTCGTTCTTTAATCTTTGAATCATCGTAGATATCTCTGAACTCGTTAGGAGCTGGTTGCCATTTGAGTCTTGGATAGATTCCAATTTTGCTCGGTCATTTTTCAAGGCAGCTTCAACCAATTCCAAAGGAGTTATTTGTTTTACAACTTGGGGAGATTTTGGGACTTGAGAAGTTCTCCAATCCATCATTGACTTTAGATCATTTTCAAAGACATTTGAATATTTACCTTGTTCAAATTTAACGTCAATAAAGAGGCCGTCAAGAGTATTTTTAAGGTTGCTGTTTATCGATTGAGCAAATGCAAATCGTTTATAATATATTTTGTCTTTTAGTGACTTTCTCTGTTGAATTAACTCTTTCCTTTCTTTTTCATACTGCTCGAGTTGCTTTTTGCTAGCTTCTAACTTTTTAACCCGAGCCGTATAATGAATTATATCTTTTGATATTTGGTTGATTTTACCCAAGTCAAAAGGAATGCCTTGGTCTTCCAACTCCTTCTTTTTTGAATCTATTTTAGATTGAATTTCCTTCTCCTTTTCTGACCAAGATTTTAATTGAGCCTTTAAATCTTCAACTTTCTCAGTAAGGGCAGTATTTAGCTCTTTGGACTTCTCTTTGACTATTACCGAAAACTCTGAAACAATCTCTTTTACACGATTGAAAAAGTCTTTACCTACTACGATTTCATCTTCTGATAGACTCTCAAAAGATTCAAAAGTTGAACTATCATTCAAGATTTCACGGTAGGTTTTAATTAGATTTTTTAAATCTTCAATTAGAGATGATCTAATCTCTCTTTCTTTTATAAGAGCGTTCTGAAATTTAACTAGCTCGCCAGCTTTTTCTTTTTGTAAACTGGTTAGTTTCTTTTGCTCGTTTAAAAGTGCTTTTTTGGTTTCCGGAAGACCTAGTAATTCAATTCGAAGCTTTTTAGATTCACTTTGATTTTCTATGAGCTTTTCAATTACGTCTTTTTCTTCAGCTTTTAGAATCGAGAGCTCTAAGAAGGAGTCCAAAAATGACACTAAAACACTAGGGTTTTCATCACTATGTTGGATTGTACTTGCAGTTTCACCTTGTCCGTAACTTTCAATGTCAACTTTGGTGATACCATTTATCGGGTCAGAAATGTTCTGTAGGCTATCGTTTTTATCTCTTTTAAATTCTATGACCTGACCTGCTTCGTCTTCATATACTAACTTTATTTCCTGTGGCCATACATCAGAATCGACAACCTTCGCTTTGGAAGTATTGCCTGATGCTTCTCTAATTGCCTCGAGAAGGGTCGATTTTCCTGCCCCACGACTCCCGATTATACAAGTTAGATTGGAACTTAATTCTATCTCTACATTATCAAGTAAGCCACCATCAAGCTTTATACTTCGTAGAACGGGTCTTTGTTCTGGAATAAGATCTTCTAACCGAATCCTTGACTCATGACTTAATAGCGCAATTTTAAAAGAGTGAAAGTTGAGTTCATCAACTTTAATTCTAGTAAGTTTTTTTTCACCATCGGCATTAACACCAAGTTTGTTCAATGTGTGGGAATCTGAAGACATGAGTTTTGGTAAATCAATGTTTACTTCTAACTCTAAATGCTCTCTCCTTAATTTAATTAACCTTTTGCGATTATCATCTGTGTCTTTGTCAGTATAATTATCTAGACTAGTTTTAGAAGAAATTTCTAACCCTTTAAGGTTCGGGTGTTTCATTACTTCTTCTATCTGTGGCCCGAACCTTCCAATTGTTTTTTCAAACCCTGATTCAAGCTCTATATGTGCTAGAACGCCTAATCCATTATGCTGATATGCTAAATCCAAACACTCTGCGATACCTTGATTACATGTTTTCCTGTCAGGACTTATGGTTAGTTTTCCAAAGAAATCCCGCAGATTCTTGAATGTCTCAAAATACAGAAGAAGATGTCCTTGTGTTGTACTTACTTCAATACCTGGAATCACTAGTATAGGCTTTCCTTTGGCATGATTAAGTGCTGTGTTAACATTCTGTATCTCGTTGTGGTCGGTAATGCTTATGATTCCCAAGTTTTTTTCAATTGCCTTGTCAACAATCGCTTCAGGAGTCATTGTGTGGTCAGTTACATCATAAGAGCCGAACTCACCATACGAATGAATATGTAAATCTGCTCTTAAAAATCTTGCTCCTGTCATAATGTTTCTTTTTTAGCTTGCCACCAACTTGTTGTTTTCCTTAAAATACTCCACATATCCCTCATTATTCAGACAAAAACAGAACTTCGTTTAAGGATAATTCAAAATTTCAGTTAATCCTTAGAAGACAGCTCCATACTTCATTCAATTGCGGCTAGATGAGTACTATGCCAGTATTTAAGATCACTCTAAAATACCCAAAACCAATAAGCTACGCTTTTACCTTACATAAAAAGAGGGAATATCCTTTTTGGGGATGGGGGAATTTCCCTTAGGAGTAGTGAGATGTGAGAAGTGAGATTTGAGAGGGAATTGGAGACTAAGACGATGCAGCTGTCTATTAAATTCCAACTAAGTTTATTTAAGTTCAGAGCAGACTTTAGTCTATTATTGCCGCTTTAGGTTTTCAATCTTTCCTTCAAATCCAATTGTGCATGGAGAATTCTCGTTATCTCCAAGGCTTGACTAGGAATGAGTCGATAAAAGATGATATGTTTCTTGGTCCTTAAACCCAATAAGCCGGCTGTAATTTATTCATAGCTCTTACCAAGCTTTGGGTTTTCTGAAATATGCTGACAGGTATTTAAAAGCATATTGTAATAATGCTCTGCTTGCTTAGCGGACCATTCCTGAAGGGTATAATCCCAAATGCTGGCTAAATCTTCAAGGGCCTTATTTGTTATTTGAAAGTTAGCCATTTGATTTCTCGGCAGACTTTTTCAAGTCTTTAAGAAACTGATCTCGATCAAAATCAGAAGCAATTCCACTATCAATACCTTCTTCTATCGCTCTTTTCAAAGCGATTGCTTTGTTCTCTTCATTTTCCAGAAGTCGAAGTCCAGCCCGGATCACTGTAAGTCCCCCATTATTCCAACAGGTCTAAATTATCGATTTTAGGCAATAAGCCTTTGTTTAAATTCTCTTGGAGACATGTCTCCAAGAGAAGAATGCGGATGGTTTTGATTGTAGTCTTCCATCCAATGATTGATTAACTCTTGCATCTGCGTCTTCGTTTCAAAGAGATAAGCGTTGAGCACGTCTTCTCTCAGGGTGCGGTTAAAGCGTTCACAAAAGCCATTCTGCATAGGTTTTCCTTTCTGTATTCTTAAGTGTTTTATCTGATGTCGTTTGCAAAACTTTTGAAAGGCTTCTGCCATAAACTCTGTTCCGTTATCAGTTCTTATGGTAAATGGCTTACCGTGCCACTCTATTAGCTGCTCAAATTGCTCTACTACATGTTCGGAAGGGAAACTGCTGGATACCTTGCAAGCCAAAGCTTCGCGGTTGTAGTCGTCAATAATGTTGAGCACACGCATTTTCACACCATTCTCTAAGCGGTCCTGCATGAAGTCGGCACTCCAACATAGGTTAGGAGCTAAAGGCTGCAGCAACACCTCTTTGTCAGGGTTAGGAATACGTCGCTTCCATTTCCTCTTGCGCTTGTTCATCCCCAGTTTGATGTACACCCTGCGGATACGTTTCTTGTTCCAGGCATAACCCTCTTTACGAATACGCTTGGTATAAAATGGGCAGCCACGCGCAGGATAATGCTCCGCGTACCAGCGTAGCTTTTCCTCTACCTCCTTATCGTCTCGCTTGGATATATAGTAATATCCAGAGCGCTCAAGGCTAATGATTTTACAGGCCCTGGCAGTACTGACAGCGTAATCCGCTTTAATCTGCTTTGCTAAAAACCTCTTCTGACAGAGCCCTAGAGCTTTTTTTCCACCACATCCTTAAGGATCCTGTGGTCTAAGCTCAAATCCGCATACATCTGCTTTAGCTTCGTGTTTTCTCGCTCTAACTCCTTGTACTTGCGTAGCATTGCTGAATCCATGCCCCCGTACTTCTTGCGCCAGATATAAAAAGTATTGGCGCTTATACCTAACTCCTTGCAGATATCCTGTACTTTCTTACCAGCCTCATGCTCCTTTAAAGCCTGGCTGATCTGGCTTTCACTAAATCTTGATTTTTTCATAGTCAACAGTTTAAATTTACACACTTTTAAACTGTTGGATTTTTTGGGGGACTTACATCACTTCGCTTACATTCTTATATCGACCCTCGGAAACTTGACTTTGAACAAAGTGATCAAAATAAGTCCCTAAGGAAACGGAGGTATTTTTCATGGTGCCTGCTTTGAATCAAATTTACCAAAAATTGGTAACCACTATAAACTGTTTTACTCTGGATTAGCATTCAATATTCGTCTTCCCCTACATGAAGCTATCAACGAAGGGAAATGCTTATCTAAATTTGGATATAGGCCGAGCAGCGCTGATAAAACTGAACTGGGTGTTGGAGAAATCGAAACCTAGATTGTGCGGATAATAACCTTCTTAAGCATTGTAGCTTTCTCCAGCATTCAAATAATACTTAGAAGCTATAGGTGGCACGTAGTCACGAGTTCCGCGCTGAAAGACCCAAATAAGGCTAGCCCAGCCTGTACAAGCTTCATTATTCCATCCAGTTGATTTTACTGGATTTGTTTAGATATATAAGAGCATCAAATGCTTTTCCAATCTCCTTTGTTTCCGTTTTACTCTTTCTGGCTTGAGCCCCCGCACCACTCATTGTGGTGAATTCTGAATTCAGATATTCGGCTAAATTCTGGTTTTCTCTTGCTTTGCGGATATTGAGAAAGGTGTTCGGGCTTCCTAAATTTTGCAAACACCTTGTGAAGGTGTTTTCGAAAACGCTATCGTAACGATAGGTTTCCATTTTGAAATCTTGTGAAAAAGCTAAAAACTCCCCGGTTCCAAAATCGGTTGCTATATTAAAATAAGCGTTTCCATACATTTTCCTTAGTTGATGTCCGGCAACGTCCACAATTCCATTATCAACCCAATCTCCAACGTGGGCATTATGCGCCCAATAAAGTGCTTTTAACTGTTCTCCGTGGTAATTCAAAATCCACTGAATATTTTCCCCCATATAAACATCCCTGAAGTCATGTTTTCTTTGCTCAGTACTTTGAATAATCGCAGATACGAATTGCCCCAATACCGCAATATGCTGATAGGCCAAGATGAACTCTCTTTCTGATGTCTTGCTTACAAAAGTTTCGTAACTATCGGAAAAGTGTCTTTTTAATTTAGTGTAAGAAATGTAATAATTGCTTTTCTCACTTTCTTCCATTGCTTGCCACAAGTGCTTTTCAAAGCCATATATCTCATAATCAGAATCTACCAAACTAAGGTATTCTCGAATTCTATTGACATCTGAAATAACATACTGCATCTCACAACCGTATATATAAATCTTATCTGAATGGCTTTTGTTGTATTCCTTCAACCGATTCATTAAATGACAAAACTCTTTTGTTTGATACCTCCAAGATGAATTGTGTTCTCTTAAAATGTTTATTAAATCATCTCTTCTACCCTGGATGTAATCATTTAGATATTTCCCTTCACCAAATCCAGTTTCTATAATGAGGATATTGAAGCCATGAACCTGTTTTAAATAGGCCATTAGCTCTTCTGCCAATAATGTGAATTCCGCAGTACCGTGAGTATCTTCACCATATCCAACAATCCTAACCTCATTTAGCGCGCTGTCCAGAAAAGAAAATGAACTAGCCTTTATCTCCTTAAACCCAACAGAATAATTTTTCAATTCTGAATTACATTGAGAGGAAATTAATGAGCTCAATATTCCAAGAAATAAAAAGGAATAAATGTATTTCATGGCTTTCTTTTTAAGGATTTAATCTTGAATATAAGCTTTCTTTCAAGCTCACCTCCCCTCGTAAAGGTAATTTACTACTACAAATGAAAGGCTTTGGTATTAAGTCCAATCAGAGTATTAGATATTTAAATTCCTTAATCCATCTTGCTATTATGCCTTCTGCCTAACTGACATCTAAAGTAATTTAGGTTTCCTTCTTTTCGCGATTATGAATATTGCAGTCACTATTAACCAAGTCAATAGACAATCCCGAACTAAATTACCCAGCCGCCAACCAGAATTGGGAAATGGATTGTTTAGGCAGAATTCTTGGAACATAGAAATGGCCAGTGATCTTATTTCTTAATCTTAAACCGCTTATTATCAATCAATTTAAAAAGGTTTTCCTTCCAACCTTTTGCTAGGGAGCCACCATTATCATTTTCTCTAGAATCGATAATAACTCCATTCAGAAGATATTCAACTGAAGCAACAACTTTCTTGTTATCAACCCTTAGACCTGCTGGTCCTCTTGCGAAATGATGTTCGTGCATCGGCATTTCGGAATAGGAAATCTCAAATCCATTTTCACAAATTTCCTTTGCCTTTAAATTAAACTCAGAATCGATAAGGGAAAGAATTACCAGAATTTGAGGACTTACCCAAGATCCAGACTTTAGACGAGACCATAAATTAGACTTCAATTCAAACTGTAAGTCTTTGTCAATTTTTAGAATTGCCAAGGCAGCAACTAAATGTGGCCTCCAATCTTCGTTTTTTAGCAATAGTCTGATTCCATTTGCTATTTGAGAACCAGAGCTTTCAGAAACAATATGATCAAGTCTTTCAATACTTTTGGTAAGATTCCATTCTTCCGGCTGGTAGGGAGTTTCAATTAAAGTCATGAAAGGTAAATGATTTGGAAATCCATTCCAGAAATCATTAAATACTCCAAAATTTGGTGTCTTACTCATTGCTATAATTAATACAACTCTCTGGCTATTTTCAAATCACTGTGCTCCGATAAACGATTCAATGGCACTTATATAGATCTCAATGCGCTCTAAAAGCAATGCAAACTATTCCAATCGGTACATCACATCCGTTCGAAGCAGGTATTTGGCGCCTTCATCTATAGGATTACCCGAGTGCTCCAGATCGTGGAAAAAGAGCAGCGCATCTCCAGTTTTAGGGATGATTTTCACTTCCTTGAATTCGGTCTCCCCTCCTAAGAATCCCTCATTCAGATATATGATAAATGTAAAATAACTCGATTCACTTTCGTTTCGAATAAAACTTTGGTCACGGTGCTTTTTAAACTCTTGGCCAGCTTGGTATTTATAAAAGCGGAACATCTCATTTAAACCAATGGCGATGCTATTACCCAATTTGGAAAGGACAAAGGGCTTCACCTGCAACCATAATTCGGCCGCCAATTCACGATCCCTAAACAATACGCGTTGATTATTTCGAACCGCTTCAACAAGCTTTTCGCCAATTGCGGTTTGAACTTTTGCCTGCTCATAGCCCAGAGCTTCGCTCTTTGCTATAAAATCCTCGCATTGACTAGGGCTCCAAAACTCCTTAATCGTAAAGATGTAATCGCTATGTTTTATTTGTTGTTTTTCCTTCATGATCCTGCGATTGAGGAAATAAGCTCATTTAGTCTCTTCCTTAATAATTTCAATTAGCTCATTTAGGTTTTTATATAGGCTATTTGTTACTCGAACCTTTTGATTAAACAAAAGAAAAACCGTGGTATCAAACCATGCAGAGTACTTTATTTTCAAATTCTCGGAGATCTCCATTTTCTTTTCACTTCGGCTAATCAGATTTTTAAATATCAGAGTTTGACCTTCTATTTGAATCACGACCAAACGAGTTAAAAACAAGGTCCATATATAGATAAACGTAGTTAGCATCAATATGCTAAAAAACAGGGTCCAAGCGAATTGCTCCTCAAAACTCAAGTTTGTCCCACTTATAATACCAATAGGCAATGCAGGGGATAAAAACGTACATACAAAGATTGCTAGTACCCTAAAAACATTGAATCTACTTTTCATTTGCCCTCATTCTTCGTATAGGCTCATAAAGCAAGCTCCCAATTAAAATCAGCACTATCAAATTGATCAATTGCCCTAGCAATGCTAAGAGCAAACTACCTCCATAGCCGAAGGCAAAACCCAAAATACAGCCTGGGACTAAAAAGCTATTGGAACCGGTACCGGCGTCAGAAAACAAATAGAGGGTAGCCGGAATCCAGTACAATACAGCCAGGATAGTGGGGATTTTATAGTTTTTGGGATTCATCTTTGAGTTTTATCTATTTCCTCTAAAAAGCCTAGCTAGTAAACCTTGTTTTAGTCGCTGCTCAACTATCCAAATTGCTTCATCATTGGGCCTAATAATTTTGGGCTTCGGACCTGATTTCCCCCAAGGAAAACCACTTCCAATTTCCGCTTCCGACAAATCTGCTACGAAAAAGCTTTCTGGTAGTTCAATTGATCCCTTTTCAAAGTCGTATTCCTTTTTATTGCTTTCCATTAAGCCGACTTTTTCATTCCAAATTTCCCATACCGTCTTGTCATGAATATTATCCAAATAGGATTGCCCCATATTTTGCCCAAAATCATCAAGATGCTTAATGAATTCAGATAAATTTTCGGAATGCTTTATAATAACGGCCGGATCGTGACAAACATAATAGACTGAATTCCAACCACCTTTTGAATCAATATCTAAAATCCAAAAATTCCCAAATCCATCTCCTGCCAGTTGAATTGAATAGGGGAACATCTCCTCAAATCCGAAATATCCAAAGGCATCAAAGCGAATTTCATCCAGTCCGAAAAAATCAAATCCTTTAGAGAACCTTAATAAAGCTTCGATTTCTGGCGGGATGCTGTTGTTTGGAAGTTGAGATTTAAACTGTTCTATTTCATGATCCGTCATTCCTTCCATTAATTCTACTTGGAATAAATCACCGTCTTCCGATTCATATTCCTTGGAAAGGATCAATTCTAACTCTTGTTTCGGACTCATAGCATTAGGTTTATTTTCTACAACAGTATTTCTGGTAATTACGTATCCGATTGGGCTCTGAAACCCTCAATATCAGTAGACATTAAAAGATCGCCCAGGGATTAAATCCCGCTGCCTCAATGGCAGGTGCTAAGCTATCAGCCATAAACTCTCATTCTTCCGTATCAAGTTCATCCCAAGGCAGTTCATCAACAATTCGAGAAATCTGTCGCTGCTTAGTAGGGCGTGATTCATTGGAGAAATAGATGGTCTCCAATTTCTCGAGAAAATCATCCGTTGCCCTGCGTAAAATTCGAATCACTTTTTGGTCAGATGGATTTAAACCCCGTGCCAACCAATTTTCTGATTTCTCGTAAATCTCAGAGCTTTTTATTTCTGCCAGAACCTCCTTAAAATTTTGATCCGCCTGGTTATTTGAAGTCGAAGGAGGATTCTTCTCATTCTCACTTTGGGGTCCAACACAGGAACTTAATACCATTAAAATGAGGACCAGAAAAATCAGAGCTTTCTTCATGTTCTTTAAAATTAGATAAGAGCTGCTAAGTTATAAGCGCTTTCTAATCAATTCCGTGAATGGCTTAGGAATTTCATTTCCTATTGTCTTCTACTATTCTAAAACGAATTGCTTGATCTAGCTCCTCCCCCTTCGAGTCTATTTGAAAAATATAAGCTCCTTCCAGTTGATCCCCTTCCCCCTCTGCAATATCTCTGATCTCCAATAAATCGGATTCGAGGGACCGATCCTTCTCCTCGCCATTCAAGATCATGCGATTTCCATCTTGTTTGTACTCTCCATACTTGAATTCGCTTAATCCAATGGCATGCGCATCTACTATATAGGTCCCATCAGTTTTAAAGTCAATATGCACACCATTATAATCTCCATCATAATAGGCCCGAATTAAGGTCGGCTTATCGAACTCCGCTTCAATGCTCTCATTAATTCCAACGATTAGAAGGATGAAGAAAAGACCTATGAACGGAGCTATCAAATGTGATTTCAGTCTGGTCCTTTTATAGTTGCTCAATCCCTTGATTGTAGACCAAATCCAAAACCCAATCCCTACTAGTGCCAAAGCATTTAAGAGGATAGTTTTTAACATAAAAGTGGAATACTTCAACTGAGCCCATTGATAGGTGAGAAATGATCCTAATCCTATTAACACCAAAAGGCCTATGATTTGATTTCTTTCTTTCACCCAGTATTTTTTCAAAGTAATTAGCTTAACAGCAGACATTGGTATTGATTAGCTGAATTTCTAACTCTTGACCCAAAGGAATAGCTGCGAACTATCTGATGGAGCAATTAGACTCGAAAACAATTATGTCAATACGAAACTTAGAACCGCCATCACTCTTAAGGCTAAAAATGCATTACTAGAGAGCCAATTTAATGAACTTCATTAGGCTTAAGCCTTCTGCTTCCGCACATAAACTTCCGTTGCGATAATGCAGCAAATTAAAAGCAGAATATGAAGACCGATCCCGAATTGATTATTGGCCTCAATGGCAGACTCTGAAACATTTGCAGGATAATCTAGGGTCCAAATCGGATCTATTCCTTTTTGCCCGCCAATAACAGATTGCACAAAATTAAGTCCGAAATGCAATCCAGTTGGCAGAGCGATTCCCCCCGACCGCACTGCGGCTAATGCATAAGCCAAAGCCCATATCCCGGGACCTAATAAGGAAGCTTCGGGAGTCCACATCATCAACATATGGTAAACGGCGAATAAGATCGCCAAGATGATCTGGGTGATTCTAAAACCAAAGGCCTGATTGAGTTTTAGAAGTGGATAGGATCGAAAGGCCACCTCTTCCATAAAAGCCAGAGGCACAAAGGCCAAGGACCAAAGTAAAAATGGAAAAAGCGAAACTTCATCATTTAAAACAAGCTCTAAATCACTAAAGGAAATTTGAGAAAATAACATTCCCCCTGCCAGAACTATCCCCAAAAGGAGTCCGATACTGAATTTGGAAAATGTGCTTTTCTCCCAATTCAGGCCATAATCCCTGAGGCTCTTCTTCTCCAATTTGAGGAATAAGCCTACTGTAAGCATTACCCCAGCGGTACCTACCAGCCCCTGAGCGTAGCGCTCATATTGCGGTGGAAAGAAAGGTTTTAGCTGTGCCAGTATCGCTCCGAAGATTAAATAAGAAGCGATAAAAGCGATGGATTTTAGAAGGGCGAAGATTTGGTTTTGTTTGGTCATTCTAGTAGAATAAAAGGATGATTATTAATACCTTATTGAAATTAAAGGCCTTATAAACTAAGACACTCTTTTTCTTAAAAGGATTTGATCTTTGAGTTGAATACCATTCTCAAAAATGGCCTGCTCGTAATTATCAAGGAAAAAGTTCCTGCGGATGGAAGAGCGTTTAAAACCATTTCGTTCGTAAAATCTCAGTGCTGCAAATGATGCATCTCCGGTAGCCACAAAAAGAAATTGGCTGGAAAAATGAGCTTCCAGCTGCTGAATACACCAAGCTCCAATGCCCGAATTCCGGTAAGCTTCGATTAGCGCCAGGTTTTTAATTTCAAGGGATTTTGAGTCAAGCCTTTGAATAGCACATACCCCTATGATCTCGGCAGAAATCTTTATCCGGTATATTTCACAGAAATGAATGTAGCTATTAATCGCTGGGATGCTTTCATCGGCTAAAAGCAAAAGATCATATGGAATGACCTGATCTTCGGCCCTTTTAGTAAACTCTAAATGACTAATTTCTGGTGCGCAAAACATTAGGTCAAATATACTAAAATAGGTCGAGTGTACTAAATTCGATGTGAGATGAAGCTAAAGCTTTAGCTAGTCCTAGCTCCCATTTTAGTAAAAAAGCTTTGAAAAACTACGGCCCTTTCTTTATTGCTTTAATATCTGCCATAAATATTTCCGGTGCCTCTTATCGCCATTATTTTCTGGTTTTTCTAGGTCAATCATAACACCAAGGCTGCTATCAAATATTTGCCAATTGTGCTTTCTGGCCAACTTTATTAATTCGAAGAGTCCCTTTTCACCATATAAGCTGAGCATCATATTGCTTACCGCTTCATCATGTGCAAAATAGTCGATATAATAGCCCTCCCCTTCAATGCTGCGATGCCTGTCATCTTTTATCACTTTATTAAATGAAGCTTCCAGAATAGCACTAAAATCACAAGGCAGCAATTTGCTTTCATCCAGCTCTTCTATCTTCACAATTTTCTCCTCTGAATTAAAAAGTACGATATCCCAACTCATGATACTCTATTCTTTAGGTTTCCTGAAGAGGATTAAAGCAGCTTTCCACTCAATCCTTTATTGACAATTTACATCAAGATCTCATCCATCCAGAACAGTGAATTTAGGCATTTTCGCCTTGGGCTGCTATTTGGCTTTTCTTATATAAATCCCGTTCTTAAAGCTTGAAACCGCCAAGACCAAAATCCCATGATTTTTCGCCTTTACCTTTTACTGCTTTTAGCTTTAGCCTTTGAGGCTGATGGCCAGAAAACTTATTTCAAAAGCATTGACTACAAGAGATATAATGACAGTATAAAAGAAAAAATCGACCAAAATTCGGATCTGCGCATCTCCTATCATTTCTCAAGTTATTGGTTAGGTCGAAGAGATACTCTAAGTAGCCTCCCCGATTTATTTTGGAATTCCAGCTGTCATATTTATAGTCTGGATGGCCACTATTTTTACTATTTCATCAGTCCCTATCTATGTTATGGACCAATAGCTTATACCGGATCAGCCCCAAGCTATTTTCTGCTCAATGACTCCGCTCTTTTTAATACAGACCTTCGCACCAATCAATTGGATTACGAATTAGATAGCCTAGAATATAAGCGTTTGCTGAAGAAAGGCCTTAGCCCTAAAGAGGCACATGCCTTTTCTCAATTAATTATAACTAGAAAATGTGCTGATTGTCCTGGATTTTGGCTGCAACTAAAACAAGGCGATCAACTGAAAAATATTAGCGAGCCGATAAGAATCTTTAATTCAGAGGACCCTTATTATTCTTACAATTCTCAAATGAAAATCTACACCTTTTTTCTTCTCCTTAAAGAGGAGCAAAAATTGCATTCATCCGAGGCCGAGGAGTTCTTAGAGTTTCAGGAAACATCTCATTTAAAAGAGGAAGATAGAATTCAATACCTTATTGAACTGAAGCAAAAAGAGCTAAAAAGATTAAAGAATTTGAAAACCGATCTTAAAAACAAAGTGAAAAGCACAGAATAGTAGTATTGCTTATTAATCCTTCGTAAAACAGAACCATGCCCCAACTTAAATCCCTTTATAATCTCCTACTGATATGTAGTGGGATTTCATTTCTTTACTGGCTTTTCAGCAATCCTAGCTACCCTTATGCAGTTATCATTGGACTTTATGCCTTTATCTTAGGAATAATTGGACTTTTTATTGATTTAATTCTGAGTGGCTTAAAATCAAAGAATAATATATTTCTTAAGATTATAGCTGTTTTTATACAATTAATTATACTAAGCATTATTATCCCAACTTTCTTTTTTACCAGATATAAGAGTTCTGACTTACAGAAGAAATGGCAAGCCCATAAATGGATAGAACGCATTGAGGCCTTCCAAAAAAAGGAAGGGCGATTACCTACAAGCACCTCAGACTTAACAGGTTTACTCTATTGTAAGGAGGAAAAGGATCTGATAAACTTTAGCTATGACTCAAACTCAGTATATATAGACACTGTAAATCAATACTATTATTTGAATTACTGGTCAAGTTCATGGATTGAAAAGCGCTATAGCAGTAATACAAAACAGTGGGAAGAAACTAATTGGGATTAGAATCCCTTTTAAGCACCTTTATTAACAATTTATCGAATATTCAAAGTACAATGAATTTCAGGATCTATTCTCTGCTGCTTTTAATCTGTCTGCAATCCTGTGATTTAAAGACTTCCGCAGAGTACAATGCCGAAGCCGAGATCCTCGAAGAAGAAGAAAAATTTGAAGAAGCGATAGTCCAGTTATTATATGCGCGTCATGATTTAGGCTATTTGGAAGAAGGATGCGCCGATTTGCTGCAAACCCAAGAATTAGGCGATCCTAATGCGCCAACTGTTCTTAAACAATATTGTAAATAAAACCATCATGCATAATCCTTGTACACTTTATGCTAATCAAGATTTAGAAAAGGATCTTCTTAATCTAATTGCTAAACATTTTCGGGATCCTGAGATAGAAATAAAAGCCCTATCGGAAGGCAAAGCCATTTCCTTTACCGAGAAAGGTGGCTTCTTAAAAAGAAAAACGCAGGTTCAATTTTCTCTTAGAAACCGAAATCCTCAGGAGGATCTAAAGGCAGACACCTCAGCCATGGCCAAAAACCTAAAGGGTCTTTACGGTTATATATTGGGCATTTCCGCTAAATCTAAAGAAGCTAAAAAGAGCCTTTTGGATAAAATTGACTCGGTTTTTTACGAAATAGCTGTTTTATGCTCAGATTCAAAATCCTCCAAATTAAAGGCTCTATTAGATGATCTACCCAAAGAAAAGCTAGCCCTAATATTTAGTCAGAGTAATGAATTTACGGGGCGCGGTAATATTCCTCAATTACTGAATCCGGATTTCGAACTTCATCTAAATAGCGAAGGCCATTCTGAAATCTATCCGGATGATTCATTACTCAAGGAAGATGATGATAAAGAACAAGCAGTTCCTAATGAAGATGTATACCCAGACCAAATTAGGCGTAAGAAAGAGAGTATCGAATTGCTTAGCAGGGCCAGTATCCCCTACATTAATCATTTACCCTATGTAGAATCGGAGGAATTAGTACAAGTCAGAGATGAGAAAGAAATCGCCGCACGAACGGTTATTTTAGCTTTACTCAATTACGTTGCTTTTGGAAACATTAACAACAAAGAAGCCCTTCAGGAGATCGCGAAATATAAGCTAGAAGCCTTTGTAACGGACAATGAAAATGCATTTTTATACAATCCTACAGAGAGTCTTAAAACTCAAATGACCTGGAAATGTGAGGCCATTTGGACCCTTTGTTGGGCCTTAGGTATTGTTGATGATTTAGGTCCCGCCGATACCCTCGTCGATTTAAACCAAATTGAGCCGCAAAGCTATCCCTTCATCTTTGAAAAAGATCCAAAGGAATTCATTCAAAAAAAGCATGCACTACGTTCTAAAAAGGAAATTCTGGATCAAAATGATCTGTACTACCGCTATCATTGGGCTTGTGTTAATGCTCATTTAAATGGAGAAGAAGTAGCGGCATTGAATTCCGGAGTAGTGTATGAAAGAATCTATACTCTGAATTGGTTAATTCAGTTTATGGATGAAGATTGGGATGATGTTAGCTGCCCTACCTAAAAATTTGCGTCAGAAATAATGAAAATTGAAATGCAAACCCAAGAATTAGGAGATCCTGATGCGCCATCTGTTCTTAATCAATATTGTAAATAAAACCATGATTCATAATCCTTGTACAATTATGTTAAGCGGGATTTAGAGAACGATCGGTAAAGAACAAACTCAAATTAATTATGAGCACCTCAAAATCTGCCAAGCTTAAAACAAAGCTGAATATTGAAAAACGCGCCGCTCGCATTAAGCAAGCTAAAGACTTAATCCATCAAAAATCCAAGTCTAGCTTAATGAATAATGTGAAGTGGCATGCCCTATTCGAAATTCTAGCTTTTAGAGAAGTACCCTTTCAACTGAAAAGAATCAATGGTTCTGATTTAAAAGCTTGTAGCTTCATTAGAGAACTGGAAAGCAGCGCCCTCCTTATTGATGACAGTGGCGATTTCACCGAATTTCTAGAAATTGAGGAAGTCTTATTTGCAAAGGATTCAGATTTAATCACTGAACTCGAATCGATAGGAGTCTTTTTTGAATTTCGGGATCAACAAATTTGCATACCCGGCTATCAATGGCTGAATTAATCCTTGATCTTATTAAATTAAGGCCCTTATTATTTTAAACATGACAGACACCAAAACTCTCTACAGACCTGTGGGCCCTAAAGAGTTAAAACTGATTAAAGAAAGTGGATGGAAAGCCTTTCCGCCACGCTTACCGGAACAACCTATTTTTTATCCGGTTTTAAATGAGGAATATGCCTGTCAGATAGCAAAAGATTGGAATGTTAAAGCGAGTGGCTCCGGATATGTTACCCAATTTGATGTTAAAGCAAACTATTTAGCCCAATTTGAAGTCCAAAATGTTGGGGGCTTTATCCATGATGAACTTTGGGTTCCCGCTGAGAATTTAGAGGAATTCAATCAAAATATTGTTGGTCAGATAAAGGTGATTCATGAGTTTTTCCCAGACTAATACGGCTTTAAAAGAAGATTCCGTTGTAGATCCGGATTCTCTGGAATTAATCAAAGAATTTCGCAGAGACCTTTATCTGCGAATGGCCTTATTCCTAGCTGTTGTCGCCATTGCCCTAATCTCCGATAAATGGCCTAATGCCATATGGGTCGTACCTATTTTATGGATACTGATAGAGCCACTGGTTAAAGGTTTGTTTTATAATTGGTTACTGATTGACCTTAGTATTGATGAGGAAGAAATAAGCTTTCACTATTATTCCTTTCTTTTTGGAAAACATAGCTGGGTCCTTAAAACTGCAGATTACCAAGATATCAGCATGGCATTCAAGAAGCGTGAAAAACTAACAATTCATTTTAAAGAAGAAAATGGTAGCTCCGAGCAAGACTTTCTCTTTCTTAGTAAACCTTGGTCTATGTTAAACCAGAAAATTATGGACTTGAAGGCCTTAAAGAAATAACAGGTCTGTACTTTATTTATGAAAACGCTCTATTCTACTCTCTTAGGCCTATTTCTACTTTCAGCTTGCAATACCAGTGATCCGGCTTCCAATTCAAGCCGAGAGTCCCGAAGTACAGAATTCCAGCTTGACAGCCTGAGTTCTATAATCCTCGAAAAGGACAGCCTACTTTTTAAGGTGGGTTTCAATCATATCGATACCCAGCAGGTAGCGGTACTTCTGGCCAATGATTTTGAGTTTTACCATGATGAGCATGGCATTACCGATTCCAAAGCAGCCTTTGTACAGTCCATTCAAAATTTGCGGGGTATAGGCTTTAGAACCTGGCGAGAACTGGATCGTAAATCGACGGAGATCTTTCCGCTGTATCGGAACAATGGCCAAGAACTCTATGGTATTATCCAAAGAGGTAGGCATAGCTTTTTCCAACAGAAGAAAAACCGCTCGGCCCATAAAAGCAGCACCGCTCGCTTCACTCACCTCTGGATCTTGGAAAATGGAGAGTGGAAGTTAAAAAGGGTTTTAAGCTTTGATCATCAGGGGGAAGAGTAGGTTGTTTCACCGCCCGCTTCGCTAGAGAAACAGAGGACGCAGAGGAGCACAGAGGCAATTGTGTGTTGCCACCGCCAGCTGCGTTCAAGAAACAGAGGACGCACCTACCTACCGGCAGGCAGGAACAAAGGACGCGGAGGAGTATGGAGAAGCTTTGCGAAACTTAGCGCTCTTCGCAACTTTGCGGTTAAATAGAACTAACGCTATTCCTTGTGAGAGATCCCTCTAAATACTATTGTCTATAGTCTAATATCTATCGTCTTAACCAACTACCAACTACTCTCTCACCGCCCGCTGCACTCCGCGCCTACCGGCAGGCAGGGACTTAGACTTAGAAGCTTCGCGAAACTTTGCGCCCTTTGCTTCTTCGCGGTTAAAAACACCCCACACTATTCCTTGTGAAAGATCCCTCTAATTTCTATTGTCTAAAATCTAATGTCTCCCCTAAGCCATATTCGTAAACACCGCCTGCACATCATCATCATCGTCCAGCTTATCTAAAAGCTTTTCAATTTCGGCAGTTTGTTCTTCGTCGAATTCAACGTCGGTGGTGGGATAGCGCTTAAGACTGGCGTTCTTCACTTCTACACCTCTTTCTTCTAGGGCTGTAGACAAGGTTCCAAAGTCGGTATAATCACCGTAGATATACACCGATTCATCATGATCTTCGATGTCTTCCAAACCTGCGTCGATTAATTCCAATTCCCATTCCTCAGCATCAAAATCCTCAGGCTTGGCAATTTCGAAAACGGCTTTGCGATCGAACATGAATTCCAAAGATCCGGTGGGTACAATCTGGCCACCAGTTTTATTGAAATAAGACTTCACATTGGCAACAGTACGCGTGGTATTGTCGGTAGCGCATTCTACAAAAACCAAAACCCCATGTGGACCTTTACCTTCGTAGTTTACTTCAACATAGGTAGCCGCATCATTACCGCTGGCGCGTTTGATGGCGCGATCGATATTGTCCTTGGGCATGTTTTGCGCCTTGGCATTCGCAATAGCGGTACGCAATGCAGAGTTGGTATCCGGATCTTCTCCCCCCTCTTTAGCGGCCATCGTAATGGCTTTGGCCAAACGCGGAAAGAGTCGCGACATTTTACCCCATCTCTTTTCTTTTGCTGCTCTGCGATATTCAAAGGCTCTGCCCATGGTAAATTGTTTATTCGGTATTAGGCGGCAAATTTATCATTTAGGCTTTAATTCCAGAAGCCTGCCTGCATTTACCGCTGCTTAATCTAGATTATTTAGAATCTTAATGCCTAAGGAAGAGGGATCCCTGGATGCGCTTCTGCTGCTTATAGGGCAATCGATAGCGTAAATCGTAGATATACACCCCTTGCGAGCAGTCCTTACCTTTAAAGGTACCATCCCAGGTATCAAGCGCCGACTGTGATTCGAAAACCACCTCGCCCCAACGGTCAATAATGTAGAGCTGATAATACTCAAACTCACAATCCGATTTAATCAAATATTGATCGTTTAAGCCATCGCCATTAGGAGAGAAAGCATCCGGTAGGGCAAATCCGCAAGTATCACAGTCAATAATCTCCAGGTATAAAGTGTCCTTGGTCGACAAGCAGCCCTCCTCATAAGTAACGATATAACGACGATTCTGGAAGAGGGTACGAATCTTACTGGTTCGTCCATCATCCCAAAGAACGGATCCATTTAAAAAGCTAAGATCCACCGGATAGCCAACCGTAGCACAGGCAATGGTATCGACTTCTTCGAAAACCTCCACAACTGAATCTAATCCGAAGGTGCTAATTTCCAAGGTATCAAATCGCTCACAGCCATTTTCGTTTTCAACGCGTATGAGATAATTTCCAGAAGCACTGAAGTTAAACTGTTGACCACTGGTTCCATCCGGCCAGAAGGCCAACCATTGAGGTGGATATATTCTTTGGTATACATCACCCGCGCAAATGGTGGTATCTACTCCGGTAGCGGTAGTATGAAAATCATCTTCATCAATAAAAATGGAGTCCCGTACCGGGCATCGAGCGCCATTGAGAGTAATATCCAACCAATACCAACCTGGACTGCTTACCGTAATGGAATTCGTAGTTCCGCCGGTACTCCAGAGGTAGGTTCCGTTAATGGAAGTTGACAAGCTTAAAGTTCCACCCTGACAAAGCGTTTGATCCGGCCCGAGGAAAGTTCCGCTACCACCAGCGAAATGTTTAAGATTCATGCTATCTATAAATAAACAGCCTCCCAGGGTATATTGCAGCCAATACCAGCCCACATTAGAGGCATAGATGGATGCTACTGTATCGCCGGTACTCCATAAAATTGACATCGCTCCGGCCGGCGCACTGAGTAAAATTGAATCAACAGAACAAATTGTAGTATCGTTACCTAAAACATTAGCCCCGGCACCAGCACCTCCACCACCCAAGGGGCTAGGGAAAGGCATATTTAAAGTAATATCAAAAGAACCCATGGTACCATCGGTACTGCCATAAGCACTACCATTATTTAAACTACCGTGGTCGCCTCCAAATTGAAAACCTTGTACCTGGCCAGCACTGTAATTGGCTATGGTCGGATCGGAAACACATAAATGACCGCCACCACCGCCACCACCTGGGCCGGCTTGACCACCATTAATACTTCCGCCATCTCCCCCTTCAATGCGGGAGACAATCATCCCCACCACCATTTTAAAGGAAAGTACAGAGGTACCTCCGCCACCGCCGCCACCGGCTCCTTCAGCTCCTTGATTGAGGATAGACTTTCCATTTCCGCCATTGGCTAAAACTTCACCTCCATTGGCTTCCAAGGTATCGGCAATAATCATTACCAAACCACCGCCATTGCCCCCTTCGGAGCTTAAACCTGAAACATTATTATGACCGGAGCCACCGCCGCCGCCCATGAAAAAGCGACTGTGAGAAGTAATCATGGCCTGGCCCCCAATGCCACCATTGGCTACATTACCTGCACAACCACTCCACTCGTCACCACCGTTACCACCGGGTCCGCCTCCGCCGCCGCCTCCGCCGCCAGCATTGTGATTATTTCCACCACCGCCGCCATTAATAGCATGACCACGGCCATTAGCCATTGAGCTGGGAATTGGTCCTATCCCTTCCCCTTTGGGCGCACCACCATTATTTCCAGAAGCAAAGCGATAGCCCAAGGTTCCGCAGGCCACCCCCATATTACTGGATGAAAAACCGCCTTTGAAGCCCTTTTCATCCATATCAATATCAGCTGTAAACTTGAAGCGTTCGGCACGTAATACAAATACACCGCCGGTCCCATTATTGTATGCTGGTGCAGTAAGGGTTCCAGTAGATTCAACAAAACCGAATTCGGGCACCTTAATAATCATGGACCAGTTGCCAAAATCAGGACCTAAAGGACGATCAACTTGAATAAGTGGAGTATTGGCAACAGTAACGTAGGCAAACTTGAATTTACCACTATGATTAAGACTAATACTATCCCCAAAACCGACATTATCGGTAGTAACAAAACTGGCATCCCCCGGATTGTAAAACATCAGTAGGTCGCCCACATTGTAATTCATTAAACCGGCCGTTACCACAGAATCTCCGCAAGACACCTGTCCATGGGTGATGAGCTTATCGTAAGAGTTAATGGTACCTGAAATGGACGTTTGAGCCATTAGGCCTCCAGCACAGAGAAATAGGACTAAGAGGTAAATCAATCGATTACCGTTCATGCATGCAGAGTTATGGAGCAAAGCTAAAAAAAAACCTCCCTTAAGAGGGAGGCTTTATTCTATCGATTAGAACTTAATCTTCTGCCGGAGCTTCACCGTTAGTTTCCGGTGCTTCGCCTGCATTCTCATCAAATTCAACATCTTCTTCTTCGTCGCCGGCCGGAACCTTAGCAACGGAAGCAATGGTATCATTTTTCTTGAGGTTAATCAATCGTACCCCCTGGGTAGCACGGCCCATTACGCGCAGATCGGAAACTCCGATGCGAATCATAATACCGCTCTTATTGATCACCATTAAATCATCTTCGTCACTAACGGCTTTAATCGCCACCAGATCCCCAGTTTTCTCGCTTACAGTAATGGTTTTCACCCCTTTACCACCACGGTTAGTGATGCGGTAATCATCCAACTGGCTACGTTTTCCATAACCATGTTCAGACACTACCAAGATGGAAGTCGCTTCTTGTAATTCCTCAGGAATGGTAACCATACCTACCACTTCATCAGTATCGTTGGCCAAGCTTACCCCGCGTACCCCACTGGCATTACGCCCCATAGCACGAACGGCATTTTCATTAAAACGAATCGCTTTACCACTGCGCACGGCCATTAAGATATCGTCGTTTCCGGTGGTTAATTTGGCTTCTAAAAGCATATCACCTTCACGAACGGTAATGGCATTAATACCGTTGGAACGTGGACGAGAATAAGCCTCCAAAGTGGTTTTCTTGATCACCCCTTTCTGAGTAACCATCACAATGTAATTGGAGTTTACATATTCCTCATCACGTAAGTCCTTGGTATTAATAAAGGCGCGTAATTTATCATCCTGAGGGATATTGATCAGGTTTTGGATGGCACGACCCTTACTGGCTTTGCTGCCTTCGGGCACCTCATATACGCGCAGCCAAAAACAACGACCCCACTCCGTAAAGAACAGTAAGTAATTGTGGTTGGTAGCTACAAATACATGCTCAATAAAATCCTGATCCCGGGTGTTCACCCCTTTCTGACCTACGCCACCGCGACCTTGCTTGCGGTATTCACTCAGTGAAGTACGCTTAATATAGCCCGCATGCGAAATGGTAATTACCACCTCCTCATCAGGAATCATATCTTCAATACTTAAAGAACCACCGGCATAGTCGATGTCGGTACGGCGCTCATCACCATACTTCTCACGAATCTCTTCCAGTTCTTCTTTAATAATGCTCATTCGTAAATCCTCTTCATTAAGGATACGCTTCAAGAATTCGATGGTCTTCATCAGTTCTTCGTACTCAGAGCGTAGTTTATCTTGCTCCAGTCCGGTTAACTGACGTAAACGCATATCCACAATGGCACGAGCCTGAATTTCGGACAGCTCGAAACGCTTTTCTAAGCGATCGCGGGCCTCATCAGGACTGGCAGAAGAACGAATGATCTGGATTACCTCATCGATATTATCGCTGGCAATGATCAGACCTTCGAGGATATGAGCTCTTTCTTCGGCTTTACGTAGTTCGTAATGCGTACGACGAATCACCACATCAATACGGTGATCTACGAAGTGGTGAATCATGTCCTTCAAGTTCAATTGAACCGGACGACCGCCCACCAAAGCAATATTGTTTACGGAGAAACTCGATTGTAATTGAGTGTATTTGTAAAGCATGTTGAGCACCACATTTGGCACTGCATCGCGCTTGAGATAATAAACGATGCGCATCCCTTTACGGTCGCTCTCATCCTTTATATCGGCAATACCCTCAATCTTTTTATCATTTACCAGATCGGCGGTTTTCTTAATCATTTCCGCCTTATTCACCATATAGGGAATCTCGGTAACGATAATCGCCTCACGGCCCTTCACCTCCATAATCTCGGCACGACCGCGTAAAACGATTCTACCGCGACCCGTTTCGAAGGCTTCCTTAACCCCGTCGTATCCGTAGATAATACCTCCGGTTGGGAAATCTGGGGCGGTGATATGCTGCTGCATTAATTCCTCAATCGTAATCTCGCGATTGTCGATATAGGCATTAATAGCATTAATAGACTCGGTTAAGTTATGCGGAGGCATATTGGTAGCCATACCCACCGCAATACCAGAGGCACCATTTACCAACAAGCCCGGAATACGGGTAGGTAATACGGTGGGCTCAGAAATGGTATCATCGAAGTTCAGCTGGGTATCAACCGTTTCTTTGTCGATATCGGCCAACATCTCCTCGGAGATTTTACGCAAACGCGCTTCGGTATAACGCATGGCCGCGGGCGGGTCACCATCAATAGAACCAAAGTTACCTTGGCCATCTACCAACATGTACCGGAGGCTCCAGGGCTGGGCCATCCGCACCATTGTGTCATACACCGAAGAATCGCCGTGAGGGTGAAACTTACCTAAGACCTCACCCACAATTCTTGCGGACTTTTTATACGATCGATTGGAGAGAACTCCGAGTTCATACATACCAAAAAGTACCCGGCGGTGTACAGGCTTCAAGCCATCTCGGACATCCGGCAGGGCACGGGAAACGATCACTGACATCGAATAATCGATGTAGGAGGTTTTCATTTCCTCCTCAATATTGATCGGAATTATACGCTCATCTGCAGCCATACTGTCAGTACTTTAAATGTAGATTATGCAAAAGTCAAATATAACCTTATGCGAAGGGCTCTCCAGCCCTGTAAGACCTAATTTTACTCACAATTTCGACTCATTACTGTTGATAAAACCTCTATATTATTGAGTGCCCCTATTGCCAATAAAGTACTTTTGATGGGAGGGTCTGCTAATGGCATAATCTTAGTACCTTCCCAAAACAGAATTTTCCTGAGAATAAATTATGGACGAGAATTTTTCCCCCCGTGTAAAAGACGTGATCAGTTACAGTAAGGAAGAAGCGATCCGCTTGGGGCACGACTATATTGGCACCGAACATTTAATGCTGGGCTTGATTCGCGAAGGCGAAGGCTCTGCTATTAAGATATTAGAAGATCTCGGTGTGGATGTGGCCGCGTTCCGTCGTCAAATCGAAGCGATTAGCGCTCCCAATGTATCCGGTCAGGTAAGCACGAAGAAACATTTGCCTTTAACCCGTCAAGCGGAAAAGGCCCTGAAAACAACTTTCCTCGAAGCCAAGCTCTTTGGTTCCAGCACCATACGCACCAGTCATTTGTTACTCTGTATTTTACGGAACGACGATGATCCCGTAGCGCGTATCCTGCGGAAATATGATATTGACTACGATAGTGTGAAAGTAGAATACCAATCTATGTTCGACAGCGAATGGGATCAAGATAAAAGCCCACGCAGCGAGAGCCCTTATCGCGATGAGGATGACGAATTCGCGGGCTCCGGTGGCGAAGGCGGTCGTTTTGGCAGTGGACCATCCAAAGCCAAAAGCGAAGGCAAAACTAAAACTCCGGTTCTAGACAATTTTGGACGCGATCTCACCAAAATGGCCGAAGAAGGCAAACTGGATCCGGTAGTTGGCCGGGAAAAAGAAATTGAACGGGTATCGCAAATCCTTTCCCGTCGTAAAAAGAACAATCCCCTGCTTATTGGTGATCCCGGTGTGGGTAAATCAGCAATTGCAGAGGGTCTGGCCCTACGCATCATTAAGCGGAAGGTTTCTCGTGTTCTTTTTGATAAGCGCGTGGTTTCTCTAGATTTAGCCTCTTTAGTGGCCGGTACCAAATACCGCGGACAGTTTGAGGAGCGCATGAAGGCCCTGATGAATGAATTGGAGAAGAACGATGATATCATTTTGTTCATCGATGAGCTTCATACCATTGTTGGTGCTGGTGGCGCAACCGGTTCTTTAGATGCCAGTAATATGTTTAAACCGGCTTTGGCCCGAGGTGAAATCCAATGTATTGGTGCTACCACCCTGGACGAATACCGCCAGCATATTGAAAAAGATGGTGCCTTAGAGCGTCGTTTCCAAAAGGTAATGGTAGACCCTACCAATCCTGAAGAAACCCTGCAAATCCTTAAAAACATTAAGGATCGCTATGAAGATCACCACAATGTAAATTATACCGAAGAGGCCCTGAAAGCCTGTGTTACCCTCACCTCCCGTTATGTAACAGATCGTCACTTGCCCGATAAGGCCATTGATGCATTGGATGAGGCTGGATCTCGCGTGCACATCACTTCTATCCATGTTCCTAAGGAGGTAATGGACCTCGAGAAACGTTTGGAAGACATTCGTGATCAAAAGATTCAGGTTGTAAAAAAACAGAAATACGAAGAAGCCGCTCGCTTACGCGATGATGAGAAAAACCTCGAAAACCAATTGCAAGAGGCCCAGGCCCGTTGGGAAGAAGAGGTGAAACAAAATCGTGAAACCGTAAGTGAGGAAAACGTTGCTGAAGTGGTAGCTATGATGACCGGTATTCCGGTACAAAGAGTAGCGCAACAAGAGAGCAAGCGCCTTTCCAGCATGGGTGCCGATATGAAGAAAGAGATTATCGGCCAGGATGAAGCGGTAGATAAAATCGTAAAAGCCATTCAGCGTAACCGTGCGGGTTTAAAAGATCCCCGGAAACCCATTGGTTCTTTCATCTTCCTGGGCCCTACCGGTGTAGGTAAAACCCAATTGGCGAAAGAATTAGCCAAATCCCTCTTCGACAGTGAAGATAATTTGGTGCGGGTGGATATGAGTGAATACATGGAGAAATTCGCTGTATCTCGTCTGGTGGGAGCGCCTCCCGGATATGTGGGATATGAAGAAGGTGGTCAGTTAACTGAAAAAGTTCGTCGCAAGCCCTATTCTGTAGTGCTGCTCGATGAGATCGAAAAAGCGCACCCTGATGTATTCAACTTACTCCTGCAAGCTCTGGATGATGGACATATGACTGATAGCCTGGGTCGCAAAGTTGACTTTAAGAATACCATTATCATCATGACTTCTAATATCGGTACCAGCAAGTTGAAAGACTTTGGTACTGGGGTCGGATTTGGAACTTCGGCTCGGACCTCAAGTAAAGGTGATCTCGAAAAAGGAGTAATTGAAACTGCTCTGAAGCGTGCCTTTGCCCCTGAGTTCTTAAACCGTATTGATGATGTGATTCTCTTCAACAGCTTAAGCAAGGAGAACATCGTTAAGATTATCGATATCGAATTGCGGAAGCTTTATGCTCGCGTTAATGATTTGGGTTACCAAATTGAAATGACCGAAGAAGCGAAGCTATATATCGCTGATAAAGGATTCGACGAAAAATTTGGCGCTCGCCCATTGGCTAGAGCCATTCAGAAATACGTGGAAGATCCATTAGCAGAGCAAATCATCAATTCGGAAATTGAAGAAGGTGATACCATCAAAATCAGCTTGAAAACGGAAGGCGAAAATTCTGAAATTCAAGTAGAGGTTGAAAAGCAAGCCAAAGCCCTGAAGGAAGGAGATTCCGAAGCAGAAGCATAAGCTTTACAGATAAATCAAAAAGGCCGGTAAAAACCGGCCTTTTTTTATGAACCAAAATCTAAAAGAAAGACGACCCGAAGGCCGCCTTTCCCTGGAATCTCCTACAGGGGGTTAGTAGGAGAATCGTCTCTTTAAAACCGGCGCCTCCCCAAGCGCCGGTTTTGGATTGAGTAGAGCAAAACTCTGGTTATCCTCCCGTAGGAGTTTTCCTTCCTCCCCTTGACAATGATCTATCTACACTGCCAAACGATTTTGCTGCTGAATTAATAGTCCTCTCAATTCTGATTTGATTCCAAACTGGAGGACTAGCTTAAAAAAACGCCTCCAGTTTACCCGAGTTTCCGTCGACAAACGCAAATGGCCATAAGCATCTAAAAAGCCATTATGCATACTCAATTGCATAAACTCCATAAAGGTCTCTCGGGTCATGTCGTTCAACATGGGAATCCACAGCTCCTTGATTTTATCTTGAATTCTTTTTAACTCTGATTCTTGATTCTGATAGTTGATGTGATTGGAGCCAAATTCATTCTTCTTCTTAATATCGAGAATGCGCTCCACCTCATCTACAATCAGGTTATGGGACATTTTCATCTCATTACTCATATTGGAGAAATTATGTTGATCCAATACCAAAGGATGAAATGCGATTTCAAATCCATTGCCCAATTTGAGGCCGCTATTACGCTCCAGGATTTCTAATAATACCACCTCAGCTAAATCGGGATCGATATGAGGGCCAAATACAACCCAATCTCCCACATTCAAGCTGCGAGCAATTTCGGTGGCCGAATCTTTTATACTAGCCCAATCCATGATGGAAGTACTGAGGCCATTGAGATAAAATACCCCTGCGGCACGTAAATCACCGGAGTGATTCGCCAATTCAATTTTGTGCTCCTCAGGATTGATATCCAGACTACGGGCGATTAAGAAGTCTTGCAAACGCACTCCTTCGGGAATCACCTGATCGTAGATCAAAGTTTTAAAACGTTTGGAGAAACTGAGGGCATAACGTATTCCCTCTACATTTAAGCCCAAGACCGCGATGTGGGTCTCTTGTCTTTTTAATTGCTCGTAACGGTTCATGATAGATATCTTTAGGGGTAATTTTATACTGCTAAAGTATCCTGGAACCTTGCGCCCTATTAGAATATTAGTCGGTTGGGATGGCGCTCACGACGAATGGAATCTTTTTCCCGTTGAATGTTTTGCTATAAAGTACGGATGCGACTCAGGAGCTCAGATCGATTGGCTCTACTCACCGGAATCACTTTACCAATAATGCTTACGGTGGTTTCTTCGATATCTTGGATATGATCCAGATTCACCAAAAAACTACGATGTACCTGCAAGAAATTTGGAGCTTCTAATTTGTCTACCACCTTCTTTAGAGTAGAATAGATAATAAAGCTTTCGTTCAAGGTTTTGATCAAGACATAATCACCCTTGGCCTCCGCATAAGCGATATCCCCTTGACGGATTTTTACCAGGCGTTGATCTACCTTCAAGTATAAATGATCATTCAGCAGCATGGGAGCCACCGGTTCTTTACCCTGAATTTCCTGAAAGAGTCGATAATTAGACATGGCCACTTCAATCGCCGCCATTATATCCTTCACACCATAGGGCTTTACGATATAGCCATAAGGACCTTCAGCCTTGGCGCGATTTAAGGTCTCCTCATCCGCATAAGCAGTAGTGAAGATAAAAGGGAGATGGTATTTCTGGCGAATAAGGCGAGCCAACTCTACCCCATCCATTTTACCTCTCAATTGAATATCGAGAAGCATTAAATCCGGTTCATGTTCCATCAATTGCATCACCGCTTCTTCGCCACTTTCGGCAACACTTAAAACAGTATGATCCATGAGTTCCAGCATCTCTGCCAAACTCTCTGCAATCATTGGCTCATCTTCAACTATCAGAATTTTCAGGTTCTCCATGACTAGGCGTAAATAGGTATATCAATTACAAATTCGGAACCTTCCCCTTCCTTACTAAAGAAACGCAAATTAAGATTTTGCATGTCACTCATCTGCTTTACCACCGATAATCCCATACCACTTCCCTGGATACCGCGGGTATTTTCGGCTCGGTAAAATGAGTTGAATATTTTGTTTTGATCTTCCTCTGGCACTCCGATCCCCTGATCCTTAACACTTAAGCGAACCTTGTCTGTGCCAAAATTGAGCTCTAAGCTTGGATTTCCTCTTCCCTTGGAATACTTAAAGGCATTGCCTACCAGGTTCTGAATAATATGCTCCAGCATTTCTGGATCTATCCGCACTAATTTAGGAGCACCCTCCAAAACAATTTTAAGTTGACGGCCATCTTCCTGACTGGAGAAATGCCGATCATTCATATCGTGAATGAAACTCACTAAATCCAGAGATTTTAATTGTGAGTTTAAGCGCCCCGACTCTAGCCTACCTAACATTAAAATGTCGGTCATGATATTGCTAAGTCGATTGGTTTCGCGGTTTAGACGCTCTAAGTAGCGGTTGGCCTTTTCCCGATGTTCTTCCGGAATTTTAGTGGCCCAAAGTTCCAGCATCTCCGCATTAGCTTTAATGGTAGTAAGGGGAGTGCGGAATTCATGTGAGGCCATGGAAATCAATCTCGATTTCATGCGTGCTAGTTCCTTCTGCTGCTCCAGGGCAATGTTCATGTCTTCTTCCGCTTGCTTGCGTGCGGTAATATCCCGTAAGAATGCCGAGAAATAATAGTGCCCTTCAATCTTAAAGGGGATAATACTCAGCTCCAGCGGAAAATGACGCCCCTCCTTATCATGACCAATTAACTCAATCCTGCGATTTAAAACCGGACCTTCTCCACTAGCTAAAAAATGTTCCATGCCGCGTTCATGCGCTGCTGCATATTTTTCAGGAATAATTAATCCACTTAAGGACTTAGCAATAACCTCCGCTTCTTTGTATTTGAACATCTGCTCCGCCTGATGATTCCAATCTTCTACCAGACCACTTTCGTTGATGGTGATTACGGCATCCAAAGCATTCTCCAAAACCGTGCGCATGCGATACTCACTGGCACCTAAACGATTCTCAAACTCATTTTTAATATTGTGAGCGGCCAGCATTTGGGCCATAAACTCCAATAGCTCCTTTTCATCCGCATTCCAGCTTTTTTGAGTGCGCACCGCATCAAAGCCAATAAAGCCTCTAAGCCTGCCATTGCCCAAAACCGGCATGGTTATAATCGATTGAATACCCTGAGGTTCGAGGATCTCCCTAACTGGATGTCCTTCTGGCAAATCGGCCACCCGATCATAAATCATGGGCTTACCCTGCTCATGGGTTTCAAACCATTCGGGGATGGCTTCCAAAGGTACTTCCTGAAGATTCTCTATTTCTGGACTGATACCCTCCGCACACCATTCATAGGTATTGGTGGTATAGTTTTCATCCAAATGATAATCGAAAATATAAACCCGATCGGCATTTACAAAGCTCCCCAATCTGCCCAGGGCCTTTTGGATTACTTCGTTCTCTTTATCGGGGTTCAGGAAAATCAGATCATTCGCCAAATCCAATAGGATTGCCTGCAAGGTGAGGCGGTATTCCAATTGACTTTGCAATGACTTTAAAGGGGTAATATTGTGATGAATTCCCAAAGAGCCAATCACCTTACCACTGATATCCTTAATAGGAGCTCCAGAGATTTGCATCCACAATTGACTCCCATCCTTATGGCGAATGGGAAGCTCATAAACGCTGCTTTCACCGCGCTCTCGCAAATGCTGAGTTTCTTTCAAGCGTTTTGCTGTAAAAGCTATATCCTCCTCAGTTAAAAAAGTGTCTTTGGCATTTTTGCCTTGTAAATTTTTTAATTCGTGCCCCGTAGTTTTTAGGAAGGAATCATTAGCCCAAAGAATGGTTTCATCCTTGTCTACTTCCATCAAACCCAGGTCGATATTCTGAATAACCTCTCGGTATTTTTTCTCACTTTCAATTAGGGCCTGTTCCGTTAGGTAACGCATGGTAACATCGCGGTATACCCACAAATTCCCTCTGTTTTGCTCGTCGATAAGCATGGGGATATAGTCCCTTTCCAAAACCCGCTCATCGGCCATGGCTATGCGCTCACTGCGGCGAATCACTTGTTCTTCCAAACAACGACCAATGCCAGCCCCAAATGCCTCCGGATTCTTAAAAAGGTGGCTAATACCAGCACCCACTTCGGCGCATACTTGACCAGCTAATTCAGCTGGACTGGAATCTAATCGGAAATAACGACAGAAATTATCGTTTACATAGCGAATCTTGCCTTGGGCATCTTCAATTAAAATGGCCGCATCCAAATGCTTGAGTAAGGCCAATAGATGCTCATCGCTTTCCTTAAGATCGGCCTTAACCTTTCGTAATTCGGTGATGGGTCGCGCCACTCCCAAAAGTTCAACCACCTTATTATTCTCGCAAACCAATTCAATGGTTTGACCAATCCATATTTCTTTGCCATCCGCAATAAAGGGAAACTCAAAATAAGAGGAGGCCTGACGTTTCTCAATTTGCAGCGCATAGAAGGCGGCCACCTTTTCCTGAAAATCTTCCCGAACAAAGCTGTAATAGGGCTGCCCTAAAATGGCATCGATATCCATATCGAAAAGCGCCCGTGCCTTCTCATTTACATAGGTGAAGCGGCCTTGCGGGTCGAAGCGATAAATTAGATCAATACCTTGAGGGATTTCTTGTGGGTGCATTTTCGCTAGGATTGAGACTAAATTAAGGAAAGCATAGAATCAAAGCTTTGAAATTCGAGGAATGGTCAATAATTCAGGTCAAAGCTTTCTGCTAAATTGCCAGCATGAACCGACGTCTCCTCTACCTTAGTTCAGGTCCCTTAGCCTTTTTGGCGGTACAGGGAATTCCGCAACTCAATGGCGACCAGTCCTTAGTATTGGGCACCCTGGCTTGGATGCTAAGCTGGTGGATGAGTAATTTAATTCCACTTGGGGTTACTGCCTTATTACCGATGTTGATCTTCCCTTTGGGTGGCATTTTAGATGCTAAAACCGTGGGCTCCCTATATGGGCATCCGATCATCTTCTTATTTCTGGGTGGTTTTGCTTTGGGTTTAGCGATCGAAAAATGGCATTTACATCGAAGAATAGCACTTAATATCCTGATGATTAGCGGCGCCGCCCCAGAGCGAATTCTTTTAGGGACCATGGCCTCTACCGCACTATTGAGCATGTGGATTTCCAATACCGCCACCACGGTAATGATGTTGCCCATCGGCGTAAGCCTCTATAAACTTCTGGAAACAAAACTGGGCTCTGGTAAAGCCGCGCGTAATTTTGGCATCGCTCTAATGTTGGGAATCGCCTACGCGGCCAATATCGGAGGAATGGCCACTCTAATTGGCACTCCACCCAATTTGGTATTCGCCAGTTTAAGCAGCAGTAGCCTCAATCGAGAAGTGGCTTTCGCCGATTGGTTAATTTTCGCCTTGCCCCTGAGTGCCCTGCTCTTTTTTGTGGTTTGGTTTTTCCTGAGCAAGGTATTGTTCCCTAGTAAGGAGATTCAACTCGGAGGCATTAAACCCATGCTGAAGGAAGAATTAGCCAAATTAGGCCCCATGCAGGCAGCCGAAAAAAGAGTGGCGATTGTATTAGCCTCCATGGCAGTACTGTGGATATTCCGTTCCCAACTAAATGCCATCTCTTATCTCAGTCAATTAAGTGATACTATTATTGCCATTGCCGGTATGGTTGCCTTTTTCCTTATCCCTTCTTCCACTGCCGAAAAAGCCCTTTTGCGCGAACATGATTTAGGAAAGCTACCCTGGAATATCATTCTTCTTTTTGGAGGTGGATTAAGCCTAGCTAAAGCCTTGGAAGTAACTGAGGTGGTGCAAAGTTTAGCCCAAATGGTAATGGCTAGTGGTTGGCAATCGCTATTCGTAATTAGCTTAATTATCTGTGCCTTTGCCGTTTTCCTCACCGAAGTAATGAGTAATGTAGCCCTGGTTTCGGTTTTCATCCCGGTGGCCTTTATAATCGCCTCTCAATTGGGAATGGATGCCTGGGCCTTAAGTGTACCACTCACTCTGGGTGCCAGCTGCGCTTTTATGTTCCCGGTAGCCACCCCACCTAATGCCATTGTGTACAGCAGTGGCTTTCTTAAAACTCAGGATATGGCTCGGGCCGGATTGGTCTTTAACCTTTTCAGCATTGCCATAATTACAGTGTATAGCTATTATGTGATGCCGCTAATACTCTTCTAAAGGCTGCCCCAAAGGATCTTGATAGATACAGCCTTCTTCAATCAGATAGATCTGAAATTGATGGTAACGAAATAGCAATTTGCATAAACGATCTTGTGTCGGATAGCCCTCTTGATCCGGATGGGTGCTGCCTTCTTCCAAACTTCCACATAGGCAACCTGCATTTAGGTCATCTGGCAGATAAAGCACTTTCACCAGGCTATCCCCTTCTTCACTAAAATCTACATCGATTTTCTCACCCCAGGATCTGCTATCGATAGTGTAATTGTATGCTTCCTTAATTCCTTCCTCCGTTACCAGAATCAATCCGAAAGATTCTTCAAAACAATAGGAACAGCCCCTTACATAAGCCGTAAAGAAATAATAAGTACTGTCATTTTTAGTCCCGAGGGGAATGATGCTGGAATAACCATCCGATTTTAATTCAATCTTCTGTGGACCTTCCTGCATATAAATGGAACTAAACTGTCCCTGACTGCCGCGATAGTGATAATAAACCACCTGGCTGCGATAAGTACCCCCGGTATTTTCTTCGAAGGAAATCTGAAGGAGGCGACCATCATCAGTAAACTGAACCTCAGCATTGAGTTCGGTTTTCAAATCCAGACTGTATAAATCCGGATGTGCAAATAAGGCTGTAATTGATTTATTCAGTCGACTGAGATAAGCCCATTGTAAATCCGGTGGATAGATTTCATCTGAAGCAGCAAAGTTCTCAAAGAATTCCGCCGCTTCCTCGGCACTTAATCTAGCGCTGTCCAAGGGTATGGGCTCTTGAAAAGGATATACCGATTCATACAAAGCAATATCCCGATTAAAGTGACTAATCAAGGTATCCAGCGATTGGGCATTGACCATATTGAAAGTCAATACACAAAATCCCAATAAGAGGCCTCTGAGCATAGGTGGATTTTCCTCCTAAATTACAAAGAATCCAAAGCTACCACCCACATGCCTCGCAGTTCGCCGGCTCCATAACCAATCGCCTTATCCTGAGGATATAAATTTTGAATTTTAGGGTAGAAATCAGCATCTAATTCCTTTCCCAAGCTTCCATGACATTGCAAACACATGGCATTGGTAGTAATAGGGAAATAGCCGCGACTGCCAAATTTTGTTTCTCGAAGTATTGGCCCTGCTTCCTGACCTTCAGCGATTAGTGCCGCATATTCTGCCAGGATGCTCAATTCTAAAGAATCCGCCTGGTTTGATGGATTACGGGCCTTATCACTTACTCGGCGTATTTTATGATGCAAGTGCTGCGACATGCTATCCGTGAGGATCAAAGCTCTTTCATTACAAAAGGGCAAGGCATGCTCCTTCCCTCCTTCCTTTAGGGCTCCCATTAGGTTTTTACCCAAAACCTTTTTGGTGCTCAAGGCTAATTCCTTTACCCGAGCGCCTCGGCCTTTTCCACCACCTTCATGCTGAGGATGCGGCTGTTCTACGCTGAACAAATATTCGGTGATGGCTTTAAGCTGTTCCTCCTCCACATAAATGGGAGGCATTAAGCCAAATTTCTCCACCGCTCCCAACATCAAGGCATGTTCCTCTTCCGGCTTAATTAAAAAGGATTGCATGGCCGCTTGAAAATCCGCTTGGGCGGGATACTCCTTCAAATAATGCTTGCGAATGGCAAAAAAGGGTGGTGCTAAGCGAGTACTTGAATTGGCCGCGGGTGAATGACAAGATTCACAATTGATGCGCATAAACTCGGCTGTGGCACTATGCTCTTCAGCAGCAGTACTTTCACTGGGCGCTGGACTTCCGGATTGACAAGCCATCAAAGTGCTGAGCACAATTCCCAGACTTATACTCTTTTTAAACATGGATGAGGATTTGCACAAAGATGCAATAGAAAGCCCAAGGAGAAGGTGGTAGAAGTTACATTCCTTTACTTTGTCTGCTCTTCCCTAAACCAATTTAAAAGCACGCGGTTTTCAAATTATGTACGATCTGATTATTGTTGGCGGCGGCCCTATTGGCATGGCCTGCGGAATTGCGGCACAAGAGGCCGGATTAAAGTATCTGATTATTGAGAAAGGTTATTTGGTAAACAGCCTGTACCACTATCCTCATAGCATGACCTTCTTTTCCACCGCCGATAAACTGGAAATTGGTGGCATTCCCTTTATTTCTCAAAACAGCAAACCTACGCGCTCCGAAGCCTTGGAGTATTACCGTCGGGTTTGCATGAAGCATCAACTTCATATTCATCTGCAAGAGCGATTGATAGATGTGCAATCTTCCGAAGCAGGATTCAGTATTACAACGGATAAAGATGCTTACCAAAGTCAATATCTGATTTTAGCCACCGGTTTTTACGATTTGGTGAATCCCCTCAATATTCCAGGTGAGGAATTACCCAAGGTGGCGCATTACTATAAAGATCCACATCCCTACTTTGGTCTGCGGGTAGCGGTGGTGGGAGCCGCTAACTCCGCAGTAGATGCTGCTTTGGAGCTGTATCGCAAAGGTGCCAAGGAAGTGAGCATGATCATCCGCGAAAGTGAAATCTCACCCCGGGTTAAATATTGGGTGCGCCCAGATGTAATTAACCGCATTGAAGAAGGCTCCATCAAGGCTTATTTCGAAGCGGAATTAAGTGCGATTCACGATGACCATATTGTATTTGAGCATCAAGGTCAAAGCAAAGAGATTGCCAATGATGCGGTACTGGCGCTTACTGGCTATCGCCCCGACTTCAAAATGCTGGAAAATATTGGCTTGGAATTCTCGGAGGAAGCCAGTCATAAACCGCTGTACGATGAAGATACAATGGAAAGCTCTGTTTCGAATCTCTTCCTGGCGGGGGTTATCTGCGGGGGCTTAGAAACCAATAAATGGTTTATCGAAAACTCGAGGGTGCATGCGGATAAGATCATCGGGGAGTTGAAGAGACGCATGAAGGGCTAGGTTTTTAACCGCTCGCTGCGCTAAAGGTGCAAAGGAGCTAAGGTTCGCAAAGACTGTGTGGTAGAGGATTGCTTCAACACAGAGGTAGAGAGGACTCAGAGCTCACGGAGAATGATTGCTTCAACACAGAGGCACGGAGGATTGGAGCCCACTGAGCTAAGAGATAAGTTCTCTTGGAAGCCCAATCCCACCAACTACTAATTACAAACTACATACTACCAGCCTACAGCTACCTGCTACCAACTACTACTTTGATCAAATCTACCGTCTATAGTCTATCTACTATCGTCTCAAACCAACTACAAACGACCAACTACCAACTACAAATAACTAGTTAGATAAAAAAAGCTCCTATGCTTGGATTGCTTCAACACAGAGGCAGAGAGGACACAGAGCTCACGGAGCTAAAAGATTAGTTCTCTTGAAAGCCTGATCCCACAAACGACCAACTACCAACTACATACTACCAGCGACCAAAACCTAATCCAGTTACTTCCTCCGAACTCCCCCTTCCTCAATCACAACCAGCTCCTTGCGATACAGGGTGCCAATTGCTTTTTTGAAGGTCTTCTTACTCATGCCAAATTCAGCTTGAATAGCTTGGGGGTCCGATTTATCATGGAAGGGCAAGAAACCACCAGCAGCTTCTAATTTTTCAAGAATGGCCTTGGCGCTCGGCTCTACATGATCCATGCCTTCGGGTTGAAGGATCAGATCCACCTTGCCATCTTCTCGCAACTTGCGGATATAGGCCTTTACTTTTTGGCCGGGTTTAAGAGGCGTAAAGATCTCATTATCATAGATCATCCCGTGAAAACGATCGCCAAAGGTTAGCAAATAACCCAGTCGTTCCTTCTGTAAGATGGTAGCTTGCACCCCATCTTGCTCATTAAGGTGATCGATCTGATGGTTAAAATGGCGCTCCAATCGAGCGGAAGCGGTAATACGCTCACTCAGGGTATCTACATATAGGAATACACCCACATAGTCGCCCACCTTCAATTCGTGGCGCACTTCTTTTTTAGGGAGTAATACTTGTTTGTCTAAACCCCAATCGAGGAAATAACCAAAGGGAGCCACATCCATTACTTGCAAACTGGCAATCTCCCCTACCTGGGCGGTGGGTTGCTCCAAGGTAGCGATAAGTCGTTCCTGAGAATCGCGGTACACAAAGGCTTCCAGCTGGGTTCCCAATTCTGGCTTTTTAGGCAAGCGACTGTTGGGTAATAGCACTTCATTGCCTTCCTCATCCACTAAATACAGGCCTTGAGGAGCAAAACGGTCGGCCTTTAATTGATTGATTTTTCCTAATTCCATTACGACATCACCTGAGCCATCACATGGTAACGAGGGTCATCAATATTCTCTTCAATTACCGCCTCCAATTTAGGAGAGGCTTTAATCATCAATTGCTGACATTCGGTACTCAGGTGACGAATTTTTATTTCCTTACCTAAACTTTGGTACTTCTCTACTAAGGTAAACAATGCTTCCAAGGCAGAGTGATCTGATACCCGAGATTCCATAAAGTCCAAAACCACCTTATCGGGATCTCCAGCCGGATCGAACTTCGCCTTAAAGGCGCTAATACTTCCAAAAAACAAAGGCCCCCAAATTTCATACACCTTGGTGCCATCGGCTTCCACATGCTTGCGAGCACGAATTCGTTTGGCATTCTCCCAGGAGAAAACCAGAGCGCTTAAAATAATTCCGGCCAATACGGCCACCGCCAAATTGAAGATTACCGTTAAAGCCGAAACTGCGATTAATACAATCGCATCGCTCAGTGGAATCTTAAATAATATTCTGAAGCTGCTCCAGGCGAAGGTGCCGATCACCACCATAAACATTACTCCTACCAAGGCAGCAATGGGAACTAGTTCTATCAGTGGAGAGGCAAAAAGAATAAAGGCCAATAAGGTTAAGGCCGCTACGATGCCAGAAATGCGGGTTCTTCCGCCGCCTTTGATATTGATAATAGACTGACCGATCATGGCACAGCCTCCCATACCACCGAATAATCCAGTTACAATATTGGCACCTCCCTGGGCTAAGCATTCCCGATTGGAACTACCGCGGGTTTCGGTTAGCTCGTCGATCAAATTGAGGGTCATTAAGGATTCAATCAATCCAATCGCCGCTAGAACTAAGGCATAGGGAAAGATAAATTGCAAGGTTTCCCAATTAAAGGGAATAGTGGTAAAAATTTCGGATTGGAATTCGGGTAAGCCACCTTTCAGACCATCACCACCCCCATCGCGAATAAAACTACCTACCGTGGCTACATCCAGACCACCGAAAATCACCAAGGCCGAAACCGCTAAAATTGCGATCAAGCCTGCGGGTACCTTTTTACTTAATCTTGGCAGGAAATACATGATCGCCATGGTCAATACCACTAGGCCAATCATTAAATACAGCTCATAACCCTGCAACCAAACATTTTCGCCGGCTATTCGATGGGTGAACATCTCTAATTGACTTTTGAAAATTACAATGGCCAGTCCGTTTACAAAACCCATCATTACCGGATGGGGAATTAGGCGCACAAATTTGCCAAGCTTTAAAGCTCCCACCAACATTTGGATGAGGCCCATTAAAATGACGGTGGCAAAGAGGTAGTACAATCCTGCATTGGAACCTTCGCCACCCATGGCATTTCCTTCAGCCACCAGATGCACCATTACCACTGCCAAAGCGCCGGTAGCTCCGGAAATCATCCCGGGACGACCACCAAAAATAGAGGTGATTAATCCGATCATGAAAGCGGCATAAAGTCCTACCAGCGGGGGAACTCCCGCCACAAAGGCAAAGGCCACTGCCTCGGGCACCAGGGCCAGGGCAACGGTTAATCCGCTAAAAACATCGTTCTGTAAATTGGCTTTCTGCTTGGCTATAAATTCGCGCATGGAGCTTTTGTATAAAAGGCGGCAAAAGTACGAGTATTCCTTAAGTTAATAGCTTGTTTAGCTTATTCCTATCTTAAATTTCCTTGGGATATGCAGTACCTTCGCCACCAATGTCACAGCCCGACTCTAAAGTTTATACTTTACTGGCACTCAGTCAGTCGATCCGAAACCTTATTCAAGAGAAAATCGGAAACCGGCTTTTTGGGCTCAAGGCCGAAATCGCCCAAATAAAGCAAGCCGCCAGCGGACATTGGTATTTAGAGCTGGTGCAAGAGCGCGATGGCAACCGTTTGGCTTCTATACAGGCGGTAATTTGGGCTTTAGACTATGAGCAAATCTTGGCCAAGCATGGTCCGGAGGTTAGCCAACTATTAAAGGCCGGCCAGGAATTGGTGATGCAGGTGCAGGTAGATTATCATCCTGTCTACGGCCTCAAACTTTTGATTAAGGATTTGGATCTCAGCTTTATGCTGGGGGAATTGGAAAAACGCAAACGCCAGACTCTGGAGCGATTGAAGGCTGAAGGCCTGCTCGACCAACAAAAAAAGCTGAGTCCTAAAATGGTTTTCCAAAATATTGCCGTGCTTAGTTCGGCCGAAGCGGCAGCCTATCAAGACTTTGTTCAGCATTTAAAGGAAAATGAATTTGGCTATCGCTTGCAAACTGACCTCTACCCGGTTCCGGTGCAAGGAAGCGGAGCCGCCAGCCAGATAAGCGCTCGCCTTAAACAGATTCCTTATGAGAATTATGATCTTATAGTGCTGATTCGTGGTGGTGGCTCAAAACTGGATTTAGATGCTTTTAATGATGAAGAACTCTGTAGAACAGTAGCCGAAATCCCGATTCCGGTGCATACGGGAATTGGCCATGAAAGCGACTGGACCGTTATTGACCTCACCGCCCAAAAAGCGCATAAAACCCCGACGGCCCTAGCGGATTATCTTTTGGATAAAATGGCGGCTTTTGAAGGGGATCTACAACAATTGGCCGAACTGCTGCAACATAAATGCAAGGACCTGATCAAATTAGAAGATCAAATCCTCCTCTCCTTTCGGGAGAAATTGCAACTCTTACCCTTGAGTCAAATTCGTCGACAAAGGGGTGAAATTCACTTAAGTGGTGGAGCGCTGGTTCGCCTAAGTGCGCAAGGTCTTCGTGAAAATGAAAGAATCCTGGAGCGATTTCAGAGTCAGCTAAAGGAGCAAGCTCCAGCCTTGATTCGCCGGCAACGGGAGAAATTGCAGGATCTTAATCTTCGTTTAAGTCGCGATGGAGAGCAGCAATTACTGCGCATTCAAAAAGATCTATTGAACCTTTCCGAACGCCTCGATCTCTTGAGACCGGAACGTACTTTAGAACGGGGATATTCCATCACCCGAAAGGGCACAAAAAGCCTAAAAACCGTGGAGGGCTTGGCAGAGGGTGATCTACTCCAAACCCAATTGCAGGATGGGCAATTGGAATCTAAAATTGTAAAAATTCTGAAAAATGAGTGAAGCTCAAGAACTCAATTACGAATCGGCCTTTGAAGAATTGCAAAGGATTATGTCGGCCTTGCAAAATGAGGAAATCTCCGTTGACAGCTTAAGCGAAAAGGTGAAGCGTGCCTCAGAGCTGCTTAAATTCTGTCATGATAAATTAAGAGACACTGAAAAAGAGGTCGGAACCGTAATCAAAGACCTCGGTCTTTAATATAGTCGTATAGACAGCGTCAATCAAGATTGCAGAGCCTTCGGACTTATGTAATTTTGCGCCACAATTAAGAAGCATGGAAAGACCGGTAGTATATTATGTGTTTGATGTTCTTTGTTCATGGTGCTATGGATTTAGCGAAACCATGCATCAATTTCATGAAGATCATAAAGACAGTATCGACTTCCGCATTATGAGCGGCGGTATGGTATTAGGCGAACGTGAAGGAGCTATAGGTGATTTACCGGATGCCGTTAAGGAGGGTTTTAAGCGCGTGGAAGAAATGAGCGGTAGACCTTTTAGTGCTGCATTCTATGAAATGCTGGATAAAGGGGAAGCGCAATTGAGCTCTTTACCCGGTGCCCTGGCTTTGGCCACCCTGCGCACTTATCAGCCGGATAATGCCATGGCCTTTGCCAAGCGTATGCAAGAAGCCTTTTATCAAGAAGGTCTCCCTCCTGCTCAAGCTGCTACTTATGGCCACTGCGCCGAAGACTTTGGAATGAACAGCGAAGACTTTATGAAACTAATGGTCGACAAAGAACGACTGGAATTGGTTCAAAAAGAATTTGAGGTAGTAAAACAATGGGGCATCACCGGTTTCCCAACCGTAGTGTATCAAGATAAAGACAAAGCCTATTTATTAGCGCGTGGATATGTTTCGCGCGAGCAATTGGATGAAAACCTGAAAAAGATTCAGGAATTAGTTTAAATGCTTTCGGAATAAGCTTCCTTAATCCAGCTTTTTAATTCATCATCTATTTCTTCGGGCGACTCGATAATTACCCGATGCGTACACATGGTACCAAAAGGTCCGGAGGCACCTAATCTAGAGCCCGTTTCCCGATCCTTAAACTTAAAGCCCAGGTCAATCCGGCTTTTGGTCGCAGGCTTAATCAATAGGAACTGTCGTTTGCGGATTATACTTACACTACCTTTCTTCGGAGCTATTTTCACATCAGCTCCCAAGCTTGGAAGGAATTGCATAATGGCCTCATAAATAGGCATTAAGTTTTCCTTCCCTTGATATTGCAGAGCCACTAAATCTTCTTCCTCTTCAGAATCCTGACGATACAGGCTAACAATAGTATTGGCAAATCCATGACTAACACCATGCTCCGATTTTAAAAGCTTGAGCATTTCGCCATGTTTCGACAAATTGGCCTGAGCGAGAATGGCCTTCCACTCCTCTAAAGACTTACCAGTTTTCTCTGGCATATTAGCAATCATACTTTGTAAAGCCTGATCCATAAAAAAGAATTTATTGTTCTGAACTTATTTCTTGCGCTCCGAAAAATAGGCTTGCATAGGTTTAAAGTAAAACTCTTGCCAACCTTGCAGATACTGGGTTTGCCCTTCAGGAATATGGGTATGGAGTAAATGGAGTTCAGTGCCCCCTTCAACCGATTTAAAGTACAATTCGACCCGCGAATCTTCATCCTCCGGATAAAAATCGGTGGTTCGCCAGCTTTGTACAATTTTGCGATAGGGTACTATTTCCAAATTTCGACCGCGGATATAATCTTCCCAGGCTCGAAACTCGAAACCGGGCTCATCACTGGCCGTAGCTGGAGAACCGGTCATGGCAGTATGCCTGGGTCCATCCAACCAGGAGTCGAACAATTCTTCCACCCCAACCGGAAAAATCATTCGGAGTTCAACACTTTCTTTCATCCCTTTGTAATTACCACTACAAGATACTCAAAATCAAATCTTAGCTCTCTGGGATGAATAAAATAATCTGATTAAAATTAGCGGAGTCCAAATGCCCCATCCACTGTTGGTCCTTGGATAAAAGGTGCATATGCAAATGCGAATCATGATGGGTGAATACCCCTTGATGCTCTTGGGAATAGAAGCCCAGGATATCTGCATTGATATTCTCAAGTTGATAATTAGTCTGCCCAGCATGAGCTTCTTCGGGTGAAGATACCTTGGAGCCCGGCTTGAGATTTTGTAGGTGAATATCAGCGTAAGAAAGTCGGCCTTCTAAGCGAAAGGCATAGGGCTGACCAGAATAATAAGCTTGCTCATCCAGGAATTTCTCCAGAGAATGGATATCCTTTATATAGGTTGGCAGCTCAATTTTTTGCCAGTTTTTGATACGAGAGCCTACAAAGAAAGGAGCACCGGATCGAGGGTCTTCAGATACCTGCATGCTATCGGCACTAATAAAGCGAGATACCCAAACTTTGCCGTTCCAAATCATTAATTCTCCGGCTAATCCTTCCAGGGGGCCCAGGCCATAATAGTCATCCAGATTAAGGCTATCAAAACGAATTTTGGCCTCCAGCTCTCCCTTCCACATTACTTTACGCATGGCCGCTGTAATGTCTAATGCTGGTGCAATGGATGAATCTTCTTCTTTTTCAATGGCCTTTTCCTTTGATTCCGAGCTGCTATTCGAATTTTGACAAGCTCCCAATTGAAAGAGTATTAAGAGTAGTAAAGTTGACTTAGAAATAAGCTGAAAAAGTTGGATTGGCATTAATTCCATGGGCTCTGACTTTCCATTAACTGTAGATAATATTCTTGATGTCGACTGAGGTAAATGCTTATCAATCGAAAGAACTGATCCTTATCTTCGATTTTCAGCATATCCAGTTTTACTTCTTGTTTCTTTTCCTGTTCTCCTTGATGAAAATGCAATATCAAGAGCCCATCATGAACATCCATCGCTACCTCTTGCATTTGCTCCCAAGCTATATAAACTTGTTTCGGATAATTGAGGTCGAGGCCGCTTTCGCTCAATTTTAAAGCATAGGCATCACTGCGAATTAGTTTGAAAATCTGGGGCTTATGGCCAATTACTAAAATCAGAACCAGAATTAGTATTCCAAAAATGTAATTAGCCTGGATTAGGTAATAAATGGTTAAGCCTAGAAAGAGCATTTTTAAAGCTAGCTCCAGGATCAAGTCATTTTTCTTTAGGGCGAATTCCATTTGCCAGGGCGACTCCAAATCCAGCTTTGTTAGACCACCTCTTCCAAATGCTGTAAAAATTCGTTGATTTCGGATATCACCTCCGCTTCCCCAAAACTGCGTTTTTCAGAAGCTTCTCCTGCTTCAAACTGAGGATAAATTAGATAGGCACGCTCCGCACTATCCTTTAGGAGTAACCAGTGTTCTTGATCCACCCAGGAAAATGCTTTGAGACGCCACCAGGTAATCATTCGGGCCCAATACAGCTTGGCAAGCAGGTATCCCAAACTTAGGTTCGAAAGGGCTAAAACTAGCTTCCAGTTCCAGTCTAAGTTTGCCTTTAGGAAAAATGGAAAACCCCCGAAAATAAAAATGAGGATAGGGAGATTTATGCAAAGCTGTCCTAGCACCAAGGCCTTAAGTATGCCGGTGCGGTAAAGTTTAGCCCAAGCTTTAAATTCAGACATTAGGATTTGCCTTGCTTCATATAGGCATTAAAGCTTTCCGACTCTCCTTTGGGGATGGATAAGCTTTGCCAGTCGGCCCCTTTAATCATCCGACCGATGTACTGAATCTGCCCAATATGGGAAGCATAATGCCCTAATTGCCGATGAAAGGCTTCGATGATGCTATGGGCCTCCGAACGGATGTAAATGGTCTGCTGAAAATTGCTTTCGTTCACCGCATCCAAGGCCTCGAATAAGCAGGTCCAACCTTGGTTCCAGCGTTCTTCTAGCTCCGCTCTACTTTTAATTTTATCCTCAAACTCTTGATCGCGATGTCGCCATTCTTTCTCGCCATCGCTGTTTAGAAAATCTGTCCAACGCGATAGCATATTCCCAGCCAAGTGATTCACGATTATGGCGATGGAATTGCTCTCATCATTAAAATGCCAAAACAAATCTTCATCCCTTAATTGGGCAAAGGTCTTTTCTCCCAAGGATTTATAGCGTTCAAACTCCTTTCTTAAGCTCTCGATATAAGCAGAAACCATGGCTTAGGATTTTGAAGATGCTGGGATATAGCCTCCTAAAAGATCTAAAACCTGGCCTCCTTGCGGGGCTCCATCCAATAGGGGCATGGCCTGACTGATTAAAGCCAGCACTTCTGGCATTTGTAAAGAAGCCTGATGATCGGCTTTAGAATCCCAAATTTCAGTAACCCAAACTTCATTGCCTCCTTCAGCAGCTTGAGATACTGCATAAAGGCGACAGGCTTTTAGGGCCCCTACTAGTTCTGAGGCTTGAATAAGGGTTTTTGCTAATTCTTGCGCTTTGGAATCTTGAGCTCGCAAAGAGCCATGCAATACAAATTGGGACATATTTCTTAAAAAATCTCGGCCATCATGCAACGGGCGCTCCCCCCTCCCACCTTCTCGATGGTATTGATGCTAACCGGAATGAGTTCAACATACTTTTCCAGTTGCCTGATTTGTGAAGAATCAAAAGCCTTTAAGGCAGTTTCGGAAACTACCAGGAAAGCCCGACCTTCTTCACTGCGCACTTCCAGCATATTGCCGCAATAATTCTGCACCTGCTCAGGACTAATCAATATTAAGTCCTTTCCACTTTGCTGCAAAGTTTTAAGCACAGAATTTCGTTCTTCTTCATCCGATATCGCCTCTGCACAAATCACGGCAAAGTCGGTTCCCAAAGTTAGAATCACATTGGTATGATAAATTTCCTGCCCCTTAAAATCGAGGGTATGAAAAGCATGGAGCTCATATTCCAAGTGATCGCAAAAGTCCTTTAATGCACTCATATGCGTACGAGGCGATAAGGCCGCATAAGCTATATGGTGAATGCGATCCAAAACCAAGCTGCCGGTTCCTTCGAGGAATTCTCCGCGGCTTTCCGACTCACTTAAATCCAAAATGGTTTTAACCTGAAAACCACATTTTAAGGTGCGTACCAAAACGGGACGTCTCTCCCAGCGGCGATTGCGAGCCTTCATGGGATGCAAAACCATCACGCCCCTGCCGTGAAAAGAAACCCAATTATTGGGGAAAATGGCATCGGGTTTTATAGGCAAATCCGTATCATCTGCTACCAAAATCTTTACTCCTTTAGAACGTAACTTTTCCACCATGGCATCAAATTCGGCCAAAGCTCGATTTTGAATGGCGGATGCTTCTTCTCCTGAGTTTTCTTGAAAACTATTGCTGTCTGCCGTTTCAGAATTGAATCCAAAACGAGCCGGACGGATCATTAGAATTTGGGAGGTGCTTTGTTGGGCACTCAACTTATTTCCAAACCCATCTTGGGCCTGATTAAAATTGAAATGCATGGTTGGTGAATTTTGGGGCTAGCTCAAGGTACGGAATTTATATTAACTCTAGCTACTGATAATCACCATTTGAACTAATAGCCAGCTGCATATGAGCTAAATGATGGCGACAATGCCAGGCGTAGCCTCCAATGGTTCCGGCTAAAGTGCGCAACTCATCATGATCCGGATGTTTATACTTTCTCTGGAGCTCCTCATCAGTTAAAGAGCGCATTAAATCAACCCAGCGTGCATGGAGCGCCACTAAAAAATTGAGACTTAAAGTCAGATCAGTATTGGTATAATCACTTTGTGCCGCCCAGCCATTTTGGTCGTATGCCTTAATGGTGGGACAGTCTTCACTTAAAGCCCATTTAAAGCGCACCAGACTGTTCAAATGACTGTCGGCCGTATGATGCACCAATTGGCGAATATTCCAGCCTCCAGGGCGATACGGCCACTCTCTTTGAGCTGCGGTACTTTCCTTTACAATCTTTAATACTGCTGCCGGAAAATCAGCGATGGTTTGAAGCCATTCTTGAATTTGCTCCTCAGAAACGCTTTCCGGCCAATCATATCCACCAACGGGATATTGTAATTGTTTCAGGTCTTTGTTTTCCATTCTTTATTTGAGAATTCTAATTTTTTCAAGCTGCTGGCTTTGGCCACTTTGTAATCGCAAGAGGTATAATCCTGCTTCCAATTCTTCCGTATCAATTGTACTCGCTTCCCCATTTAGGGCTTGGCTTAAGAGGATTTTTCCACCGAGGCTAATTACTTCCAGTTTACCTTCATGCATTCCGGGATGGGAAACCTGAATTGGACCCTGCGCCGGATTAGGATACACCTCAAAGCTTGTCCCACTCTGTTCGCTTAAACCAATACCCGCCAAAAATGTACAATCAGAAGTATCCACACATCCCCTATAATTGACAATTACCGCATAAGAGTGTGTAGGATCCGGAGGGCTTAGTAATTGGCTATTGGCACCATTTACCCAGGTATTGCCATTGCTGCAATCCACCCACTGATAAGTTCCATTCGTTTGCTGGCTAACCAAAATATTACTGTTGGCTGTTACGGCATTATTCACGGAGTTAACGGTGAGGTTTAGTTCAATTATCGAATCACAGCCATCGCTATTCTGAAGGGTATCCAAATAAATACCGGTGGAATCATAAAGGATCCCTCCTGCTCCTAGATAATCGGTACAGGTACTATCCACTATCTGAACAAAATCGGAAGCCGGATTGATGGGTGAACCCATTACCCAGTTAGACACCGATCCCGTTAAGGCAAAATTGCTAAGGTTGCCGGTATTCCCATTCCCACTTAAATCGGGAGCGGTATTCAGGTTGGCATTGCTGCCGCCGGCTTGTCCTTCATTCAATTGATAATAAGCTACCAAACCGGCAGGTGCGGTACAAAATTCAGCATTCATATTTGCGGCAATCTCCCCTTTAGTACGTACAACATTCCAAACCCTTACTTCATCAATGCTCCCCATAAAAGTCCGATCGGGGGTATTGCTCCAATTGCCGATGGTAAGGTTCTGTAAACCACTGGAGAAGCTCATGCTCATACTGGCAGAATCTACTTGAATTCCGTTTACATAAAGGCGAATCATGGAGCCATCATAAGTACCTGCTACATGCTGCCAGGTATTTAAGCTTAGGGTATTGGCTGCGGTGGTTAACTCATTCCAGCTGCCATTACCGAGATTGAAATTCAATTTTCCATTATCGCCACAGCGCAACATATAGCCGTAATCGGGCGAATTATTCTCCTTATTGATAATATTCCCTTGCCAGACTTGGCTGGTCCAGGCAGTGGGGAAAATCCAGGCTTCCAAACTAATGGCCGAACCTGATAATTGCACGCTGGCATCATTGCCACAGCTTAGGCGATCATCGGCCCCATCGAAATTGAGGGCATTTTGGGCATTAAGACTTAGGGAGCTGCAAAAAAGGACCAAGCTCAAAAGGGGGTATATGATTCGCATAAAGACTGATATTGTATGTATTACCTAGCAATGTATAAAAATAGATAGGCTCATTAACAAAAAACCCCGCACGAGGCGGGGCTAAATTATTAGAAGCTTATCCAGCTTTCTTTAAGGTTTCGGTTGATTCACTTTCAACCGCATCTTCCTTTACTTCCTTTTGATCATCGGGATGCACGGTCACCAAATCCATTTCATCTACTAAATAACTGGCTCCGCCAAGTTTGTCGATAATGAAAAGTACATAGCGTAAATCCACCATCACATTACGACAAATGCTAGGATCAAAATACATATCACTCATAACGCCATCCCAGGCGCGATCGAAGTTTAATCCGATTAATTCGCCGCGGGCATTTAATACCGGAGATCCGGAATTACCACCAGTAGTATGGTTGGTAGCAATAAAGCAAACTGGCATCTCTCCATCCTTGCCATAGCGACCATAATCCTTTTTCTCGTATAGATCGATAAGCTTTTGCGGCAAGTCGAACTCATAATCCCCCGGAATGTACTTTTCCATTACTCCGCTTAAATGAGTTTGAGATTGGTAGATCACCGCATCACGCGCTTCGTAAGACTTAACCTGGCCGTAGGCTACACGCAAGGTGGAGTTCGCATCCGGATAAAAAGGCTTTTTGGGAAATGCTCTTTGTAAGGCACGCACATAACGAGCTTGCAGGGCTTCAATCTTCAATTCAAACTCACGGTTCCGTGCATTCAATACCTGGAAATAATGATCATACATCTCCCAGCTCAATTCATAAAGATCATCATCAGCAATCTTCTTAGCCATTTTGGCGGGATCCTTTAAGAGCTTCTCACTGAAATCACTGGCGAAATAAGGCGCATCTTCAAACATTTCGGCAATCTCCTCTATCTGCTCATTCATATCCTTGCCTTGCAATTCGCGCACTTCTTCTCCGGGCTCAGTTTTAATGGCTTTCAAATACATGGGTAGGATGTTCTTGGCCACTTTTAAGTCCAGATCATAATCATAATCCTTCTTAAAGCCTTCCATGGCCTTGGCTAAACGTTCGGCTTCCGCTTTGAGTTCCTCCGTACGTCCTGCTTCTGCCAAGGACACTAATTTGCCATAGCCCAATACATGGCGGAAGGCTTCAATACCGAAATAACCTACTTCGATATAAGCGTAGCGCTCCATGTTTATTGGACGACGTTTGGTGTAGAGGTCTACCATTTCGGCTACTAAATGTTGCTCAGTCTGTAATTCAGGAATAGCCTTACAAGTTTGCTCAAATAGACGTTCCTCCTTGCGCAAGGCTTCAATAGCATGGGTTCTTTCGATGCCAAGGATTTCCCCCTTCCAACGTTTCCAGCTATTGCTGATACGAGCATATTTACTAGCATATCGCAAACGCGTAGCTTCGTCTTTACGCATCTTTTCATCCAGAATCATCAAGATCTTATCGCGCACGGCAATGCGGGCAGGATTATAATGCTCTACGGTATTCTGAACTTCTGCGGCTGGTAAATACTGTTGGGTACTACCAGGGAATCCATAAACCATCGTGAAATCGCCTTCTCTAACACCAGCAATATTCACTTTCAGGTGACGAGCAGGTTTAAAGGGTACATTATCGGCAGAATAGTCGGCCGGTTGATTATTAGAATCCGCATAAATACGGAAGATGGAAAAGTCTCCGGTATGACGAGGCCATACCCAGTTATCGGTATCCGCACCATATTTACCTACGCTGCTGGGAGGAGCTCCTACCAAGCGCACATCATTGTAAATGGTTTTACTGATCAATAAATATTGATTGCCAAAGAAGAAATCCTTCAACTCAAATTCAAGTTTTGGATAGGCTTCTTTCATTTTAGCTAATAGCGATTGACGATTGGACTGAATAATAGAATCGCGCTCGGCTTCTGCCATCTCGGTAGTTGTTCCTTCTAAGACATCATTACTTACATCCTTAATTTCTTTGATGATGGCAGCATACAATCCGCTATTGGGAAGTTCCTCTTCGCGAGAAGCGGCCCAAAAACCATCTTTTAGGTAATTATCTTCTAAGGTAGAATGACTTTGGATTTGGCTATAGCCACAGTGGTGATTGGTTAATAAGAGTCCTTGAGAGGAAATAAGTTCGCCGGTACAACCGCCATTAAAATGCACTACTGCATCTTTTAAAGAAGATTGATTTACCGAATAAATATCCTCAGCACTGATCTGCAAGCCCATCCTTTGCATTTCGGAATAATTGAGCTGGGCAATAAGATGAGGAAGCCACATGCCTTCCTTGGCTGTTAGAGAACCGCCAATGCTTAAGGCTATTAAGAAGAATAGAACTCTTTTCATTAAAAGTTGATTTTGCACAAAACTAAGAAGCAGCGCATAAAAAAAGACCGTCCCCAGAAGGAACGGTCTTCATTTTATTGCGGAAAATTCTGTTTAGAAGAACTTTTTACGACTGTCAACGATCTCAGCTTCGTTTTTCAATGACTCTACCACACGAGTAGCAGCGGCATTGGCCATTTCGGTTTCAACCCGGATACGCTCTGAATCGTAGTTGTTTAATTCGTTAGGCTTATTACGACTATTTACATAAACCACGTATACACCACGCTCACCTGCGATAGGTTGAGAAAGACTTCCGGGTGCCATTGCAGTAGCACTACCAATTACAGTTGGTTCAGTTCCATAGCTAGTTAGAGTAGCGGTTCCAAAGTTGATGCTTTGGTTTTGAACTGTTTTACTGAAGGCAGTAGCTAAAGAAGCGATATCAATATTGGCTCCCATTTTAGAGCTGATTTGCTCGCTTAATTGGGTAGCTTTCTTTTCATTAATTACTTCGGCTTTCACTTGATCTTCTACCAAATCCAATGGCAAGTAATCCTCAGGACGAATCTCAGTTAGCTGAGTTACCACATAAGAAGAGTTATCCTGGCTAAAGATCTGAATCGCTCCTAAGGGAGTCTCATCATTGTGAATCCATTTTACCATTTCACGGTTAGAACCGATACCTAAAATGCTTTCTTGCATAGGCTCAATTCCTGCCGCTGGACGTGCAGCATAGCCCATAGAAGCAGCTAAGGCAGCAAAGTCGCTAGTGTCATTTGCTTTAGCAGCAAAAACGGTAGCTAAGTTGTAAATACTATCGCGGGTAGCATCAGAAGGCTCAATCTCACGCACGATGTCGATTAATTTGATAGCCTTATTAGCACCTTTCTGATCCTGAATATGGATGATGTGTAAACCGAATTGGCTAATTACCATTCCGATATCTCCTACTTTATGGTAGAAAGAGTAGTCATTAAAAGCTGGTACCATTTGACCCGGCTTAAACCAACCTAATGCACCACCTTTTGCACCTGAACCAGGATCATCGCTATACTGCATGGCTAAGGCGCCAAACTGAGTAGAATCTTCTTTTACCAAGGCCAAAAGGCTATCGGCTAAGTTTTTAGCTTCCATTGGAGGACGAGTAGACTGAGAACGTCCTTGATTGGCTCCCTGATAAGAAATTAAGATATGACGCGCTTGAACACTATCAGGCTTATCAATAATTTTAGAAATCTTGGAAAGAAAAAAAGTTCCGTTTTGCTCGTAAGGACCGTAAACAAAGCCTACTTCCTCGTTGAAGAGAATGCTATCCAAAGGAGCAGAGAATTCCTTTTTAGTGCGGAAAATTGGATTTACCGGACGATCCGAACGACCTACCGCGAAAGTAGAATCATCTTTGGCAGTAGCAAAGCTCGGTAAAGTATCGGTCTTACCACGGTTGCTGATTACCTGAGATTGTTTGTAAGACTCTAAATCGGCACGTAATACATTACGGTCTTTTTGGGAAGCTTCAACCGGGAAGTTTACGAAGGCAATCTCGCGGCTGTTATCACTTTTAAAGTCTTCTTTATGTGATTTGTAATAAGCTTTCAAATCAGACTCGCTTACGCTGATATTGGAGTCTGCAATTGAGCTATACTCCAATCCAAAGAACTGAATTGAGGTAGCTTCATTGCGACGTTGATAATCCAACTCAGCTAAAGTAGAAGGCATGTAAATACCTTTACGTACGGCATTTAAATACTTGTCTTTGAGGATTTGCTCACGTGTTCCGTCCTCGAAACCAATCCACTGTTCGAAGGCTTTTTGAGCCTGTTCATCTGTATTGGTACGAATTTGATCGATATACTCCTTCAATTTTGCGGGAGAAAACTTTCCGGTAACTGGGTCACGGAAACCTTCCTGTTGCTGAATTTGAGGATTCTGGACGATGCGCTCCATCAATTCCTTGCTGGTAACCTCGATACCCAAATCCTCGAAATTATCCGTCAATAAATATTCTTCTTGATACTCCGTCCAAATCTGATTGGCTACTGCGGTACGAGAAAGATTGGCAGCTTGCTGCGGATTTTGGTTTTGCAGTAATTCAATACGCTTTTCGATACGGGCTGTAAATTCCCGGTAATCAACTTTTTTACCATCAATCTCTCCTACATTATTCGCATCATTGCGAAACATAGAATTGCCAGAGCTAAAAAGATCGGTAAGAATGAAAGCCAACATGGCCAGACCGATTACAATTAGCAATAAACCTGAACGTTGACGGATACGCTCTAATGTCGCCATTTATCTGAGTTTGGATTTTAAGGCTGCGAATATACAACTGTTGTTGAAAAAGCCTTTATATTTAAAACCATCAATTTAAATGGATTTTCATCCATTATCAAATCAACAGCATTTTTTGACCGTTCATCGAATAGATTCCCGAATTCCATTAGTCCTTGCCACATTTGTTCTGCATTCTAAACGAAGCCAAAATGGAAGCGCGAGAATTTAAAATAGACATCAATCAGCAAGAGCCTGTCCAGCTATCGCAAGAGGAGCAGCGCTTAAAAGCGATCAAAAAGATTCTGGTAGGGAATCAGATCGAGCGATTGGAAAACCGTTTCCGGGGATTGAGCCGCAGAGTAGAATCTACTAACGGCCATCTTGTAGCTACCGTTGATGACCTGAACAACGAGCTTCAAAAACTGAAAACCGAAATGCAGCAGCGCGGAAATAATTCTCAGCCAATTGGTGAAGAATTACAAAAGGGCATGCAAGAATTGCTGAATGCGAGAAAAGACTTTAATTTAGTCGATCCCGCAATTTGCAATCAATTGGAAGAACGAATCAATACCCTGGAAGAAGACCTCAAGGCCAGCAACCCTCTGCATGCCGAAAGCAAAGCGCAGATCAATGCCATGTCTGAGGACATCAAGATATTTAAAGATAAGCTGCAAGCTACCCAAGAGAAATTAAGTCGCTTGGATCGTGAGGCCCGTCCGGAAGATAAAGCTAAGGTTGATGCTCGTTTGAGCAGCCTCGAAGCTAAAATCAAATCATTGAACCCCAAGAGATTGGAGCAGAAACTGACTCAGCGTCAGGATGCATTTGAAGATGGCGTTCAAGATTTGGTGGAACGTTTAGCCGGTCGGGTAAATGAACGTTTCGACTTTGCCAGCAATAGCCGCAAAAAATTAGCGGATAACCAAGAACACTTGGCTCAAAAGCAAGTGGAATTGAAACAAGAGCAGGCAGAGCTTGGTAAACAGCAGAATCAATTACAAAGCCGCGTAAACAGCATCCAGGATATTCTGGAAAACGATATCATCAATTTCTTACAAAACAATCCTGGTGGCAGCGGTATTTCCGATAGCCAAGTGAAGCAACTGGCCAGCGATATGGAACGTAAGATTTACGAGAATAACATTCGCTTAGAGGCTAAGATGGATGCTTTGTTTGACATGACCCAACGTCAATTAGCCGCCAAACAAGCTCCTCAGGAAGACCCTAAGTTGCAAGCCATTAAAGGCACTTTGAAACAATTAAGTCAATTGTTAGATGAGTGAGAAACCCAATAGCCTGGAGATCCTAAAGGACCTGCTTCTTCGTGAAGAGCGCGCTCAGCAAGACGATTATGAGCGTGACTTGCAACGCCTAGAAGATGAAATAAAGGTTCGTGCGAAGTTGGAGCAAAATATGGAGCCTATCCTTATGGATTGGTTTATGCGCTTCCGTCGCGACTTCCCCAGAGAATTTGGACATCTTTTCTATAAAACCCTGGAAAGCGAAATCCAGGAAAACCCCGAAAGAATTAAAGCTGCTCTGCATCCGGTAATCGACGATATGATCGGTGAGCATTTTAATAATCGTTTCCGCTCCTGGCGGGATCGACTGGGCTTTGGGCGCATCAATAAACTCAAAGACCCCACCGAACTCTACCGAGAGAAAGTGGATTTGCCCGAAAGCGATCCCATCAAACAAGAAGAGAAACAAAAGCGCGAAGACAAAGTACAGATCAGCGATATCTTCGTTCTCGAAAATGACGCCCGTAACCTATTAGGAATGCGCAGTCGTTACAATGCGGTGGATGATCAGGAAGTAACTTCTCTGATGTTGGATACCATTAGACGTATGGTAGAAGATGCCGTATTACGTAAAGGTCAAGCTTTGGATTGGGTTGACTTCAATGGTTATAAGATCTATCTGATCACCTTTAAACGGATATCAGTAGCCACCACTGTTACCGGTCAACCTGAGCAAGATTATATGAATCAGCTGGAAGATCGAGTAATGGAATTCGCTAAAATGATGCTGCCTGAAATGCATCCCGGTGATTTCGATTTTAACTCTAAGCTTTGCATCCGCCTTTTAGCTGAATCTTTCCCAAAGGTTGGTAAGAGCTAATTCTGCTCTTCTGGAATTTCTGCAATCTTATGCTTTTTTGCCATCATTAAACTGACGGCCCCTCCTATTATAAAGGACACCACGAAGGCTGGTCCCATTACATCCAGTTCCCTAAAATAAGGTCCAATGCCATCCAATTCCTGAACGTAGAATTTAAAGAAGGGAACAGCCAAGAAGCCACTGATCATACAAGCCAAAGCCCCGCTCTGATTGAATTTCTTCCAAAAGAGGGCGTAGATAATCATCGGACAGAAAGTAGCGGCTATTCCCGACCAACCAAAAATCGTAAACCAAAAAACAGTTCTGCCGGGAACATTAATGGCCACCAACATCGCTACCGCTAAAGCTAATAAGGCCATGGCTAAGGTTATGTAGGACGACATCCGCGTAAGCTTATCATTGCCAATCTCTGGATGAAAAACCTTTTGATACAGATCCCGAACAATCGCGCTGGAGGCTACGACCAATAAGGAGTCGATGGTAGACATGATGGCACTGAGGATAATAGCGATATAAATAGCAATAATCACCGCCGGGAAAGTATCTTTTAATAGAACCATCAAGGTATCTTCTCCACTCATTCCTAGTGCGGCCTCGGGATCCATGCCTGTATCGGTAAACAATGCCCTGGCCAATAATCCAATACTTACAGCGGCGGCATCGCTAATCAGCGTAAACACAATCGCTACCCAGCGTCCTTTATTGATTTCAGCCGTGTTTTTCACCGAGATAAAGCGAGCGTATACCTGAGGAGAGCCGAGGAAACCCAAGCCAATAAAGGCAAAGCCCAGCATTTTGGCGGTTTGCATCCAGGGATCTTCATTGCCACCCCAAATATTTACCAAATTGGGATCAATGTTTTCCAAACGACTAAAGAGCTCCGCATGCTGATCCCAAGCAAAGTAAGCCACTACCGGCAAGGCTAATAAACCCACGAACATCAGGAGTCCTTGAAAGAAATCGGACCAAACCACCGCCAAGAAACCTCCAATGAATATATAGGCCACTACAATCAAGAAACCGATAATGGCACCAGTGAAGTAGTTCAGATTTAAAAAGGTTTCGAAGGCCTTTCCGGTGATATCGATCTGGGCGCTTACATAGATCACAACAAAGCTGGCCAGGCAAAGGGCTGCCACCATCCGTAGGGTATGGCCCTTGGCTTTGAAATGGCTCTCCAGAAAATCAGGAACGGTTAAAGAATCGTATTTATCGGTAAGCCTTTTAAAGGGCTTGGCCATGAAAAACCAGGAAACGGCAACACCCAGCACCTCTCCTACTACTACCCAATATGCAGAAACTCCGGCCAAGGCTCCCATGGCCGTTAAGCCAATTAGCAACCAGCCAGATTCACCCGTAGCGCGAGCAGAGAATGCTACCATCCAATAGCCTAAACTTTTGCCCCCTGCATAGTAATCGTCCATATTCTTGATTCGGCGAGATGCCGCAATGCCAATCCCAAAAAGAATGGCGAAATACAATCCGAGTACTATGAGGTTAATGAGCATAGGCTATACTTTAGAAGTGCTTAGTTTATCAGCGAAGGCTTCCATTTTCTGGAAGAAGAGGTCGATATCGCTTTTTTCATTGCCGGCATTTACCGTAACCAAACGAACAAATTCATTGCCGTGGAACTGACCGTAACCTACCATCAATTCTCCGGCTTCATACAATTGATTACAAAGCAAATCGGCCGGTATATCCTTATAATTAAAGCAGATACCCAGCGAATTTTCATAACTGTAAACGGTATAATCCGGATTGCTCTTAACGTATTGCAAGGCATGATCAGCTAGTTCGAACTGTCGATCCACAATTTCCGCCAAGCCACGCGTGCCCACCGATTTCCAGAGGCTCCAGAATTTGAGGGCATCATTACGCCTACCACATTGGAGGGAAGTCTTTCCTAAATTGTAATCATCCCCATCGGTTTGATAGAGATAATCGGCATCATTAGCAAAACTCTCGTAGAGCCAACGCTTATCTTTCACCAGAATTAGGGAACAGGATAATGGAGTTCCCAACATTTTATGGGCATTATAACTAAAGCTATCCGCTCGATCGGCGCCCTTCACCAAATGACGATAGCGATCACTGAAGATCACGCTGCCACAATAAGCCCCGTCGATATGAAACCATAAGCCTTCCTTTTCGCAGATATCCGCCATTTCCTCAATCGGATCAAAAGCACCCATTACAGTGGTTCCAGCGGTAGCAATGGCTAAAAAGGGCTGGAAGCCCGCTTGGCGATCTTCAGCTATTAATTTCTTTAAATCATCCATTCGCATCCGACCGTGATCATCACTCGCTACATAGCGAATTTGATCGCGGCCAATGCCCATAAAGGCAGCGTTCTTAGGAATGGAATAATGGGATTCTTTGGAGGTATACAAGGTCATTTTTGATCCTTCTACCCCATTGGCACGGATACTTTCCTGAGCCTTATCGCGAGCCATCAACATGGCCATAAAATTGGTCATGGAACCACCGGGAGCCAAGGTACCATCCGCTTCTGCGGGATAGCCTAAGAGTGACGCACTTTGTTTCAAAACCTCTTTTTCGACGCCCACCATCGGTCCGCCAACTTTGTAGGTATACATGCTATTATTGAGCACTACCGCCAGGAGGTCGCCCAGGGTGGCTTTGGAATTTCGACCACCAAATAATTGATTGAAAAAACGTCGCGTAGCGGTACGCGGAGTATGCAGCACCAAATCCTTCAGTAAAGGAGCAAATTCCTGGTCGCTGATTCCTTCTTCTGAAAGGTGAATATTAAGCTTGTTAAATAGAGCTTCCGGCGCTTCAGGTTGAAGTACCGGCTCCTTCTCCTCCTCATTCATCAGTTCATTAACGATGCTTCGGAAGAGGTCTAAATCATGATTCATGGATTGTTTTTGAGGAAATCTTGACAAATGTAATTTTTAATTTTTAAGCGAAAACCCTTCATTTTCGAATAAAATTGAGCTATTTTTGAGCATTCTTGAATAAAATCACCTCATTTTTCATCGTTTTTCCACATTTTTAGAGGTGGTCAAAAAACCGTCAAGTGCAAGCTATTAGTAGTATAGAGGAGTTGGTTGAAGTCCTGCCTCACTGTTCTGGAACCGAGTTTATAGATATCACAAAAAAGCTATCCTTAGGGCCTGATGACTTGGAGCCCTTTGCCCATTGGGACGAGGATTCCTACACTCGAAATTGCGTGAGCCGCAATGATGATTATGAACTTATCCTTCTCTGTTGGGAGCCTGGTCAAGAAACCCCTATCCATTGCCATAATGGCGAGGAATGCTGGGTTTACTCCGTTCAAGGTGATCTAGAAGAGCGTCGCTTTAAACTCATTGATGAGCAAAAGGACCAGGATGATCTAAAGGAAACCCGCCGTGCCATGATGCGCGAAGGCCGCGTGGCTTATATGAATGATGATATGGGCTTTCACAGCCTCCACAATTTAAGTGAGGAGCGTGCTATGACCTTACACCTCTATGTAAGCCCTATTGACTCTTGTAGGGTTTATGATGAAGAGGAAGAATGCTTCGTTCGCAAAGAAATGCAGTACACCAGTTTCGAGGGTGACTTGCTTGAAGATTAAATTTCGGCTTAACGCTGGAAATCTCCCACGCCTCGACGACGCTCTAATTTGAGATCTTGCAAGATGCTCGATTTCACCCGAATGGTGAGCATATAAGATTGCTGGAATCCGAATGGTACCCAAGAGCAGCTCATGGTCCAACAGTGTAAATCGCGGTAGAAATTAAAGGAGGTAAAGGTGAAGTCCTGAGCCTCGAAATCATAACCCGTGCGGAAACCTACTTTCCAACCTTGGGTTAAATCCATATCCCCAGAAATATCCATAGACTGACGCACCACGGGATCTGCAGCTCCATTCTTGGTATAGGATAGGTTATAGTTCAAATTGAGAGACCAGGGCACATTAAAGTCTACATAGCCCGGTAAGCGGTAATAATCGATATCCCCCTCAGTAATGCCCAAAGCTGCCGCTTGATTGGGATCATTTTGCTCCTCCTCTTCTTTTTTATCCTTTTTCTTATCCTTGGATTTAAAGCTGCTGGCATCTAAGCGGGTACCGGCCGTAAACCTTTGGGAAGTGAGGCGGAATAAGCCCTGCCCCTGCCCAATCGCATATTCATTTACTCGGGTATTCAATCCTTCATCAAAGGCATAAGGATCGAGAGTAGCATTATAGTTCAAGGTAATTAAGCGATCAAACATGCTGCTGGAAGCGGCCATGCGAATGGTACTGAGTTTAAATTCCTCAGCCGCCATATTGTAGCTTCCATTTAAACTAAAGCGCTCTAGCAATTTAATTTTCTTCAATCCGGTAGAATCGCTTTTAGAGCGAACCTTGGCTTCCAAAGTGTTCTGAATACCGAAGGTGATTGCCCCGTTTAAGCCCTGCCCTGCTGATCCATACACACCACGACTGTAGGGATTCACCAGAGTGGTATTGCCCAGGGTATCACTTTGAATTTCTTGATAATAACCCCAGAATGGCGTGCTGAAATCCGGGCGATAACTTAAACCAACGGTAGGGGTCATCACATGTCGGATGGCTTTCAAAAATCCGCGGTAACGCCATAAACCATAAAGCTTGGTGGAGAGGTTGGCATTGGCATTAAAGTCGCGGTTGGCGAAAAAGCCATTCAGAGTATCCGTAACCACTACCCGATTTAATTCAGGATCAAAACCATATTCAAGTTTGTTTGGATACCAACGCTCGGTAAAATTGATGGATGGGTTAAATACGAAGAACTTAAAGACCTTGTAATTGGCCGAAATAGGTATGCTGTGCTGTAAACCCATGCGGCTGGAATCGCGGAATACTGTTTCAGTAAACAGAGGCTTGTCCATGCGCGTTTGAATCTGGTTCTTCGCATTGGCAGTATAGGTAATACCGATTTCCTCGTACCATTTTTTCTTGCCTACAATTCCCCCTTCACTCTTAAAAGGGAACATCCGGTTAACCGAGAAGTTGACCTGTGGCAAAGTTAGGGTCATATCCTTGGTTTGATTGTTCTGTGAGTGGTTCAGAGTAACGTTTAAGTTATAGGGTTTTCCGGCCCAACGACGGGAGAAAGAAACACTGGAGTTCAATCGGTTTTGTAATACCTGATCGGGATTGATACTGGTAATCTGATAAAACTGGGTGGTGGCGATATTTACGTTGGCACTGAAATTATAATAAGGATTGGCTTTGGCATCCTGACGGTGACTCCAAGTAACTGAGAAGTCGGAACGATTATCATAAGCCCCGGGCACTACCGATTCAAATTCCTCCCGACCATACTTTAATAAGTTATAGCGAACATTGAAGTTACCATTAAACTTATAGCGCACCTTATAATTACTTTGCCCTTGCAAGCCGAAACCACCTTTGGTGTACACATCACCGGTAGCACTTAAATCGAAGTAATCGCTGGCCGCCCAATAGAAACCACCATTCTTTAAAAAGTAACCGCGGTATTGAGATGAACCATAGGTAGGAATGATAATCCCTGACTTACGCTTATCGGTAGTAGGGAAAAAGCCAAAGGGCAACATTAAGGGAGTAGGGATATCAAAAAGTTCGAGAAACGCGAACTGCGTAACTACCTTTTCTCCAGGTATAACCTTGGCTTTGGGCGTTCGGATACGGAAATGAGGATGCTCATGACTACAGGTGGTATAAGCAGCATTCTTCACGAAAAAGGCAGCGCCTCCGGTCTTTTTCACCTTTTCGCCATGTAAAAATCCTTCACCTTCTTGCGTGATAACTTTATTAATACGTGCCTTTCCGGTTTCGAAATTATAGCGCATTTCATCGGCGCGATAGGTTTTACCCGCCTCTACAAAAATGGGCTTCTGCGTCATCTTCCCGGTGGAGTCTGGCAGGCCTGAAGCATAAATCTCGGCCTTTTCAAATTCGATGCGGATATAGCCCGCTTCAATCTTCATGGAACCGTACTCTATAATGGCCTGATTGTAGAGCTCAATAATACTATTGTCGGGAGATGAAGGAATACTATCCACGGCATCGTAAACAATGTCATAGTCTAAAACAGACTTCTTTTTGTTGGGATCACCCGGCTTGATGGGAACTGGATCGGGAATAGCAAAAGTATCCTCCGCTGCCGAACGAGCTCGAGCCGACGTGTCTTTCTGAGCCATTGCCGCATCAGAAATGCCAACAAGACACGTTAATAAAATGATAATCTTAAGGGCCGAAGGACGCAATATGAAGGTAAATTTGCTATTAAATATGCTGCCGCAAATTGAGGCCAAAACTAATCAAAATTCGCGCCATTGAACTCTAGAACGACGCTATTCCTCGCTTTATTCTTTCTATCCTGTTTTTGGGCTCCAGCCTATGCACAACAGGACTTAGGCGGGATACGCACAATTGTACTAGATGCCGGGCACGGAGGCCGGGACCCCGGAAACCTGGGAACCAAACGCTATAAAACGGTAGAAAGAGATATTACTCTGGCAGTTACGCTCAAATTAGGAGAGTACATTCGAGAGAATTTACCCGACGTTAAAGTGGTTTACACTCGTACCAGCAATACCTCAGTTACTCTGGAGAAAAGGGCGGAAATCGCCAATGAAGCCAAGGGTGATCTCTTTATCAGTATTCATTGTGACTCTTTTACCAAAAGCTCTGTAAACGGATGTACAACAATCGTTTTAGGGAAAAATCATGATGATGAAAACCGGATTGCGATTATTGAGAACTCCGCCATCCTTTTGGAAGAAAACTACGAGCAACGCTACGAAGGCTTTGATCCCAAGAACCCAATGTCTTATATCGGTTTGAACCTGATGCAGCAAACCTATTTAAATGAAAGTGTAGAATTTGCCAGTGCGGTTCAATATCAATTTCGGGAACGCGTACAACGCAAGGATCGCGGGGTTAAACAACAACCTTTATATGTAACCAGTCGTACCGCCATGCCAGCTGTATTGATTGAATTGGGCTTTTTAACCAATCCTGCTGAAGAAGATTTCTTGAACTCAGAACGTGGACAATCTTATATGGCTTCTGCTATTTTCCGTGCGATTCGCGATTTCAAGGAGAAACAAGATTTATTGATTGCCGATGCTATTGCCAACCAAGGTGCCAGTGAAGGCGCATCCGGCGAAAAGCCTAAGGAAGAAAAAACCAGTACTGATTCTGATAAAAACAAGCCCAAAGAGGATATTAAGCCCAAAGCCCAAGAACCTTTAAAGGTGGAACCTCATGCCCAAACGATTAAGAAGGAAGAGGAAAAGCTCAATACTCAAGGCGTAAAATTTGCGGTGCAAATACTCACCTTGAGCAGTGCTAAAAAAGCGGGAGACCCCATTTTTAAAGGGCAAAATGGCATTGGTCAAATTGAAGAGAGTGGACTCTTTAAATATTATACCGGGCTAACGGATAATTTTAATGAAGCTCAGGCTACAGCCAAACGTATGCAAGCCCTAGGCTTTAAAGGGGCCTTTGTGATAGGCTTAGACAATGGCAGGAAAATTAGTGCCACCGAAGCCCGTAAAAAGCTGCGCTAAATTTTTAATCTTTGTGGGCTTAAAAAGCTTTCTTCTTGAAGTTATCTCGCGAATTTAAAGTAGGGCTAATCACCTTAGCCGCTCTCGCCTCATTATACTGGGGTATCGAATTCTTAAAAGGTCAGGACCTTTTTAGTTCAAGATCCATCATTTACGCTGAGTATAAGACTGTTGACGGTCTTTCCCCTGCTCGTCCGGTAACTATAAACGGGCTAAAAGTAGGTCAGGTGGATAAAATTTATTTCCACCCCAATGGCTCGGGCACTTTAATGGTAGCGATGAATATCACTACCGACTTCCCGATTCCGGATAATAGCGTGGCGCTCATCTCCTCCGATCTATTAGGTAATCGTTCGATCGAATTAATTCTGGGTAAAAGCCCTAATGCCCTGGTTGCCGGCGACACCTTGGAGTCTAAAGTTCAATTGAGCTTAGCGGATGAAGTAAATGAGCAGGTACGCCCGATTAAGGAGAAGGCGGAAAAACTCATTGGCTCCATAGATACCGTAATGGTGCTGGCTTCCGCTTTTTTGAATGAAGAAACTCGTGATAATTTCCGCAGCACCTTTGGTAAATTACAAGAGGTTGTAGAAGGCTTAAACCGCGCGGTAAAACGCAGTGAAGAAGATATCGTAAGCTCGGTAGATGATCTGAGTAAAATTACCTCTACCGTAGAAGAAAACCGCGCCAATTTGGATGCGATTTTCACCAACTTAGCATCCTTGAGTGATAGCCTAGCGCATGTAAACTTTAAGCGCACCGTAGAAAATTTGGATAGCACCCTGTTGCGGGCCAATGCCGTTATGACCAAGATTGACGCCGGTAGCGGTAGCGCTGGTGCCCTAGTTAATGATCCGGAGCTCTACGCCAATTTGGTTAAGGTTACCGAACAGCTTAATTTGGTATTACTCGATCTGAAATACAATCCCAAGCGCTATGTTCATTTTTCGCTTTTTGGCAGAAGTGATGAATACAGTGAGGAGGAAATCCTGGCCAAAGAAGAAGAGGCCAAAGCCAAGCGCGAGCAAAGCGAGGATTCGTCTAAATAGGGACTGTAAAATTTAAGGTATATGGAACTACATTTCGGCATCCAAAACATCCTCTTTCTGGTAGCATTGGGCCTAGCAGCCTATTTTTTCGCTAAAAATTTCGGGAAGGTTTGGCGTAATATCAATCTGGGCAAAGCCGTGCTGCGCAATGATCGCCCTAATGAGCGTTGGGCGCTGATGACGCGAGTAGCACTGGGCCAAAGTAAAATGGTAAAGCGCAAGGTTGTTGCCGGCTTCTTTCACGTTATTGTATATGCCGGTTTCTTGCTGATTAATATCGAAGTAGCTGAAATTTTACTGGATGGCATTTTAGGTAGTCATCGCATGTTTCGTCCCTTTTTAGGACCGGTATATGATGCCGCTATTCACTTCTTCGAAATCCTGGCGGTAATGGTGATTATCGCCTGTTTGATTTTCCTGTGGAGAAGAAATGTTCAGAAGGTAGATCGCTTTAAAGAATTAAAAGGCTGGGCCAAAAGAGACGGGAATAATATCCTTTACATTGAATTGGTATTAATGACTGCCCTCCTACTTTTAGGTGCCGCAGAGGCCAATATTGAAGGTAATGGTGTGGATGGATGGATAGTAAGCTCCCAATTGGCGCCCATTTTTAGTGGTATGGATCAAGGAACCTTGCATGCCATTGAGCGCTTTGCCTGGTGGTTCCACATCCTGGGTATTTTGGCCTTTTTAAATTACCTCCCCTATTCTAAGCACTTCCACATTATTATGGCTTTTCCTAATGTTTGGCACAGCAAATTAGAGCCTGCCGGACAGTTCACGAATATGGAAAGCGTGAAGAAGGAGGTGGAATTAATGATGGACCCTAATGCAGATCCTTTTGCCGCTCCTGCAGAAGGTGATGCTGCCGAAGAACCTTCACGATTTGGAGCCAAAGATGTTTTGGACCTGCACCGCGTACAATTGATGAATGCCTACTCTTGTACAGAGTGTGGCCGTTGTACTTCATCCTGTCCCGCCAATCAAACTGGGAAAAAATTATCGCCTCGTAAAATTATGATGGATACTCGCGATCGCTTAGAAGAAGTGAGTGCCATTGTAGATGCCAAAGGAAAATTTGAGGAGGATGGCAAAAGCCTGCTCGACGATTATATCAGCCGCGAAGAAATTTGGGCCTGCACCACTTGTAATGCTTGTGCTGAGGCCTGTCCGGTAAACATCGACCCTATGTCAATCATTGTTGAAATGCGTCGCTATTTGGTGATGGAAGAATCTGCTGCCAATCCTGCGCTCAACACCATGATGACCAATATTGAGAACAATGCGGCGCCCTGGGCCTATGCACAGGCAGATCGTGCCAATTGGATCAACGAATAAAATAGAGATATGTCCAAGACCAAAGAGAATGTAGAATTAGAGGAACTGGAGGTCGATGGGAAAAAGTTAAGTCCCCAATTACCCAAGGGGATCAAAAACTACCTCATTGATATCGATGGCACCGTATGCGATGATATCCCCAATGAGGAGCCAGAGCGAATGGCCACTGCCAATCATTATCCGGATGCTTTAGAAACCTTAAACCGCTGGTACGATCAGGGGCATATTATTTACTTCTTTACCTCCAGAACAGAGGAACACCGAGAAGTAACCGAAAAATGGCTCAACGAAAAAGGCTTTAAATACCATGGTATGTTGATGGGAAAACCTCGTGGAGGTAACTACCATTGGATTGACAATCACCTGGTAAAAGCCACTCGCTATAAGGGTAAATTCACCGATTTAGTTGAACGCGAAGTAAAGATTCAGGTTTTTGAAAAATAGGCTGGGCATATACGTTTGGATACTGGGTATCTTGATTTCGGCCACTGCCTGTGAAACCGAATCGAGTCAAAGCCTGGTGCTCAATAATGCCTTTCTTTCTTTAAAACCCGCCAAGAAGTACAGTAAGCGCTTTGCTAATGATGAGGGCGATACTACCTCCCTCAATCTGATTAAGAACTTGCAGGAATTCGAAAACTTTGAAGGCTCCACCAATTTGGGATCCTTCGGAGGTACCGATCGTATTGAAGCGGAAAAGCGAACCTATCAACTCTATAATAGCGATCCTGAAATTTATTTCACCTATCGCTTTTACCTCCAATCTACGGCCAGTGATGCCCGCGGCTATTCTGATATTTTAAGCCTGGAACTGCAAGATTCCAGCAGTGTTTTAGCAGATCAAATTCAGTTCAGCTATCGCAATGATAGTCTCTATCTGAATTCTGCTAATGTCTTTTATGCGGACTCTTTAAGCTTAATTTCCAAAACCTTTACGGAGGTTTTTGGTCCTACTGTGCAAGATCCCACCGAAAATAGGATGTACTACTTTAACCTAAGCAAAGGCTTAGTGGGCTTTAGAACCCAAAGTGGTAAACTTTATGAATTGATTGACTAATGGAAGAACAATTAGTAGTCCCCACCATGGCCGAGTTGGCCGCCAGCGATAAACTCCCCGAAGTATTATTTTGGGTGGGATGCGCCGGTAGTTTCGACGACCGTGCTAAGAAAATAACCAAGGCTTTTGTTAAGATTTTACATAAATCCGGCGTTGAATTCGGTGTTTTAGGTACCGAAGAGTCCTGCACCGGAGATCCCGCTAAAAGAGCTGGGAATGAGTTTGTATTTATGATGCAAGCCATGCAGAATATTGAGGTCTTAAATGCTTATGAGGTAAAGAAGATTGTTACTACTTGCCCGCATTGCTTCAATACCCTGGCCAATGAATATCCTGAATTGGGTGGTAAATACGAAGTATTACATCATAGCCAATTTATCAATCAGCTTTTAAAGGATGGTCGCCTCACTATTGAAGGAGGCCAATACAAAGGCAAGAAAATCACCTTCCACGATCCTTGTTATTTAGGTCGGGCCAATGGGGTATACGAAGCTCCGCGTGAGCTTATCCAAAAACTGGATGCCGAGCTGGTGGAAATGCGTCGTTGTAAAAGCAATGCTTTATGCTGTGGTGCCGGTGGTGCCCAGATGTTTAAGGAGCCCGAAGCGGGTAATAAAGACATCAATATCGAGCGTACTGAGGAAGCCCTGGAAACCAAGCCCGATATTATTGCGGCCGGTTGCCCCTTTTGTAATACCATGATGACCGACGGAGTGAAGCACAGTTCCCGCGAAGGCGACTTACCCGTATTAGACCTTGCCGAATTAATCGCTAGCGCCGAAGACCTCTAAACGAAGACTATGTATTCAGCATTTGACGAAATGAATGAGGATGCCCGTATTTGGATTTACCAGAGTACGGAATTCTTGGAGTTTGAAAAGGTGGAGCGCATTACCGCCCGCCTCATGAATTTTCTCGATGATTGGAAGGCCCACGGTCATCCCCTAAATGCCAGTTTTACCATCATTTACGATCGTTTTATCGTGGTGAGCCTGGATGAAGCTTCTTATCAAGCGACCGGTTGCAGCATTGACAAGCTGGTGCAGCATATGCAAAATCTGGAGCGCGAATTAAATATCTCTCTATTAGATCGCACTCAGATTGCCTTCCGCGACCATAACTCCATGATTGAAACCATGCATATGATGGATTTCCGTGCCGCTTTGGAAAATGGAGATTTAGATCAGAATACAGTGGTCTTCAATAACTTGGTGGCCACCAAAGGTGAGATGGAAAAGAAATGGGAAACCATTATCAGCAATAGCTGGCATAAAGACTGGCTTCCAATCGCTTAGGGAAGCATATACTCGGCTACCAGGCCCTGAAATTCATTAAAGATCGCATCCGCGGAAGCTACAATTTCGCCGCTGAATACCGCATCCGGACCAGCGCTGAAGTTAGTTACCTTCCCTCCTGCCTCTTGCACTAAGAGGATTCCGGCTGCCACATCCCAGGGACTAAGTCCGTATTCGAAATAGCCATTAAAACGACCGGCTGCGACATAGGCCAAATCGGTAGCAGCTGAGCCTAAGCGGCGTACCCCACGGGTATGAGTATAACAATGCGCTAAAAGCTTATTGAAAGGCTCCAGACGATCAAAATCATAATATGGGAAGCCGGTAGCTAAGAGAGTTTTGCTGAACTCACTTTCGTCGGAAACCTTAATCGGTCGATCATTACACCAGGCTCCCAATCCTGCAGCAGCGGTGAACATCTCATCCTGACCTACTTCGTAGACGATTCCTAATTGCGGACGATCGCCTTGATATAAGGCTACGCTTACCGCGAAGATGGGAAGATCGAATAAGAAATTGGTGGTACCATCCAAGGGATCGATAATCCAATTCCACTCCTTGCGTTCTTGGGCTACCGTTTCTTCCTCAGTAATAAAACCTGCTTCAGGGTATATTTTGGAAAGGCCTTCCACGAGGCGACGTTCCGCTTCCTGATCTACATAGGAAACCAAGCTGTTTAAGGACTTAACTTCTACTTGATTGCCACTTACTTGGCGACGTTGTGAGGCGATAAATTGACCGGTTTCCCGGCAAAGATCAGCGGCTTCTTGTAGGAGCTGCTTCCAATTAGGATTCATAGAGGGGAGAATCTTTGATAATATCCATTCGGTGTAAAACCCGTACATCATTGCAGCATTCTTCGATCTTTTGCTGAAATGTCCAGGTAGGACCTTGGGGGTCGATGATATGATTTTCGAATTCCTTGCGATCCGACCAATGCGCATAGCTTAGATAGGCAATTGGCGTTTCGCGATGTAAAACTGCATATTCCAAGACCTTAAGATCCATTAAATACTGACGATGCTCTTTCCAATAGCGGAAAAAATCGGCTTTAAAAATCGGATTAAGGCGGTATTGGATAAGGCTTGCGAACATTAGACTAAGATAGGCACATTATCGAGGTAGTCAAAACGAACCAGGCCATCTTCATCAATATCTTTTAAGCTGATTTTGGCTTTCTGATTAATGAGTTCGGGATTCCAGGTGGTTTTTACTTTCACATAATTTTCGGTAAAACCAGTGATGTATCCCTCTTTAAAATTATCCTCAAAAAGCACTTCTCGCTGGGTTCCTAATTGCGATTCGTAGAAGGAACGACGCTTTTTAGCGCTTAGAACACGTAACATTTTAGAGCGCTTTTTTCGCTCGCCATAAGGTACTTGCGCTTCCATTTCGTCGGCTTCCGTATTAGGACGCTGACTGTAGGTGAAGACATGCAAGTAACTAATATCAAGATCTTTAAGGAAGTTATAGGTTTCCATAAAGTCTTCCTCCGTTTCGCCTGGGAAGCCACATATTACGTCAACGCCGATGGCACAATGAGGAATAACTTCCCGGATTTTCGCTACCCGCTCTGCATAGAGTTCGCGGAGGTAGCGACGCTTCATTTTCTTGAGAATCTTATTGCTTCCACTTTGTAGTGGAATATGGAAATGCGGCACAAATCGCTTGGACTGTGCTACAAATTCGATGGTCTCATTTTTTAGGAGATTAGGCTCAATGGATGAAATCCGGAAACGGTCGATGCCTTCCACCTCATCCAGGGCTTGCACTAATTCTAAAAAGGTATGCTCATGGCGTTTATTGCCAAACTCCCCTTTACCATAGTCGCCAATATTAACCCCGGTTAAAACGATTTCCTTAGCTCCTTCCTCCACAATCATGCGGGCATTGGCCAACACATTATCCAGGATATCAGAACGGGAAATACCGCGAGCCAGCGGAATGGTACAATAGGTACATTTATAATCGCAGCCATCTTGAACCTTTAAGAAGGCACGGGTACGATCGCCAATGGAATAGGCGCCTACATAGAAATCGGCCTCATTGATTTCGCAGGAGTGCACCTCCCCCTTATCACTTTGGGTGAGACCATCGAGGTAATCGGTGATCTTGAATTTTTCAGTAGCCCCTAAAACTAGATCAACTCCTTCCATGGCCGCAATTTCTTCGGGCTGTAATTGGGCATAGCAACCTACAATTACCACCAAACTATCAGGATTGGCCTCCTTGGCCTTGCGTATCCAAAGCTTACATTCCTTATCGGCATTATGGGTTACCGAGCAGGTGTTAATTACGTAAACATCAGCCGCTTGCTCAAAATCTACCTGGGCAAAACCCTGATCTTTAAAATCGCGGGCGATGGTTGCCGTTTCTGAAAAATTCAGTTTACATCCTAAGGTGTGGAAGGCCACCTTTTTCCCATTCATTTCCATGCGGCAAAGGTAAGGGAATTGGGGCGATGGATGGGCGGAGAAGATATTGGGGATTTCTATTGAATAGCCACCGAAGAATGCGATATTTGAGGTTACTGTTAATCGCTAAGACCTTAGCACTTCATTCGCATGAAACTCATCCCTGTACTAGAACTAAGCTACTATAATGAAGATATTGCCATGCCTGAAGAAGGCCCGTACTGGAAGTATCCTAAGGAATGGGATGAATACCATTTAAAGTGTTTGAAAAGCGCTGGTTTTTCGGAGTCTCTCCAAGCCATTGAAGCAGGATCTTCATTCTTTGCTTTGGCGGAGCTGAGTGATGCGGACCTGAAAAAAATTGTTTTGGATTATACCGAAGATTATAGAAAAGGATTAGAAAACCGCGATGAAATAGTACCCTTTTATGGCGGTTATATTTTGGAGCTTGGTGCTAGAAAATTGCTCTACCCTCAATGCTGTAGTGACTTGGGAGATATTCAATATTGGAAGGACCTTTCTATGAGTAAAATATCTTTTGAAAATGGGCATCCACAGCCAAAGCTTCGATTTGAAAAAGAATGGCTTTACTTCGATTTGAATATGGAAGACAGCTCTGAAGATTTCTGTCCCTGCCCTACCGAACGCAGCTTTAAGCTTAGTATAGATGAACTAAGGCTGGCAATCCAAAGTACTGAGATCATCCTGGAAAACTTTGAACAGAGAATTAAAGCATTATTCGAAAGAGAATACTTGGAAATGCTCGGCATTGAGGAATTACTAATCTGGCGTAAGTCGAACAAAAGTTATGACTTAAGTGAGCCCTATAAACAGTACAATGGCGACTAAACGCAATAGAAAATTGTATTGGTTATTAGGAAGCTCAATGATCCTTTGGCTCGCCCATTTCCTTTTAGGCACTGGATTTGAAACTGAAATTGGCATATGGCTTAAAGCTATGAGTTATCTATTCCTCATAGGCACTTGGGGATCCTTTATAATCTTTCGACTGAAAAAAAACCGACTAGCCTACCGTATTACCCTTTTATTGAACTCCTTTCTTTTAGTTTCATCCATACTGCTCCTTTCTCTTTGGGGCTTGATAGAAGAACATAATTCCCAAAGGTCTGAAATTGAAAAAATTAGCAGCTGTGAAATGGCAGAGAAACAGTTTAAAATAGACCTCAAGAATGACGATTTAAAATACTTTACTTTCGGAATAGCAGCTGATGAAATGGAAACCATATACTTGAGAACCAGATATGATTTAGAAGTTTGGCATATGGGCTGTTTATTTGATTCAAACCTTATTTGTTATAACGACTTGGTAAGAAAGCATTTAAAAATGAACGAAGAGACTTCAACTAGATTAGAATAATATTAGTGCTCCGCCAAGAAAATCTTTAATCCAGAAAAAATAAACCTTAGATATGAAAATCCGATTTATCATTCTCTTTGTCACATTAATAAGTAGCAGTCTCATTGCCTCAGAGCTTAATAAGGATATGGTAGCCTTGGCAGAAATCTATCGGAGCTTTATGTTTCGTAATAATCCTACGGAAAGCTCCTTAAAGGAAATTGATCATATAGAATCAGTTGAATTAGAAGGAAGCAAAGCTTTTATAAAGGAATGTATTAGCAGTGAAAATAAACTTACTGATGCACAATTTCTTAGCCTACCAGATGAGTCAACAATGAAGTACATCTACATCATTAGACGAATCAATTGGAACCTTCGAGAAGCTGAACCTCGTAATAATGATACCCTCATTTCTGAATTAAGTAACCGTTCCATTCAACGTTACGAGCTAATTGACAATTATTATGACATGCTTTTTACGGGCATCGGAAATAAAAATCAGCCTTTCGACCTTTCGGAGCTGGATTTTAAAATAAACGAATACAAGTTGCAGGACAATACTGAAAAAGGCATCTTCTTCTTAAAAGCCATGGATCTTTGTGGAACTTCGATTTGGGGTTATATGAATATTGTTAAACCACCTAATTATAAGAAGGCTCTAGCATTTATTGAGAAGTTCCCGAAATTTAATGGACAACCCTATTATCAATATCTCGATTTCAGCTTCAAAGATTTTGAAATGCAAATTGAAGAAGGTAAAGATCCGGAGAGTTACAAAGCCTATTATATCAATAAATACTACGATTGCCTTCTCTCGCATTTGGCCTGCTTAAGCCAGAAGAAACGGCAGAAGGAAGAACGAATGGATTTGCTTCTAGGATCTATCCTGAATGAATCCAATTACTATCCTTACTCCCAAAAGAAAGAAGTACTGGAATCTCTATTTACAAAGGCTAAAAGATAGCCCCCATTTTTAAGCACTTGAATTAGAAGGGAGCTAAGCTCGTATATTGTTATCCGGTACCAAGGCAAGGTAAAGCTCACTATGAAATTACCGGAAAAGTCTCTGTTAAATAAGGTAATTACTGAACCGCAAAGGGCATTTCTTATCGATGGCCTCGGTGCTATGGCATCAGCCCTCCTCTTGGGATTGCTGTTGCCGAGTTTTGAAGAATTCTTTGGTGTTCCTTCGGATACGCTTTATTGCCTGGCTAGTATCCCGCTGTTTTATGCGGTTTATGATTGGGGGGTTTATCTCATCAAACCTAAGAGAATAGACTGGTTTTTGATACTCATTGCCCTCCTCAACCTGGCTTACTGTGGGTTAAGCTTTAAACTCATTTTTCAAGATCTAAGTTCTCCTACTATTTATGGAAAGCTCTATTTTGGAATTGAAATAGGCCTGGTTTTTATTCTGGGATGTTTTGAACTTTATTTAGGCTTAAAAAAAAGGAATAGGCTCTAGAAATTACCATGCCCATGCTAGCTTTAAAGTCTCTGAGAAAATGAAGATTAAGGATTATACAGAATTAGACCCAAAGAATCCACTTAGGATTCAGTTTGAGTGCTTGGTCATTACGCTTATTGCGATGACTTATGAGCCCCATGAACAAATTCAGTTTTATGGAGAAGGTACCATTCCAGGGGATGAAATGCTGCTTGACTTTGATGATTATTATTCGGCTATCAAAGAACGAATGCTTGAGGAGGAATTGATTTCTGAAAAAAGCAGGAATATCCTTGATGAAATCGGCGCTTTAAGCGTAAAATGGTCAAGCGAGAAAGACCCTGAGTTTTGGAAAGATTTGGAGAAATATCGAGAAGATTGGAACCCGCTACGCAAACTCGCTCTATCCGCTTTAAAAGCAATGAAAATGGAGGGTTTTATGGTAAAAACTCACTTTAGTAAGGGTCGTAATTTTAAAACCTATTCCCTGCACAAGAATTGATGCCTTTATGCCAATTTTGGAGAAATACAATTAAGTCCATGGTCGGGAGTTCTGTTTCTAAATCTTTGACCAATACTCACACCCTGATGCCAATTGCTTAATGCCCCGATATCTAAAACTGCTGGTCTTATTCCTTTTGGGCTCCTGCACTAATCAATTTCTTTATTTGGATGATTTCAAGTCTAGACCATCCGAAAGCAATAAAAGCCAGAAGATTCATGATCAAATCAGGATCGCCCTACCCGAGTCCTATCAAGTTTATCCTGAAAAATTTGATTCTGAAAACATAGAATTCAGTTTAATGCTTCAGGCTCCATCATCCTTAAAGGATAGTTTGGAATATATTCAGATTCAAAGAATTAAGAGCTTCAATAGTTCGATATCTCTAGGTTCGGAGTATAAATATGCGCTGCGAAGCCTCCAAAGTGGGTACTTTCCTGTAGAGATTTTAGAATCTGGCCCCACTGATATTTTGAAATATGAAGCTTACTTTATTCATAGCCAAGTACTAAAGAAAGGGAGTGAGAAAAGCCGAGTCATCACCTTTATTTTGAATACGGAAAATGACACTTGCTTTTATTATTTAAGTGCTGTGGCAAGGGAGAATGATAGTTTAGAGGCCAGAATGTCCGCGCTGATTCATTCACTGAAATCCTTAGAAATCATTCCACTGAAAAATTAGCTTATAGATTCGCGCATTTACTCTTTCGGAAACAGATAATTGCTCTTAAACAAGGACAACTGAAGAATTAAAATTTAGTCTAAAAGGATAGAAAAAGATTAGAAGTGAAATACCTCAGCATCTTTGTCAATTCAATAAACATCGGCAGTGGGTCAGAAGGAAATCCTTAATCCTGCTTCCATTGCCTCTTTTATCTCTAGCTAAATATCTTGCTTATGATCTTCGCCCAATACCTACTCAGCTTATTACTTAGCCTATCCGCTACTAATTCAAATGATCTTGCAATTAGCTCCCCTAAAAACCCTGAGTTAAGCCTCGAAATTATCCCTCATACATACGCCGATAACTTTAATCCGGCATCCATCTCACTTTATTATCCAGAACGACAAAAATTTCATGTTCTCCTGACCAACAAGGGTGAAAAACCTATTCGGATTTGGAAGGAATGGTGCTCTTGGGGTTATTTTTCCCTTTCTTTTAAGATCGAATTAGCCGATGGTAAAATTCTCTATCCTAAAAAACAAAGGACTGACTGGGATAAGAACTTCCCGGATTGGATGGAAATACCGCCCCATGGCCATGCTGTTTTTGAGGTGAACTTTGCTAATGACTCTAGTCAGCCAGAATATTGGACTGATTCCCCCTTAAGCCTCCCTGTCACTCCAATAACTTGCAAAATGACGGCTCTTTTTGAAATTAGCAAAAGTTCAGAAGCCAAAGAGTACAAGGTTTGGACAGGCAGTATTGAGTCGAAAAGCGAAGAAATTATTTTATACCATTAAAGACTTTTTTGATTAGAATCCAGAAAAATGCGCCCAAGCTTATTCTGGCAAAAAAATTGCTACCATCCTGAACCCAAAAAACACCAATCACCAAAGCAAAGAGCTATTTAAACAGTTCCAGCCATCAAACATTCCTCCATGCGCATTGCCCTAAAAATTATAAGCTTAGTCCTGGTCCTAGCCGCTTGTTCTACTAAGAAGTCGCAAATCCAAACTGTGGTGCACTTGAACTCCAGAATTGAAGGTGATCAATTTATAGATAGCTTAATCAGCAATGGCACCGACAGCCTAATCGCCTATTATAGCGGATGCAGCGATTGCTCTCGAAATTTCAACCGACAATATGCTATCTACTGGTATTCCGAAGGGCATTGGAATTTGCGGAAATTCACCTCTAAAGCTCGCTATCAAACTTTGAAAGATTATGAGCCGCCAATGGCCTATCTAATGGCAAATCGAAAGAGCATCGCCGATAGCAGTCTGAACTCCTCCAATTATGTTTTAAGTGCCTATGCCTTTGAGCTGATTCGGATCCAATTCGCAAGTCAGTCCATCGAATATAGGATTAAGGACTATGAACGATTAGGGAATGAAGAACATCCTAAAGTGCAGCTCATCGATCAAATGCGCAGCGCTCTACAAAAGATCCCTTCAGAAAGCTGGAAGTCTGGAATGGAATAAATGCCTAGTCTTCTAAATCATTTACGATATTAGAGGACGAGATCTGCAATCTACCCATGAACCCTTCCCTTAAGCTCCAAATCCTCGTAATCGTCTGCTTGCCTTTCAGCCTTTGGTCACAGGCTAATTTTGAACCCTATCCCATCTCTGAGCAGCATTTAGAGCGAACTCAAACCTATTGGTCCGACCCTAGTTATTGTTCCTGGTATTTGGATAAAAGCTTAGTGGGTCCAGATGAAAGTTTGGAATTAGTGCAGTTGAATGGAATATATCAATTGCAGTATAAGCGCATTGAAAGGGATACTATTTTAAGCATTAGCAAAGCGATTGATACAAGCCTGGCGAAAAGCCTACATAGGCTATTTGTAATTGCCCTTTTGCATGTAGAATACCGTCCTACAAATACGGGTTATAAGGATGGCAGTCATCAATATCTTCGTTGCAGCTTTTGGGGACACCATGGAGATCTCTTTGGCTATACTTATCAAGCAGATCATGGAAACCTCGAAAGATTCAGCCTACTAATGCAAGAGTTAATTGCCCTTTGCTTGGAATCGAGAAAGCATAAGAGCAAAACGGAATTACAAGCAGATTTAGATGAACTGGCCAATCAAATGAACTCCCGAAATTTGATCCGGGTGGATGAAGAATCGGAGAATATCTTTAATCCTGATTATCAATTTTTTGAGAATGATTAAAAGCTTGATCACTCCAAAAAACAGTTTTTACAATGAGTACCGGACTTTGGTGATTTCTAATTTGCCCTCCCCTTTTGGGGTCTGCTTATATGCTAATCAGGATGAAACGATGTTTTCCTTTGTGGCAGATTCAGGTGCTTCGGCACAGGACTCATTTCATTAAAGCCTAAAATTCAGACAGAAAAGAATGAACCCCAATAGGATTTCCAGAATTAAGAATAATGTGCAGGATCGCAATAGCAAAGCGTGGTTAAAGCTTTGTTCCTATGTGGAAGAGTTGGCAAAATCGGGAGGCAGCGTTTTTGATCCCCGGGAAGCACTGGGTGATGAGCTGTATCTACAAATTCAGGAATTACCGGAATCCATCGGTCAACTTAAGCAAGTTCGCCAAATTGAACTCTATGGCAGTAAACTGGTACGAATACCTCCAGAAATAGGTCAAATGGAAGCATTGGAAGAAATTGACCTCTATACCTCTTATGACCTGAAATGGCTGCCATTTGAAATAAGTCATTGCAAGAATTTGAAGAAAAGTCGCATAAGCACCCGGGCCCTATACGGCAATATTAAAAACCGCAAAGGCTTCCCTCGTTTAGACCATAATCCTGTGCGATATCAAGGCGAAAAACTTCATTGCAGTGTCTGTGCGCAAGAAATTAGCTACGAGACTAGTTATCAAATGTGGATTTCAATTAATGTAGCTACAGATGTAATGCCCTTACTAGTGATGCTCTGCTCCAAAGAATGTGAGTTGAAATTACCGCAAGGAGCAGAATATCACATTGCTGAAGCACATCGGGGTGGTGCCGATTTAAAACAAAAACCAGCTTAAATTAATAGCTTGAATGGAGCAGGAAGAACTCAAGGAGAAGCACAGTTTTATTAGGGATAGTTTGTTTAGGTCTAAAATGCTGGCTTTAAGCGGAATTCGCTTATATAAGAATCTGAAAGCTCCTCTTCCCAAATTTCAAGACGACAATCAGCTTTGCAATGCTCCGATCCTTGCAATTTCTGAAAGTGAACTTTGGAACCCTAATGACAATGCTAAAAATTGGATTTTAACCGCCGGAAAGATTGAGAATCTGCGTATTGCCAGTCAGCTACTCGATGGCATTGAGGTGAAGGCCAATCAAGTATTTAGTTTTTGGAAGCATTTGGGCAATCCTAATTTTGGCAAAGGCTATGTTATAGGTAGAGAAATTAGAGAAGGCTGTGTGGTTCCTACCATTGCCGGAGGCTTATGTCAGCTCTCCAATGCCTTGTACGATGCAGCCCTTAAAGCGAATCTGGATATTGTTGAGCGCCATCGACATACCAAGGTCATCAAGGGTTCCTTAGCTGAAAAAGATCGCGATGCCACGGTTAAGTGGAATTATATTGACCTCCGTTTTAAAGCCCCCTTTGATTTTAGAATTGAAGTGAAGCTAACAGCTGATAAGCTCATTGTGAGCTTTAAAAGCGCTGAGGCTTCAGTTGAAAGCAATGCTAAAAGAACCGCGCTACGCCATAGTTCGCTAATTAACGATTGCTACTCTTGCGGCAATGTGGCATGCTTTAAACATCCTAAGCAAGAACCAGAAAAAGCTGAAACTGCCAGTAGCTGTTTCATCCTGGATGAGCGATGGCCGGAATTCGACCAGTATATTCAATCCATAAAAAGAGAATCCGATAGTTTTATTCTTCCCCTCGCCCCAAACAAAGTAGTTTCTAGTGATCGATATAAATGGCGGGCGGCTCAAAACCATAAAAAAACAAGGTATAACAGTTTAGCGAGCATTGCTCGGGCTGTACAGTTACGCCGGGCGGCAAAATACGGATCAAGCAATATTTTTGAACTGCAATTGAAATGGGATCAAAAACTAGCTAGAAAGGCGGCGGCTAAAATCCCCATCGATTCCCAACATTTGGTGATCAGTCAAAATTTGCTTCCCTTCCTCTATAAAAGCGGAGCTTTGGGCGGTGGAACTTATGATGTACTGATGACCCGACTCCCCATGGAAAGCCTGCATGCAAAGCTGGACCGGGCCTTCGCCAAACATCCTGGAAGTCCCACTTTAAAAGACTTTCGTGCTCCCTCCTACCTTATCGATTGGGAAAACAAGGCGCTTAATCGCGCTCGAAAAATTATAAGCCCACATCAGGAAATAGTGAATCTTTTTAGTGCTAAAGCTTCGCCTTTAAACTGGCAGCATGATCCAATTGCCACTGATAAACCCAAAGGGAGGAAGATTTTATTTCCAGCATCGGCGCTTGGCCGCAAAGGAGCTTATGAAATGAAGGAGATTGCCAGCGAACTCAATCTAGAATTCATGGTATCGGGTCGAAGTATAGAGGCTGCTAATTTCTGGGATGGATTGAATACTCAGAGTTTTGACGGTGATTACGATCAAATAGGATTGATTATTTACCCCACCTATATCGAACATCAACCTCGAACTATCCTCAAGGCCATCGCCAAAGGTATTCCAATCATAACGACCACAGCTTGTGGAATCAAAGCTTCGGAGCAAGTGCAAGTTCTTAGTGCCGGTGATAGAGCTGGGCTATTGCATGCTGTGCAAGGCTATCTGAATACCTAAGGACTAAGGGAAATATTCCTCATTTACTTTTTAATTAGTCAAAGCCTAAGTATGCTGGCCTGCGACCCCCAATGTTTCGGACAATTTTTGGTTGATTTATAGTTTACTCATGTTGTTTTTAGGCAGCATTTTCATGTATCTGCTTTGCTAAAAAATAACTGTCTTCGCCATTTAACTCACTAACAGTTCCGTCCTCATTGACATATACATATTCAAACCCGGCCTCTTTCGATCTCAATGGCCTATAGTATCTGAAATAAACTAGGAGTCCGACGCCAAAAAGCAATCCAATTAAGATGTAGTATACTGTCAATATATTTAGGTTAAGGGATTGGCGATAAGCACCTTACATCAAACTAAAATTAGCCCTGGCTATTGGTACTCCCTCTGCTATTTATTCGTCATTTTCGAGATTTCCATGCCGACTGCAGTCAAAGAGTAAACATCCACAATACTCCACCAAAAGAAATCCTAATAAATCTGATTGGGGTTTTTTCATACCCCTTTCCAGTGTATCAGTTAAAGCCGCTACCTCACTTTTAAATTCATTAAGACCTTCGCTTTTTTCTGCTGTTGAGAAATCAGCCCATCGTTCATGATCACCTTCTATTTCTGCAATCCAATCGATTCTTCTATTTAGGTTTCGAGTGATTTCCTTACGCCATAAATCTGAATCACTTAAGAAAAGGGAATACGAAAGTTCAGGCCATTCAAATAAGTCAATTCTATCAATTCCTTGCTCAAGCAGGCAGGCAGTCGCCAATGAATAATCCTCCAGTAAATAGAAAAGAAAAGCAATTTCATAGCCGCTTACAATCTTATGGCAGCTTATCTCAGCCTTCAGCCTCTCAGCAATTGATTTCAATTGATCTAATCTATCAGTCTTGAAACAAGCTAAAGCCAAGTTGAAAAGACTTACACTTTCTAAATCATCCGCCTGGGCTGAAATGTCAAATAGTTCATAAGCTAAGTGATAGTCTTGAAGCTGAAAATAACAGTAAGCAAGGTCATGAGTGAATTCTCTGCGTTTTTCAATCTTATTTGCCTTTTCAAAATATGGAATTGCTTCTCGATATCGCTTTTGATCTAAGAGCATATAGCCGTATAGAGAATAGGGATAATAAGACTTTGGATTGAGTTGAATACACTCATTTTGCACCTTAAGGGCTTGGTTTACAGCAGAACTTTCATTCCAATCTCCTTCAAATTCAGCCCTTTCAAAGTAGAGGAACCAAGCGAAATTGTGCGTTGATTTAACGGTCTTCTTCAGAGTGTAAGCTCTTTTAAAGAAGTCATAATCTTCCTTATCAGATTTTTGTTCGTAATTCTCAAAGTATCCAATAGCCACTTTATTTATCAGGTCTAGATTAGTGGGGTCTTTTTCTAAATCTGCTATTAATGACTTAAGCTCTTTGGCTGAGATTGCGGTCATTCTTCTTGTATTAATTAAGAATCGAATTGCAATTTCGATTCAATTAGAATTGCAATTTCGATTCAATTTTCAATTCTTATTCGATCTAATAAGTAAAGCTGCCAAGTAATTAATTCCCTTTGATTTCAATTTTTCCCTCCACCCAATCTGGTAAATAAAGACTGATACCCGTTTTAGCTTCAATGGCTATCAATTTATTTCTTAGTTCAACCGAGCCTAAGCCAATGGCGTTTCTGGCTTTGTTAATTCGGGAAATATTGGATCTCTTGGGCGGTACCAGATAGCCATAGGGCGAATCCTCCCCTTCAGATAGTATTGTTCCCTTCCAATCTTCCGGCAAAGCCATTTCATAGGGCGATATATAGCCCAGTTTTAAGTATTGCTTCAGTTTTGGCTTGATGAAATCAAATAGGGAATCCGTTTTAACATATTCCAGGCCCTGGGAATTATGATGACTCAATATCGTGGATACCCAGAAATCATTCCCTATTAGATACTCCCCGGGGTAGCCCTTCGTTTCCAGAATCTCCAAAAGCTTAGCTAATTGTACTTCGCTATGCCTTGGGAAATTCTCCGCTATGAATTTCTCTTGTTCTTGCTCATCTTCAATTATGTAAGCCTCATAGGCAAGTTCTTGATCCTTTTCAAACATGGCCTGAACTCTGGCTCTAAGGCTTACATCTATTCTATTTAGGAATTGACTACGCAGGTCCTCATATTGGTCTTCAATGGATTTCCAGTCTGCAGCCAAAAGATGCTGATTTAAGAATTTATGCTCTTTGAACTCAGTCCATTCCCAGCCATTGGCAATTGCTTTTTTAAGGTAGAGCAAGCCTTTTTCCTTATCTCCAATCAGGAAGGAAATTTGAGCCGCTATTTTATAATCACGCAGAAAAATGAAATCATAGTCGGCAAACAAGTCTTCATACTGAGTCAAAGCTGCTTGATAATTTTCCTGACTAATTAGTTCTTCCGCTTCTATAATCCTTGCATGATAGATCCTGTAATCAGTATCCTTTTGGGTACTGCCCTCGCAAGCGGTTAAAGCGTAGATAAAGCCTAATACACTAATTAAGGATCTGATTTTCATTTCTCAGGAAATTATATGCCAGTAGTAAATCAAGTCTATTGATCTTAGGGCTTACCGTTAGACCATTTTTTCACTCATGTCAAATCATTAAATCAGCATATTTAAACTGGTAGTTCAATAAACTTTTTAATTTTTCAGAGCTAATAATTTTGTACTCATTATTTGAATTTTCATCAAATGAAATTGACTCAAGTCCAATCTTCCTAGATTCTTTAAGGTAAAAATCTCGTCTGCTTGGGTGATCAGCTGCACAGGCATTTAGTACTTCAGCCCACAGGTTCTTCATAATAATTTGCTCAATGATTTCTATGCAATCATCTCTATGTATCAAATTCACATAGCCTTGAGGGTTTTCAATAATAGGTTTTTGTTTAATAAACAATCCTGGTTTTCGGTCATAGCCAAACAAACCTCCAAACCTCAAAACAGTCGTCTTAAATGAAGGATTTGAAGTGAATAATTTTTCTATTTCAACAAGAGGTTTATTTAAAGTATTACAATTTTCATCTACTATCCCATTTGTGTATGGATAAACCGAAGTTGAACTAATGAAAATGACCTTTTGCACCTGAGACTTTTCAATATATTTCACCAGTGTTTTAAAGTGGTCAACACTTTTCGAAGTAATTGCGATTATTAAAAGGTCGGAATTCAAAAACTCATGTATAACAGAATCTATCGAAGCTATATCGATAAGATATGGGCTGATTCCGTAATCAGAAAGTTCCTTTATTCTGTCCTTAGATGTAGTTGAACCACTGACATCATAGCCTTTGTTAAGCAGGTCATTGGCTAATGCTAAACCAAGCCAGCCACATCCTAATATGCTAATCTTTTGATTCATTTATATTCCTTACGATACAAGGGTTTGAGTAGAGTTCGTTGCAATTTCGCTCCTTTCATTTTCAATCCAGAGGCCTTTACTGCGGTTTTGGGTTGCTTATAGGCAGTTTATACAGGACTAATAGACCAGCTATAATGATCAAATTTTTAATGATGTACTGACCTAATAAGGTGAGTTGTAGTGGAATATTACCGAATACCTGATCCCTAAAGAATAGCAAAGGGAAAAAGGTGAAAGTCATGTGTATTAAGGCCAGAATAATGGCTGTTCTCCTGAAAATATTCAATAGAAATAGAAGGCCCACCAGCGATTCCCAAGTCGCAAGAAGGATTATCGATAGCCTAGGAGAGATCAAATTAAAAGTCAGCAAGCCTATTGTGTTTTGAGCCAAATCCTCTGCAGGACTAAGATTTGGAAAGTACTTCAAGATTCCGAACCAGAGATATATAAGGCCAATACTGATAGCCAGGATGAGATTCGGGGATAGTTTAAGTTTCAGGTTCAATTTGAAAGTTTAATAATTAAAAGTGTAGATGGCTAAAGAGGTATAGGAGCGATTCCTTAGCTCCAAAGCCATCAAGTGTTAGTCCTATTTATACTCAAAGCTGTATTCAGTAGTATCTTCACCAAGCTGCACTATTTTTGTGATTAGTCCAGTTTCGGCTCTGTAAATCTTAGTAGTCCATTGGAGGCCACGTCTTTTATGAAGGAGTTCGATCATTTGCCAGTTCTTGTTAAAGAAGGCAATCCATTCTTCAGTGTGATCTTTGACAAGCCTACCATTCTTAAAATGATAATTAAAAGTAGTTTCCTTGAAATTCGAAGAATCTACGATACTCACTAAACTATCTTGGATCTTAGCCTCTTTATCATAACTAATCCAATCTGTACCCCGGTAGAAAACCTTAGTGGTTTGAACCTCTGGCTGCTCCGACTTTGAATTACCACTAAAATTATAAGTGATTTCCGAAATCAGCTGGTTTTCATCATACTGATAGCTTATTAGCTTACTCAAAGTAGAATAGTAAAATAAGTGGCTTATCAACTTATTATTGAGGTCATATATAAAACATTCCGATAGCTTTTCCTGGAATTTAATTGAGCTTTCACCAAAGTCTGATCTTTCTGTTTTTTTCAGCAATCTACCTTCGGTATCATAATAATAAGTGCTTATACTTCTTCCATTTATGGAAGAATCACTTTGAGGGTGATAAGCTGTTGGAAATGAAAATGTCTTGATTCTCCCCTCTTTATCAAATGAATATTTTTGAGGATAATTGGCTGCAGACTCACACTTTATTATGCATGAATCAATTTGGGCTTCCTTGATAAGCTCTGCTGGAAAATCAGAATCTGATTGGCCATAAACTAAACTGCTTAGCAGACCCAGGATAATTAGAGCTTTGATTCTTAGCATAGTTCTTTTTCCATAGCACAAATAAGCCTTTAATAAAGACTCGTCACAATTTAGCTCCTTTCATTTTCTTCATAGTCGACCAAGGCCTTCTATGGGCACATTCCCCAAAACTATGTAGAGACACCAGAGAGAATATAATTTTAGATCTAAGATCTTCATTTTAAGACTTCAAGCCCTATTTATTTAGACCCTATCAGGTCTTCTTCTTTTTTATTCTCCCTCCTTCCAGGTCGAGAGTTCCTTCCAATCTTTCAAAATCGAATGGGCTCGTTCAATGTCAATAATACTATAGTCTGAGTGAAGCTTATTATTGTCATCTAAACCAGTACCACAATACCAATATCCCTTTTTCTCGGCCCCTTCATTTAAGCTGACCATTTCTTTTTGATGGTCCAGGCTGTCTAAATAAGCTGCGATTTTATTTCGGCTAAAGTCAAACTTAATGGCTAATTCAGCTGATTTTGATCCTTTCAGATCCCTCTTATAGTGGTCAAATTCAAAAAGGACCCGGTTTTTCCAAAACCATCTGCTCTGTACATAACATATTCTTTTATAGTAGCTTGGATTAGTTTGAGCTTTAGGAGACCAATATTCACAAAGGAATTTTTCATCCTCCAACCAGAGTCTCCATGGGGCTATGTCTTCCAATTCTGAAATACTGTAATTCCCGTATCCAATAAGTTCTGTGCTGTCCAGATGCCAATTTCCCGCCATTTGTTGCAGTCCCATTTCAGCTCTCTGTCCATTTAAAGGCATTCGATATCCTTCTAAAAATAGCTCTGAAATTGATCCGGCAACAATTAGGTAAGTCATTAATAGTCCGGTAATTAGGAAAAGGATGAGTTTAATTATTCGCATTATGATCTTGGTGCCTCGATTTGGATTCTACTTCAATCTTATTACTATTCTCCTGTTCTGAGGCTCAATGTCAATCCAATTCATAGAGTCTGAACTTGGAATGCAGTCTAGCATTTCAGCTCCTTTCGCACATCTACCCAAGGCGGATTGACCAAGTCGGATAGTCATTTCATACTCATCTTGTCCGTCTTTTCCTATCCAAGCTTTAGTCACAATTTGCCTGGTTTCCTGCACACTTTTCTTTGTCAATTGGTCGGGAATAGGATCCCAAGAAACTCCATCACACCAAAAACCCTTGAGATCTTGTCGATCAGAATTTCCAAAGCTCCGTCCAAGCTGATATTCTAAGTGAGTACAAAAGTTCTCATTAAACTGAATCGTATTGTCGGTTTTGGGGTCCTTCATTTTATATCTATACTCAAAGGGTTTGCTTTTGATTAAGGCGATTTAGCTGCATTCATTTACAATTCAAAACCCTTTCCATCTGGGCGATAAATAGGAAAGCGAATACACCAGGGGCAGCCTTGCCGGTAGACCTTTAGCTCTTATACTCTAAAAGCTGCCTTGGGCACCGTCCTTTATCTTTCTATTCTCTTGTTTTCTGGAATGTTTATTATACCTGATCCTTCAACAAGCCACTTTTCATTTACTAATTTCACTTTTAAGGTCAGCTTAAAATCTGGCCAATCTTTTCCCTTCACCGTCAAATATTCCGAGTCAGTTGTATCAAGCACAAATTCATCTGGACTGTCTTGAGCATCAAGAATGGGATCAAAGCCTAAGCCGTACTCTGGATCAGCTCTTTCGGCTTCATCTATTATTCTTTTCAGTTCATTCTTAAAACCAAGGGTCACATCATTTCGTTGGTCCAACCATTCGAAATAAGCAAGTTCAGACTTTGGGCCATTTATAAAGTCGAGGTAGTCATTTATAAACTTAAGTGCCGCTTCAAAATTTGGTTCTGATTGCTGAGTTTTTGCCGCTTCGGAACTTTCATTTTTTGAGCCGGTAGTTTGACAACTAAACATTGTTAAGACAACAAAGAGTATCGCTAAGTTTCTCAATTTCATTTTGTGATTTGGAATAAGGTTTTGGTTAGACGTCAAATCCCGAAGGGCTTTGCGCAGGAACTTTTCTGAGGTTTTGTCTTTTTTTTATTTCGTATTCAAATTCAAGAACTTTTAAATTCCACAAAGTCAAAGTTTGAATCGCTGTAATTTTATCTTGAATAGTTTTTACGACCAATTTATCTCTGAAGGACTTGATAAATTTAGTCCATAATTGACCTTTTGAATCCCTTAGTAAGAAGTAAAAACCGCTATCTCCTATTCTTTTGCCAGATGAATCCAAAATGAGCTCTCCATTTTCACCAACACGAGGACTTAGCAGTACCGTGGCGCTTCCATTTGGTAAAGGGAAAATTGCTTTAATGCAAATCTGTTGATTGGGTAATGTGCATGTTTCATAAACTCCCGAGTACACCATTTGACCAGTCGATTTAAAAGTCCTTAGCCAAACTGTTCTTTTAACATCGTTGGTCTTGATATCGACTAGTTTTAGGATTTCGTTTGTAAGGCCAGAAGCATCTTTTAAGTTTTCAATTGGAACATTCAATTGTTCAATTCTATTACTGAAGACTCTTTTTAGTACGGTTCCGAAAACTTTAAAGATTGGATTCCATTTCACCTTCAAAAGCAGGTCATAATTTGCTGTGTTTTCATAAAAGTCGATTACATCTAAAGAAAGCCTGCTTAGTTCTTCCTCTGATAGTCCTAGGTCCCTAATTGAATTCAGTAATCCCTTTTTTTCTCTTTGATCATCAATCACTAAGTCTTCATCCTTAACCAAGTGCTTGATGAATTTCAACCCTATTCCTTTTGTACCACCAAATGGGCCAATAAGCCATTGGTATGCTGCCTCGTCAATTCTTTCTCCAGTTAGAATAACCCATTGTTGGCTAATCCAGTCTTGGATACTTTGATTTTTCTTAGCTACTCCCATCTCCCTAAATAGGATTTAATTGTTGGGAAGAAAATTTGATTGACCTTTCCATGTTCCATACTCGGCTATTGGCTTAAATCGAAGAGTGCTAAACTCAAAATGAAAGTCTTTTCTTTCTCGCTCTTTCATTGCATTTGAGTGCCTTTTCGGTCTTTCGACCTTACTATGACCATGAACCATATCAGTCATTTCCTTTTCAGTTTTCCAAATTGAAAAAGTTGATACCGTATTGGGAAATTTAACTGAGGCTAAGGAAAGAGTAGTTCCCGGATGGTCTCTAACCAGTTTTTCAACCGGTCTACCCCAATGTATAAACCTAGGAACTGCTAAAGGCTTCATTCTTGCCAAGGTTACAGCAACCACTGGTGAATTTGAACTTTCTAATTGGGCCTTATCATTTGGAATCTTAAATCCACTAAACTTTCCCCATTCTCGAACAAAAGACAAGCGTACATGCCACGCTTTGGCTAAGGTTCTTCCAAAGCGGTCTTGTTCTAAAAAGTTTTCAAGGGCCTTTTCATTTTCCCATTGCATAAATAGGGCTACTTGACCTATTAAAACTCTGGAGGGTGAAAGAATTGGAGAACCTAGAGTCATTGCCGTCATGGTTTCCGAATGAATAAGTCCTTCTGTATTTTCAGAAATGGGATTCGAGAATATTCCTTTTAAGGCAACAAAAAAAGGAAGTTCGACTAAATGATAAGAGAAAATGCTCATTTAGATTTAATTGAATCATTAGTTCTATTAGGTTCGGCAACGGCCCGGCTTTGAAACCTATTTCTGATGCAGGTGCTATCTAGAATTTTGAGGTTGCACTTTAGCTTTTCAATTATTGTCTGGAATTAACCCTGACCAAGACCCACTGCTTTCTCCCCAAGAATGAATGTTTTTCATCTTTTTCAATTCTACAAATTCTCCAGTCCAAGGATTAAAGGAATAAACATTGAATTTGTAAACAACACTCGAACGACCATTTTCCTTTAGGTCCTTAATCTCCTCTCTTAATTCAGCAATGTAGTATCTGAATTGTCCATTGTAAAATTCTGTTTTCCTAAACTTTTCCCAATTTAGATACTCAGTAACCTTATTGGGGTCGGTGGTCATTAGCCCATGCTCTTTGGCTGCTTCCATAGCTTTCACCTTGTCAATTTGAAAGGTTCTATTTTGGGACTTTACATTTTCAAAACCAGAGTTATTCCAATAGCCACGAGTAGGTTGGTAATTCCCAACTGAGTCCAATTGTATTCCTATCATTTCTGGATACCAATTAGATTCTCCAATTTTCACGCTATATCTGAACACGAATTTTGTAGGCTTTCTTTCAATTGGTTCAATCCAAGTGCCTACATATCCTTGATCATCATAAAAATTACAGTTGAAATCAAAACGAACATGCTTGTTAAAAAACTCGCGGCTGTAGGTTGAAATGATTAAGCTGTCTGCCTTTGATTTCATTTGCTCTACCAGGTCGTGATAAGGATAAAAGTCTTTGTTTACAATACAGCTTGCTTGATCATAGTCACGGGTGTAAAGCAGATCTCCTTTAAAATTGTATTCTCGCCACACACCAAGTGCTTGGTCATCTTTGGTTTTCCAGCCTTCAGTGTTCAATCTTGTGGTGTCATCAATGAAATGCACACTATACCAGACGGAGTCCTTTTCCTTGTACGTCTCTTCGTAAATATGATATTCTGAATTTCGGATTATTTCAATGTAGGACGAATCTGTTTCAATATTCTGTTCACTGAATTGTCCAAAGCTTGTTAGGGAACTTAGAATTAGAAAAGTTGTTCCGATTGTTCTCATATTCATTTTAAGCTAAGGTTTATATACTCAAGACTATTTTAGCCATTTAATTTTTTCACGAATATGTCTATTGGAGTTTCGAATGAACCTAGTCTTTTAATAAAGTCCTTTTCCTCTTCGCTTAGTTCTCCTAGTCCGAGACCAATACCTGCTTGGACTTCACCATTATCCCCTTTATCATAAAATTCTACTGCTTCAATTTTAGCTCTTCTGCTTAGGCCTAGCATCTTTAGGTCAATAAACTGACCAATCTTAATCTCTCCTTTTGTTATTTCACCTAGAAGAAAAAATTGTCTTCCAGTGAGCTGAAAGGATCTTTCAAGTTTAAAACGCGCTAAAGCATTCTCATGCCAATTAAATCCACAACTTTTACATTGCCTGGCATAAGGCGTTCTTGCAAGTGAATTACATTTTGGACACCGATTGAAGTACAGCTTATCAGGATACTGATTCACTATCTTTTTAGCCACCCCCAGTTCAAACTCTTCATAAGCCTTCCCTAGTATTTCCTGATTTTCTACTTTTTCACTAGTCTCCGCTCTTTCATTTATTGCTTTCTGCAATTTTGGATCATCAGACTTGCTATGGGTATACATATGATACTTAAGCGTCAACCTATCATCCTGGGGCATTAAGTGGCTGAAATAATTGAGTATGTAATTGACTTCTTCTTTAGTCATTAATTCCATTTTGCTTTAAGGATCTCGTTAACTGTAAACTTCCCTAAAAATGAACTCATTAAAATAGTACGAACAGGTTCAATTGTTGCCCATGACAAAGCTTGCAAAGAGATCGAAACCACTGCCTGACCTATGCTTCATACCCTTTATTGGCATTGCTTAAGCTTTTTAGGATTTCGTTCATTTCAATGGTCCTTTGAGCTTCTGCTTTCGGCTTAAAAATCACTTCTGAGCCAAACCAGAGTTGATCTCCATGGTAATAAAACAGTCCCCATTGCAAGGCACTGTCGAAAACTAAAAGGTCCTCAGCGAAAAATATTCCTTCCCAATATTTTAGTATCATTTTCCAAGTCAACATTAGCGCATGTCCACTTCGGTCGTAATCAATGAAAACGTACTTTGAAAAGGGTATTCCTTTGTTATATAACCACTCTTTTATTTCAGTATCGCAATTTTCCGTGATCCGGAAATCTTCAATCCTTTTGAAATAATCATTAAATGGCTTAAAAGGAAAGCCTTTTGTCATTTTTGAACTTTCCAGAAACTGCTCAATCAGCACAGTCCCCTTTTCATTTAGGAAGTGAATCTGGTCCTTATGTTCAGTTGGAATTTTTCCTGCTTCTTCAGGCGACCCTAAAAATGACCAAACACTAGGAAATTCTTTCATCCAATATTGAGTCATTTGTTTTTCGAAGTCCTTCATTTTTTAATTACGCTAATAATAAATATGGTGTCGCGGTAATCATTGAAACAGTGCTATTTAGGGTCTACTAAGGTTTAGACGACCGCAAACGCTTTAGCTGCTTTAAAACTGCCTGTAATTGCTAGGCGATTTATTAGTTTTCAATTTAAAGGTTCTAGAGCTAGGTCTATTCTCCGATATCAAACCGAAGAATATTTTTCCTCATCTCCCAAATTCCTTTAAGCCCTCCTATTATTTCTATTCTTCTTAACTGCAACCCCCACAGCCTCCGCAACCGCTGCACCCACTGCAACTACTACACCCGCTGTCTCCTCCTCCTGAGTCAGCCGAGTCATAACTGCTATCGAAGGAATCTTCATAGCTGTCATAAGTATCCCAGGTCGCACAGCCGTAACATCCAGTGTCATAGTCTCTGTTTTGCCGCTGGAATTCTTCCATTAATTGTCTGTCGATTTGTTTCAATAAATCAAAGTCAAGGTCCTTTAGCAGGAAAATATTACCCTTTATAGTGAGGAGAATTTCAAGTGCTTTTTTCTTATCAGCCTGAAGAATCTCTGGCAGCTCCTTTTCAAGTTGAGCAATTTTCAATTTAATTTTTTGTTGTGCATCAAAGCCTTTATCAGTCAACTTGAGCTCAGCAAACAAGTAATTGAATAATCCGCTTTTAAAGTATCCTTCAAGATTTGGTGATGTCACCAGATAATTTCGGATGAACCTTTTTTTACCGCCAGCATTTTGAAAGCCCATAGCTACCAAGTTTCGAAAAAGGATTTTCATGGACTTACTTCTGTAATATGGGCTTAGATAAATCATTTCATGAGCTAAGGGTTTGTACTTAGGGAAGTTCTTAGCCGCAATTACATAATTGTATACCCGAACACGGTCCTTACGATGACTTTGTTTTTTAAGCTCTGTTGTTTTAAGGACTCGCTTGAGAAGCAAGTCCATAAAGGTGTATTTCAATAATTTTTTTAGGTCCGCATTTGAGCTTTCAAGAAGCAAATAGGTTTCCGCAGGCGTAAGTTTTGAGAGTAATTCCATTAGTTTGTTTTTAGCTTTGGTTTAGGAACTATCCAGTTTCTATGTCTATTGACTCTCGTATAGTTCAATTCACCAAATCTAATTTGACTTGATGGCCAAATGTCTTCAGGAGGGCGTGTTTGAAATATTCTTTGATAAAGTGTTTTCGTCTCCGCGTACCAATCCTTGTATTTGTCCTTTTCTTGTTGCCCTCCTTTCGTAGGGCCGTGATGAATGTCTCGATGGATTGTGTTTTTACAAAAGTCAATCCAATAAGATTGGGTATATATCAAATGTAAATGCCAAACTTGGTCAACTTGATCAGATGGAGTTAAGGGATGGTCTGCTATACAGATTAAAAAGATGAACCTTTTATATTCCTCTACCGTCCGCAGTGAAAACTCTATAGTCCAGCCATTTTCTCTTGCAAGTCGATCTGTAAAGGTGAAGCTCGAGTCTATGTCATCTATCTCGAATTCTTCAATCTTGGTCCAAAGTATCTTCTGTTCCTCTGTCATTAATCAAGTGGTGCTAAGATTTTAGCTAAATAAGTGCAGTTGTTGGCGCTTAGCAAGGGAAAGGTGATTTTATTATCATCTAAGGCTGGGGCATCTGAAGGCGTACTAGCTGCATTTACATAAACAGAACTTAGTGGCCGATATTTTAGCTTTTCTTTAGATCGTTCACCTGTTTTTGAAGTCGCTCTCCCCAAAAGGTAAATGGTCGATAGAATTCTAAACAGTCTTGAAGCGTCTTTAGTCGATTTAATTTTGGTAGAATATCATTCTCAAAATCGATCCTAAGTTCATTTTTGAAATCTTCAAGCTCTGTCTTCTCGGTAATCAGATAGCCAAGCGAAGCGTCCCGTCGATACTTGTGCTTATCCCGTTTATCCGACAAGTAGGCTCCTTCCCGTAATGGCGTCGCTAGGTCAAAATAGGTCGCCCTTTTCTTGTTTGGGTCTTTCAGGTTCTCGGTTAAGCCAATTCCGACATTGAAGCAAAAGCTTAAGCTCTCTTTAGTATTCCATTGTGAATTTTGAAGATTAATCAGGATAAAGAAATCATCCATAATCTTCCACCAGGTTTGCCCAGTGGTCCTAAAACCTTCTTCACGGAGTTTCGGCTTCAAATAAGACTTTATAAATTCTTTCTGTTTGTCTTTAGCATTCATCTTTTTCAGCCTGCAGCAAAGCTGTTCTTAATATCGCTTCTCCTCCTTTTAATTTGATCTATCAAAATTGCTATAGGTTAATTTTCTCCAGACCCACTCCAAAGGACCTTGTTGAAATTTCCTTAAGCACAAGAAACTTAAAACCAACTGTAAAACCCAGATGATATTGCAGATCTTCAATTTCTGTTTTAGAAAAGGTTTCCCTAAAAGCCTTGTGCTCCGCGAGTTTATCTTGACTAAGCGAACAATTTGTTAGTCCAAGAATAAGTCCAATTATGAACAGGTATTTCATTTATTCAATTAGTGTTTAAGAATCTAGGAATTGAGTCTAGGTTGATTCGAAGCAATTTGTTTTGCTTTTGACTTTATCTACTCAAGGAACAAGACTTTATTAGGCTTTCCTTTTTATTTCCTCATCCATTTGAGATTTCAGTTCTCGTATAAGTTCCCACTTTGTTTCTGATGGTGACTTTCCTTTTAATAGCTTGAACTGTTTCCAAAAATCAATTTCTCTTTCACTATGCTCAGCCAACAATCTTTGCTTATCGATCTGAATGCCATTCCATTCCTTTTCAACTGCTAAGTCGACCTGTTCTTGCATTTGTTTAAAGAATCTATCTCCAAAATCTTTAACATCATTTATAAATTCCGAATAAGAAAATTCGATGCTCCCCTCTCCAGCCGTCCACAGGTCAATTCCATTTTCAAGCTTATAATCTGCTTGCCAAGTGACTCTTATTTTGTCTTTATTTCTAAAGAATGAGAGCTTAGGACCTCCAACTAAATGACCGGAATCCAAACTCCTCCTATTTATCCAAGAAATTAATTTGTCATATTTCTCAAAATAGAAATCATCTTGCTGGTCTTCCTCAGCATCATTTAAATCCAACCATTTTTGAGCATCCTGTAGGAATTTCGCGGAGTTCTCTGCTAACCGATAAATATCATTGGGAATTGATTCACTAATAACTTCAAACAATGCGGTGAAATCTTCAATAAATCGAATGATTTGATATTCATTGTATTGAGATTTCAAGCCCCCGAAATACTCTTGTGCCTTAGGCGAATATTCATACAAGCTTGAATCTCCTAAATCAATCCACAAATCACCCTCAGTAAGCCAATACCAACTCATGCTTAAGCCGGTAGATGACCCCACTGGCTTATAGCTTTTTGTATCTTTTAATTTGAAGTTTATCATTTCTACTGAGGACCATGGATTACACGCCAAAACCCAAGCTCAGCAATACTAAGATCCAGCTCAGAAAAATGCAGCTTCTAGATTGCGATTAAATTCAGGTTTTAGCTCCCCTAAAATTACATTTTTATCCCATCACATTCCACGGCCTCAAAAAGCAAAATATCCTTATAAAGCCAAACCGAGGCCTTCAATCGCCAGTTCCTTGCTGCATTCAATAAATGAATATTGGCCATCCATCTCCGGCTAAGCAAAAGCCTAGAATCGAGACATTCATTAAAAACATACTTATGTTTTAATCCAAACATCAGCATGAATGAAGGCAACCATCAGCATGTTTGAGTCAAATCATCAGCATATTTGGGAGCGAAGATCAGCATAGTCAAAAAAGAACCTCCGCTTCTTTTTCTTGGTAAGGTCGCTTAGGGATTTATGATCCTGATCTTATTGATAAAAAGGCGGGGAATTTAGATCTAGATGCCAATATAGGTTAACGCGCTTTTAGAGTCCAAGGGACTTTTTTAGCTACAAGGTGAATAGCTACCGATAAGGATTGTGGCGGTTTAGCTGTGCTGATTTCCAATTCGAAGCAGCTTTTCGCCCACCAAAGCCAAGCCTGGTTGCTCTCCGTAAGCCCCGCTTTCAGCTAGTCCATTCACCCTCCAAAAGCCTAGCCTCCTAACTAGTTTTTTATTCTTTCTAGAAGCCTGTAATAGTATTTCTCTTGAGGGCACTCCCTGATGGTATCGAATCGTTCATTATTAAATTTGAAGATCATCTTACAGCTAGTTCCTATGCCATAGGCCATATTTGGAACTGTCCTTAACTCAAAATCAGAAAGTTCCTTTTTAAAGGTAAGCGGAAGCGTTTTGCTTATTAGTTCAGACTTGCCACCTTCCTGATAGGAAAGGTGAATCTGATCTGATTCCATGAAAATTTCAAGTGTAAAACCGCTTTCAGAAAAACATCCCGAAAAAGAACTAATTATTACTAATGAATCGCCATTCTGTAATTCGTTGGTATAAAACCTTTCCCTTTCAGGAATTGGCTTTGATTCTGATCTAATGAATGAGGAAAGGCCAGCGATCAATAGTACTCCAAAGACTATTTTGAGTTTAGGATTCATGTCAATTAGCTAAAGCAGTTAGTGTTTAATGTCTAAGCCGGAGTACTTACTATTACCTTTTTGGATAGGGTATTCCAATTTACATCTTTCAAACATCTTAACTTGAAATGAGGAGATCCATAAACTCACTGAAGGTGCGAAGTCCGCTTTTATTTTTCCATTATTCTGGTCCTCAAAATATAGGTTCCCACTCCATAAATGAAAAGCTCATCTCCCTTTTTATAGTCGATGCTTAAATCAAAAGTTCCGGTGGAATCGGAAGTCAAAATTTCAGAATTGCGAAATATTTTGTTCCGATGTTCCTTTCCTGTAACAAAGCTCATGTAGGGATAGGCTTCACCATAATTGCTTGTAATCCTACCTTTTAGTTTTAGCTGGTCGAGTTTCTTGCAATACTGGATTTGGTCAAAATGAGCTTCAATTGCTTCCGTCCCACCACAAATGCCGGTAAATTCCAGTTTTTCAAAATCGCCCATCATTGCGCCTTCGACGTATTTAACTTCGAGGTCTGTGGGCTGTATGTCGACCCATTTACAAGTAAGAAGCAATAGGATGATGGTCAGGAATTTCATTTTTCGAGTTGAGGACAAGGGTTTGCAAATGGCTTATAACGGTTAAACTTGCTTATCAAAGTTAAGTACATTCCTGGCTTCTGATATACTTTGAAGCGAAGGCAGGTCCATAGAAACCAAGGTGGGCAAAGAAGCGAATGTCTATCTTATCGGAAGGCATGCTTGGTGGTATCAATTTAGTAGCTATAAGCTATGTGCTTTGTAACTTCCACCTTTATTACTTGGTCGTTTTAAGATTTATAAATATCAAATGTAATTCAATCGTTTTGGATCTATCTGTTGGATGTACAAGCCGAAAGCGAAATTCATTTTCGATAAGTTTTCCTCTTTTTTCGAAGCTATAATTGTCCTTCAAGAACTGTTCTGACTTATTTAAAACTGATGTGAAATCTGAATTGTAGCAAAACATCACAATTCCTGAATATTTATTATGCCAACTCAAATAACCTTGCAATTGATCAATAGCCTTCTTTAGAGTCCGAATTCCACCCCATACTTTTAATTCAAAAATATATTCATTTAGACCGTCTTTCGTTCTAAGTAATATGTCTGTTTTACCCTTATTATTTTTTGCTTCAGCATTGATACGTCCTTTAAAGACAACATTCAAAGGCGTTAGCATTTTATCACGGAGATTCTCTTCTTGAAGATTTTGATACTCACTAGGTTTTCTTTGCATCTCAGCAGTAAGATGTTGAAGGGACTTAATAAGCTTTTGAAACTGAATTAGGTCTTTATTATTATTGAGGTTTTCTGAGTATTTCTTCCCTTTCCCAAATTTGTAAGTCAACCATTTATCAAAATCGCATTCTGAAACAATGCCCATTACATTTTTTTTAGCACAGGCTTCTCTTAATTTCAAGATTCCACTTGGCCCGTAACCAAGATAATAGTTAGAACCACAATCACTAGCTATAAACCACTCGTCTGCTAATTTCACAGCTATATGAATAATTGCGGGGAACTCATCAACAATGCCGTAAGAATTGAATATTTTATAATAATTAATTGATCTCGCAGTAAATGATTCTAATCCTTCTAAGCAGTTAATGATTTTTGTAGCCTCAACTTTTTCATGAAATTCATAATACAGAATATTGTCATATTTTCCATCGTTTATAATACTTGCAAGATTGTATGCACTGTCTGTTACAAGGGATAAGTCTTGATATAATTTCATTTGGTTGCACTTAACTTATCAAAATTAAACCCATACTGAGCAACAACAAGATCCTATCTAAGAAAAAAGCAGATTCTAGATTGCGATTAAATTCAGGTTTTAGCTCCCCTAAAATTACAATTAATCCCATTTCTTTCCCAGCTTAATTCTAATAAGCCTGACCGAGGCCCTCAATCACCAGTTCCTTGCTGCATTCAATAAATGAATATTGGCCATCCATCTCCAGCTTGGAAGCCGCCTAAAACAAGCTTCCCCGCCTCTTCCAGACAAGCAAAAGCCTAGATTCGAGACATTCATTAAAAACATGCTTATGTCTTTATCCAAACATCCGCATGAATGAAGGCAAACATCAGCATGTTTGAGTCGAAACATCAGCATGTTTGGGAGCGAAGATCAGCATAGTCAAAAAAGAACTTCCGCTTCATTTCTGGGCTAAGGGGGCTTTTGATTTTAATGTGATAGGCGCAGGCATGGCTTCGAGTTTTTTACAGCATTAAAAACATTCTATATATGCTGCATATACGGGAAGTTATGTATTAGATAAGTTGTTGTGTTTTCGTGCTTTTTTTGAATTCTTCTAAATCAAGAATAGCCCGTCTGATTGCTCTATAATCATTCATGGGGACTTGAATAAACTCAATACCCTCATCAGTTTCAGCTTGAAATAGACCTTTTGGAGCTCTGTTAGTATTTATTAGATCCACATAGCATCCATAATCAATACTGTACACATTATAGCGAATCCCCGGTTTATCTTGACCAGCTATGCTCTGTTTGATAAGATGAATAACCCTTGAATCGTATAGAAAATCAATCAATGAATTCTTTACGTCAGTTTGAAGTAAAAAGGCTCGTGCGTTTCTATTACCCAATACTTCATCGATTATCCAACGAAGAAGTGTCAGTGCGTTTTCTTTTGAACTAACTGATTTTTCTTTATCCCTAGTATACCACACTCTTGCAGCTGCCCTTAGGTTTACCAATGAAATTTTTTCATTCCTTGCTTTAAGTGCAGCTTGTGAAAGGATGTTGATAGCATCCCTTGGAACTCCTTCGGTTGCTCTTACAAATTCAGTGAAAGCCCCTTTCTGTGTAAATGCTGCGTTTAATAATTGGGATGATGAATTAAATTTAATCGCTTCTGGTAAGTGAGGATTTATATGTTTGAAAATCAATCTTTCGAAAAACTCTGTAGCCAAATTGTCATCATTATCAAAGACCATATACTCGTCCATATTTACACTAGAAACATCAGCACCTATTTCAATCCCAATATACTCTGAACCTTCTTTTGAGATTTTAAAATTTGACCTATGTTCGATGGCTCCAATTTTAACAGACGCTCCAAACAACGGAAATAACGAACGCCTTAAAAGATCTCCTAGAAACGGCTGGAGATCTAATGGTATTTCAGCCCATTCATCAGCAATTATCCATAGTTTTTTACCATTTAGATTTTCAATAACACTTTTAAAATGATGCTGTATTGCAGGAAAATGAATTCTATGCTTTTCTAATCCAGATGTCGCCTTTCTTTGCGTTTTGCCTTTCGTTTGTTCGTCTTGGGAATTCATGTTAGCTAATACCCCTGTTTGGCTAACACCTATTGTTAAACCAGATTTTTCTGTACCTGAGGTAGTTGTAGTTTCTTCAGTTTCAATAGGACCTTCAATCTTTACTTCAGTAAAAGCATCTGCTAAACTTTCTAAAGGTGGGCCGATTTTAGATAGGTCAATATTTTCATCGTTTAACAATGTAAAGTCTAGAATCTGATCATGAATACTTGAGAGCACATCAACCAGTAGTCTAGTTGCTCTTTCTGCTAGAGGTATAGAAGTGTCTGAATAAAGCCCTCCTGTTGAACCTATTGTTCTTAAATCTAGGTAAACGGAACAGTCTCCCTTGTTGGTTTGTATCCTCTTTAAATAGCTTAAAACGTGAGTCTTACCTGTACCTCGTCGTCCATACAGAATTTGATGATCCGAGTTCTGTAAAAGAGTAAATAGGGGCCCCACGTCAACAAAGGTTTCAACGAGCTCTTCATCCGTATACTTTTCAGCACGTTTATGAAGTTGAAGTATAGCTCTATTTATTTGATCATTCATTTCTTACTTTTTGCTTGAAGTACATCTTACATATACACCATCCCAAATCCAACAACAACATCCAGCCTGAGGAAAAACAGAAGATTCAATTGCGATTAAATTCAGGTCTATCACTCTCTAAAAATAAAATTAATTTTCCCTTAAGCCTTACCCCCAATCCCATCTTTTCTCAAAAAAACCTCAGATGATTCACAAAGGGACTAGCCATTATTCACTTAAAAGTATTTTACACTATTGAGCTAGCCCAAACTACCAGCTACCAACTACTCCATACCTCTCTCTAGATCCCGAACCTTTCCTACCTTTAGCTCGTTATTTCCCAAAACACATTTCCATGAAACGCATTCTCCTGTCCTTTCTCGCTCTCGGCCTATTGGCCAGCTGTAATCAGAATAGCGAAACGGCTCTAAAAAGTGAAAAACTGGCATTCAATGAGGCTAGCAATAAAGTAGAAGCTGAAAGTCCCTCCTTCTATGATTTTACCGTAACCGATCTCAATGGTGAGCAATTCAGTTTTTCCCAATTAGAAGGGAAAAGAGTATTGATTGTAAATACCGCCAGTAAATGTGGTTTCACCCCGCAATACGAAGATCTACAAGCCTTATACGAAAAGCATGGCGGCGAGAAATTCACCATTATTGGATTCCCTTGCAATCAGTTTGGCAAGCAAGAGCCGGGCACCAATGAGGAGATCGCCAGTTTTTGCCAGAAGAACTATGGTGTGAGCTTCCCCATGATGGATAAGATAGATGTGAAAGGCGATGAGCAAGCACCCATCTACCATTGGCTTACCGACAAAGATTTAAATGGGGTGGATGATGCCAAGGTGAGCTGGAACTTCAATAAATTTTTAATTGACGAAAATGGAAAGTGGATTGCCCATCATGGCAGTCGCACCAATCCCCTGGATGAAGAAATTGTGGCCTTCGCCATGGGTAAATAAATTTCGATTCCAAACAAAATTCAAAAGCCTCTCTTCAGAGGCTTTTTTTTTGGACCTTCATATCGATTTGAGCTTTAAGTCGTTATTGATTTTACTAAACCTCGCTAATGTCAAACATCCAATCCTTAGGCTTGCTTAGCCTAGCCCTCCTATTTAGCGCTTGCTCTCACAAGCCCAGTCTCGAAGAACTGCAAAACTTTGCCGCAACCGAGCAATTCCCCGAAGATCAATTTCTGGCCCAAGAAAGCCATAAAAAGGCCCTTATTATTATGGCCCACGACGACGATGATTGCGCCATGTCGGGAACCATCGCCAAGCTCACCGCTGCCGGCTGGACCATCCAGCAAATGAGTTTTCAAATCCATTTAATGCCCGGGAAAAAGGAAAATGCCGCTTCCATTATCTGTGCTGGCAATCTGCCCATTGTGGACGATGGAATCTACCGCAAGGGATTAGATACTATGCAAAACCCCTATCTGCCTATTCCCTATGCGGAAATCGCCCCACAATTTTACCAGGAGAAAATCACTGCAGCCCTGATCCAAAAGGTAAATGAATTTAAGCCCAGCGCCATTTTCACCTTAGACAATGTAAAAGGTGGCTATGGACATCCGGAACATATTTATATCAGTCAATTGGTGCTCGATCTCTTTCAGGCTGGAAAATTAGATTGCCAGCGCATCTACCAATCCGTTTTTACCGATCATATGGAACGTGAAATCGTGGATACCTGGCTTAAAGCGAAAATGGAAAAATACGGCTATCCCAATCCCAGTGAGATTGCCAATGAAATGTACGGCATAGAAGGCATGCCTGCCCCCAATGTGCAAATCGATATTCAGGCCCAAGCCCAAAGCAAAATGGCCTATTTACGCGCCTATCCAGAGAATGTGAAGCGTAACCTGCGCAAATTCCTTCCCTATTACGAAGACTTTAAGGCCGAGGAATATTTCAAAATCTTTCACCACGAATATTTCCGGGTGATTGAATCCTAAATCCGGGCCTTCCCCTAAATTAGGCCTATGAATGCAGTGGAAGAATACATTGCCGCTTTTCCCGCCGAGGTGCAGGAGCGGCTGCATCAAATCCGCAATTTGATCTTAAAAGAGGCAGCACAGGCCGAGGAAAAAATCGCCTATGGCATGCCCGCCTACAAAACCTTTGGCAAGCCACTTATTTATTTTTCCGCCTTTAAAAAGCATATTGGTCTATACGCTACCCCCAGTGGACATGCCGCTTTCGAAAAAGAGCTATCCTCCTACAAACAAGGGAAAGGTTCGGTGCAATTTCCTTTGGATCAAGAACTACCCTTGGATTTAATAGCAGATATTATCCGCTTTCGCCTGAAGGAAAATCAAAGTAAAGCCAAAGCTTAGAATTCATGGCCCTCAGCCGAAAACGCATCTTTTCAATTCTGGTGATTCTACTGCTTTTATGCGGAGGAATGGGCTGGTATATCTTGAAATATGCGGAAGAAGGTCCTATAACAATTCTGGACTACAGCTATCAATTGGAAGAAGAAAAAGACAGTCTGGATCTTAGCTATATCTTTTGGGCCTGCGCCTGTGCCAATTGGCTGGAAGTATCGAAGTTTCCCAAAACTAAAGGTGAAGAAATCCAGGCAGAGGATTGCCTTTTTATTGAAGCGGTCTCTGCACAAAATCTTTTGCCGGATTCCCTCCATAATTCCCAGCAGACCATTCGCTTTTATGGAAGCTTTTATCAGCACCCAGGTATATCGCGTGATTATAAAAAGCCCACTTCCCAAAAGCCCGAGGCCGCAAGGGTTTTTCGATATGATAGTTTTAAAATCGTCCTTCCCCAAATAGAAGTCTTATGGGATAGTAGCTATGTTATTAGGGAGGATTCCTTTCAGCTTTCCTTCCTTAAAAAGGATAAGCAGGAATACCTCCGCATTCAAAAAAACCAGAAAGACCGCCTAATGCTTTCCATTGATGGAATCCTTCACCAGCTTTCCATAGAAGATATCAATCAGGACCACTATCCAGACCTGCTTATTTGGCAAATTCAAAATTCAATTTGGGCTGATCTTTACCTCTACGATACCCTATTGGGCCAATACCATCATGTAGAAGCTTTCGAAAAATTCCCTGAGCCCAAATTGCTAAAGCATGGCTATCCCTATTTCTACTCTTATGCTACTACGGGCTGCGCAGATATAAATTGGGAAAGTGTACTATTTAAAGTGAGTGATTATCACTGTCAGGAATTCGCCAGGATTTCGGCCGACTGTTGCGATGCGGCAGGAAATGAGCAATCCTGTATCCGCTTAATTTCAGCTTCCAATAAGCTCATTCGCAAATTCCACACGGATTCGATAGCTGCCTTTGATGATGATAAAAGGGGCTTCATTGAGCATATTTGGAATACTGAGTTCCAGCAATTCAGTATGGACTAAGTGGAAGTAGCACTGAAGGCAAGCCTTAGCACCTTACCTTTGCCCTTCATGAAAAGCATTAGCAAGATTGTAGTCCTCAATTTTAAACTGGAATGGTCGGAGCGCCGCTCCTATTTTTCCCTCTTGATCTATGTGCTTTCTACCGTTTACCTCAGCAATCTGGTTTTTAAGGAGCAATTATCCGTACAAAGCTGGAATGCCTTTTTCTGGGTCATCTTTCTCTTTGCTGCCGTACAAGCCGCCTACCGCAGTTTTAGCTATGAGGCCGATCAACGCTTTCTACTTTATTATGGCTGGCTAAAACCGGAGCATCTTATCCTCGGGAAAATCGCCTATAACTTTATCTACCTCTGGATATTAGCCCTTTGCACCACCGCTGTTTTTGGCTTCTTTGCCGGCTTTCCCATCGAAGATCCCTGGGCCTTTATTACGATTTTGAGCTTGTCCGCTTTAGGTTTTAGCGCCATCCTCACTTTAGTGGCAGGCATATCGGCCAAAGCGGGAAATAATCCGGCTCTACCCGCCATTCTGAGCATCCCCCTGCTCTACCCTCAAATCCTCACTTTAAGCCATTTAAGTGAGCGCAGTTTAACCGGATTTGACTGGGAAATAAATGCCCGATTGATTCTAGTTATCGCCTTACTGGCATTGGTCTCGCTCCTCTTGGCCTTCCTCTTATTTCCCTACCTTTGGCGCGATTAAAATCGGCTATGAAAGGCATTTGGTGGAAAGCGATTGGCGTAGCATTAGTGCTCTATTCCATTATTCAAGGACTACTCGGTCCGGTTCCGGCTTTAGATGTGCTCAATGAAACCATTCGGGTTTTGTATTTCCACGTTCCCATGTGGTTTTCCATGATTCTGATGCTCTTGCTCAGCCTTATTTACAGCATTAAAACCTTAAGGGGAAATCTTAAATGGGATATCTATGCGGAGCAATTCGCGCGGACCGCATTTCTGCTTGCCCTATTAGGCCTTACAACCGGCATGGTTTGGGCTCGTTTTACCTGGGGTGCCTTTTGGACCAATGATCCCAAATTGCAAGGTACCGCGGTGACCATCCTAACTTATTTAGCCTATTTCATTCTGCGTAATTCCGTGGAAGATCCGCATAAACGCAGTCGCCTGGCGGGGGTCTACAATATTTTCGCCTTTGTGATGATGATTGTCTTTATTGGCATACTTCCTCGCATTACCGACAGTCTGCACCCGGGTATGGGCGGCAATCCCGGTTTTAATGAATACGATTTAGACGATAATATGCGAAGGGTCTTTTATCCGGCCGTTGTAGGCTGGATGCTCATGGGACTTTGGATTAGCTCCCTTAGTATTCGCATCCAAAAATTGAAATATGCGCAAGAAAATTAATCTTCTGGCAGTCTTTCTTTTGCCCTTCTTCCTACAGGCGCAAAATGCAAAACCGGAAATGGCCGAGTTCTTTCGCTCCAACGGAAAAATCTATGTGGTCGTTGCTATTATGTCGATCATTTTCCTGGGAGTGGTTTTCTATTTAGTTCACCTCGACCGTAAAGTCAACAAACTGAAAAAGTCCTTATGAAACGTACGCATATTGCGCTCATCATAATTATTGCCGTAGCCATGGGCGCCATTATGGTGAGCCTGGGTGATGCTTCTACCTATGTAAACTTTGAGCAGGCCGAAAGAAATCCCGGTACCAAATACACGGTAATTGGCTATTTGGATAAGGAGGCGGCCATGAATTACGATGCGCAGGCCAATCGCTTCAGCTTTGGAGCGGTAGATAAAAATGGCTCCAAGCAAAAAGTGATCTACCATCAGCCCAAGCCTCAGGATTTTGAGCGTAGTGAAGAAATTACCATGAAAGGTTTCGCTACCGACAGCGCTTTTATCGCCGAAGAAATTCTGATGAAGTGCCCCAGCAAGTACAATGAAAAGAATGAAATGGCTGGTAATCAAAACAGCTACGTGAATTAAGCTTTTGGATGGAATACATTGGCGAACACCTCCTCCCCGGCTTTATCGGCCGCCTTTCTGTTAGTACGGCTTTTGTAAGTGCCTTGGTGGCGATGGTGGCCTACTACCTTAATGACCGCACCCAAAATGCCGGCTACCGCAAAATTGCCCGTTATTCCTTTGGATTGCATAGCCTTGCCACCCTTGGCATTGTTCTAAGCCTCTTCTACTTATTGCTCAACCATTATTTCGAATACGACTACGTTTGGAAGCACTCCTCCCTAAACTTGGAGCCTCGCTTTGTTTTTAGTGCTTTTTGGGAAGGTCAGGAAGGCAGCTTTATTCTGTGGCTCTTTTGGAATGCCGTTTTAGGTCTCATCCTGATGTTTAAGGCCAAGGATTGGGAAAACCACAGCATGATGGTCTTCTCAGCCGTGCAGGCTTTTATCGCTTCCATGGTTTTAGGCGTTTACCCCTTAGGCTTAAAAATTGGCAGCAGTCCTTTTGTATTGATGCGGGAAACCGCCGAAAATATCGGTCTACCCTGGACGCAATTAGCGAATTACCTGGAGCGCTTTCCAGCCTTTATGGATGGTACCGGATTAAATCCCTTGCTCCAAAACTATTGGATGACCATACATCCACCTACCCTTTTCTTGGGCTTTGCCTCTACCCTGGTTCCCTTTGCATTAGCAATGGCGGCCTTAATTAAAGGCGATTTTAAATCCTGGGTAAAACCTGCCCTGCCCTGGGCTTTCTTTAGTGTGGGCATTTTAGGATTGGGTATTTTAATGGGAGGTGCTTGGGCTTACGAAGCTTTAAGTTTTGGCGGATTCTGGGCCTGGGACCCGGTAGAAAATTCATCCTTGGTGCCCTGGATAGTAATGGCCGGTGCAGCCCACCTATTATTGATTTACCGCAATAAGCGCGCGGGCCTCAGTGCAGCCTTTATCATGAGCCTACTCAGCTTTATCCTTATTCTCTATTCTACCTTCCTTACCCGAAGCGGAATATTAGGCGATTCCTCCGTGCACTCCTTTGTGGATTTAGGCTTAAGTGGTCAGCTATTAATCTACCTCCTCTTTTTCAGTGTCTTGGCCTTGGGTCTTTTCCTTTGGCGCTATAAAAAGATCCCTAAAAGCAAGAGCGATGATGATCTGAGCTCCCGTGAGTTCTGGATGTTTATTGGTAGCCTGATTCTCTTTATCTCGGCCTTTCAAATCATCTTTAGCACCTCGCTGCCAGTGATCAATAAACTGATTGGCCCCGAAGGTTTAATCCCCATCCTCAGCGAAAACAAGGCGCCCCATTTAGATCCTATTGCTCATTACCACAGCTGGCAATTGCCCTTTGCTTTGGTGATCGCCATCTTAATGGCCATTGGTCAATTCCTGCGCTATGGTAAAACCGCCAGCAAGGTATTTTGGCGCGGCATTAGCATTTCTTTAATCCTCAGCATTGCTCTGGCTTCCTATACCGCACAGGTTTATTATCTCTGGTCGGAGCCCCTCTATTTAGCTTTACTCTACAGCGGAATTTTCGCGGTATTCTCCAACCTTTGGTATTGGCTCATTTCCGGAAAAGCTAATTGGAGCTTTGCTGGTAGTTCGGTAGCTCATATCGGTTTCGCCCTCATATTGGTAGGTGCCCTTATTTCCAATGGACGCAAGCAGGTGATTAGTCGCAGTCAGGTTTTCACCGAGAATCAAGCGGCTAATGAGAATATTCAAATGTTGCAAGGCGACAGTTTAAAACTGGGTCCATACACCGGCGTTTACGAAGGCGTGGAAATGGAAGGCCAAAAACAGTTTTACAAAGTATCCTACTTTAATAATCCCGGGGATAGCGAGCCACTCTTCCAATTGAGACCCTTCCTACAGTTTAGTGATCAAATGGGGCCCAATCCCAATCCGGATACCAAGCATTATTGGAATTATGACATTTATACCCATATCACCTATTCCTCCGAATTGGAAGTGGCCAGCCCCGATGGTTTTGGCAATGAAGCAGAAGTAAGTTTAGGTCAGGGTGACACTGCCATTTACGAAGGTCATTTTGTGGTGCTCGACAGTACCTTGGCCAATTTCGTAGGTAATGAAGAACGCCAGGAAATATTAGCCGGCAAGCTTACGGCACACCTGAGGTTAATCAACCCAATGGGCACTGAATTCCCCATTCAACCTGCCTTTGTGGTGGAAAACGATTTTAAGGAATTCCGCGATACGGTATTAGCAATGCAAGGCTTCAAATTTCGCTTTGAGGATGTAGATCCAGATAAGAACGAAATTCAGATTCGCGCCTGGACCAAAGTGGATCCAATTGAAAAGCCTTATATCGTTCAAAAGGCCATCGTTTTCCCTATGATCAATATCCTTTGGATAGGATCTATCTTAATGGTAATTGGCAGCTTTATCGCCGTTTGGCAACGTGTAAAACGATCCTAGTCGTAAAAGCGATTGATGGTGATGGGTCCGGTGGAACGCACTTCCACTCCGCATTGCACCACATAGTAATAGGTGCCATCCGGTAAGGGATTACCATCCTGATCGGTACCAAACCAATCATTACTATAGGCATTATCCCGATACACTTCGGCGCCCCAGCGATTCATAATATAAAGTCCACAATTCCCGGAAGGGTTGATATAGCTGATGTCGAAAAAGTCATTCACTCCATCTCCATTGGGGGTAATGATATTATAGACGGCGGCATCCAAATCATCACTGATATAAACCCAAAGCGAATCTTTACCCTTACATCCGTATTGATCGGTTAAAATCAAATACACCATCACCGTATCATCGCGCTCCCTGAAACGGAAAGTTGGATTGCGAGAAAAAGGATTATCGATTTCAATCGGACTGCTGGCATACCAGTAATAATCGGCGCCGTAATTGGCATGCAAGCGCAATTCTGAACCCCGCTGAATGGCAGTATCCGGACCGGCATCGGTAAATACATTTCCGCGCACAATGTCGATGGTATCTACAATTTCCTGCGAGCAACTATCCCAATACAAGGTGAGCTTAACCGGCTTAGGCCCTGGTTGCATCCAGCTAATACCAAAGGCACTACGGCCGGTAACAGTCGGAATTAAAGCATCAGCGCCAAACTCCCATTCGTAGCGGGTATTGGGGCGAATATTGGTGCCTATCGCTTCAAACTGTATACCCTGTACTTCATAACAAGGCACCCCATCCCACAGAAAATCGCCCTGCACCGGAGCGGTAACCTTAAAGGGGGCAAAGGTGGTATCGCTACAGGTTTCCCCTGGATTGGCAATTAAGCGTACATAATAGGTTCCGGGAGCCGGATAGGTATAGGTAGGATTGGCTAATCTGCTGGTATCGCTATTGGTATTAAGATCTCCAAAATTCCAGAGCAAGCCATTGGCATTATTGGTTTCACTTTCAAACTGAACTGTAAGTCCATCACATAAAATGGTAGGGTCTTCCAAAGGCGTACGCATATCGCTTACAATGTTCTGCGTACACTGGGTTACCGCAAATTGATAATCGAGGCGTACCGTACTCATGATCTGCCCATCACGCCATTCGGTAATACAAATACCGGCTACATATACTCCAATTTGATTGGCTGTACCGCGAAGTTGTCCGGTACGCGGATTAATGGTGAAATTGGTAGAGGCCGGAATAGGATTGGAAAAGGTTTGAGGCGCCGCAAAGGTTAAGGGCGTAAAAGGCGGTGGACAAGGCGGATTGGGAATTACCGAAAAGCAATTACCGCCACCACCACCGGCATTTCCACCTCCGGCGAAAATTTGGCAAAGATCATAGCTAATCGAATCGCCATCGGCTTCAGTAACTTGTAAATTGATGGTCGCCGGACGGTTTAGGCAGAGCACATTATCGGGCGGACTCACAATATGCGGGGCACTATTACAAGTGGTATCCATACTGGGGATACGCACGGAATAGGTATTCCCAAAACTTCCGGGATTATTCACATTTCCAATAATAGCATTGCGGCAACAACGCTGATGTACAATAGTATAGCCTCCAACTACCGGCGGCAAAGTAACCGTATCTATATAATCGGCATACTCAACACAAAGGTTAGCAGGCACCGATACACAAGGGTCACTGGAAAGACTATTATTCAAAGAAATAATCTGACCACGGGGAATGGATAAGGTGCGAATCAGCTGATTATTAATATCGTAAATGGCCACATTGGCATTGCCATCAAAGGCAGCACCACCACCGGCACAATCGCGGTAAACCCGCAAGGAAACGGTATAAAGATTATTACCCTGACAACTATAGGTGATTTCGCCACCAATAAGGTGAGCGGCATTTAAAGAGCTGACAGAAAGCAGCATCAGGACCAATAGAAATCCGGTACGTTCTAATAACTTCATTTAGGCAGGGTTAGGGATCGTGAAGATAGGATTATTTTTAAGCGTGAGGAAGAGCCCCGTCCAATGCGTACTTTTGAGCTATGATTCACAAAATCGCTATCATTGGAAATGGTAAGGTAGGCACATTCTTGTCCAAAGCCTTCGCTGATATGGGTCTGGATGTGAGTGTTTATGCGCGAAATCCCAAATCAGCATCCCAAAAAAAGCTCAGTGAATTAGGTGATGATTCCGACCTCTGTTTAATCTGTATTGCCGATCGAAATATTGCGGAGCTCACCAAATGTATACCGGCCCAAAAAGGCATTTTAGCCCATAGTTCGGGAACGGTACCTCTGGAAGACCTGGATATTCGCCATCCTAATCGTGGCATTTTCTACCCCTTAATGAGTCTTCAGGCCGAAAGTGAGGTAGATATCCAAAGCATTCCCTTTTGCCTGGAAGCCTCTTCCGAATCAATACTCAATCAATTAAAGAGCTGGGCGCAGTCTTTAGATCTTTCCTATTATGAGATCGACAGTAAAAAGCGCAAGCAATTACATCTGGCCGCAGTGATTAGTCATAATTTCAGCAATTACCTCTACCATTGGGCCTGGCAAGTGCTTCAAAAAGCGGATATTGATTTTGAGATTCTCAAGCCTTTACTAAGCCAACAGGTGAAAGGCCTCAGTGCTGCCGACCCTATTTTGAATCAAACCGGCCCGGCCGTGCGTGGTGATCTCAATACCATAAAAGCCCATCAGGAACTCTTGGAAAATCCTGAACTTGCAGACCTTTATCAAAAGCTAAGTACCCTCATTCAACAGAGCAATGAAAAAGAATTATAAGGAACTCCTCCACCCTATCAAGGCCTTTATTTTTGATATGGATGGCGTTCTGAATAGCGGAAATCTGGCCATTGGTCAAGATGGTAGACCCATCCGCAACCTCAATAGCAAAGACAGTTATGCCATACAGCTGGCCATACGCAAGGGTTATAAAGTGGGCCTTATTTCCGGTGGCTCCTGCGCAGGCATTAAAACCCGACTTCAAGGCTTAGGCCTGACCGATATTTACATGAGCATCCCCCATAAATTGGAAGCTTGGAACGACTTTTTAGCGGTCTATGAGCATGAAGGTCTGCAGCCGGAGAACATCCTTTATATGGGTGACGATATTCCTGATATTCCCGTTCTCAAGGAGGCCGGTGTGGCTTGCTGCCCCCATAATGGAGTGCCCGAAGTTCGCCAATTGGTAGATTATGTTTCGCCCCATTTAGGCGGCGAAGGCTGTGCTCGCGATGTGATTGAACAATGCCTCAAGGTGCAGGATAACTGGATGCTGGAAGACGATTTTAGATGGTAAAAATTCTTCGACTTATACGTTGGCCCAATTTGCTGATGATCGTATTTATTCAATACCTCATCCGCCTTAGCTTTACTGAAGCCCTTTATATGCCCCATGCCTTGGATCATTGGTATTATGCTTTGGGGGTTCTCTGCTCAGTATTATTAGCGGCCGGTGGTTATATCATTAACGATCTTTTCGATTTGGAAACCGATGCGGCCAACAAGCCCAAACGCATTACCATTGGCCGAGGAATTAGCGAAGACCGGGCCTGGTATCTCTATTTTGCCACCGTGATCTTAGCGGCTGTTTCGGCCTATTTTCTGGCCCAACAAGTAGAATTAGAAGGCCTTTGGTTGGTTGCTCCTCTTGCTTCCATCCTGCTCTACCTCTATGCTACCAATCTAAAAAGAAGACCCTTAATTGGCAATGTATTGGTATCGCTGCTCAGCGCCATGCCGGTATTTTTAGTGGCCATTTTCGATCTCCTGCCGGCGGGAACCGAGGAAAATGCCGAAATGGTAAAACAAGGCTTTCAGGTATTACTGTATTATTCGGCTTTTGCCTTTTGGCTTACGCTGATTCGAGAAATCGTAAAAGATATGGAAGACCGCAAGGGCGATACCATGGCTGGCTACCAAACTCTGGCCATCATTATGCCAGAGCGTGGACTCAAGGCCCTGCTTATCTTACTTATTGCCGTGGCCTTAGCCCCTATTATTTGGTACGCTCAAGATTTATTGAGCATGGGCGGAAATATTAGCTCTGCCCTCTATGTTTTGCTGGCTGTAGCATTGCCTTTAGCTTTTGTAGGCTTTCGCCTGATGCGTGCCAGTTCTGCAGCCGACTTTCATCGCATTAGTAGCTTCACAAAAATTGTGATGCTTTTGGGCATCCTTAGCATGCCTGTCTTCACCCTATCACTTTTGTATCAATGGCCTTAAAATGGCAGGAAAGTCCCATTTTACTGGGATCGCAATCGCCACGCAGGGCGCAATTACTAAAGGACCTGGGACTTAATTTCCGTCAATGCAAAGCGGATTTAGATGAAGTATATCCCGCTGAACTTAAGGCCGGAGCGATCGCTGAGTTTTTAGCCGAAGCCAAAGCTGATTTCCTATCCGCCGAAAGGCAAGCTCACGAAATATTGATTTGCTCTGACACCGTGGTTTGGAATAAGGGAAAGTCGCTGGAAAAAGCGGCCAATCGCGAAGAAGCCCTGGCCATGTTAGCCGCCCTCTCCGGCGGTGAGCATGAAGTTATTACCGGAGTGTGCTGCATTGCCCCCGAAGGAAAAACGGTGTTTTCCGATGTCTGCAAAGTGCGCTTCCGCGCGATGGATCAAGCGGAAATGGAATACTATGTAGATACCTATAAGCCCTATGATAAGGCCGGTGCCTATGGTATTCAGGAGTGGATTGGCCTGGCCGCCATCGAAGCCATTGAAGGTTCCTTTTTTACGGTTATGGGCTTACCTAGCCATCGAATCGTAAACTACCTGAAAGCGCGGCCCTAAGAATGCCGCTTTTTTCGTATTATGGCCGGCCTTAATACGCACTATGGATCAAAAAGCGCCTCTCGGTCTCGCCCTCATCCCCATTCTCTTTCTTATCAGTTTACTGGCTATAAATGTGCTGGGTGTTTTTGGCGATTCTGCATTGGACGGATCCAACCAAATGATCCTGATCCTCAGTGGCGCCGTAGCCGGCTTGATCGGAATTTTACGAGGCACCAGTTTCGATGATCTTATTGAAGGCATTGCCCATTCGATAAAATCTACCACCGGAGCCCTAATTATCCTCTTGTTGATCGGTTCCCTCGCTGGCGCCTGGATGATTAGTGGAGTTATTCCCGCCATGATTTATTACGGCTTAAAGATTCTGAGTCCCGGAATTTTCCTTCCCGCCACCGCCATTATCTGTGCCTTAATCTCCTTGGCCACTGGCAGTAGTTGGGGAACCAGTGCTACGGTGGGTATTGCCCTTATTGGTATTGGTCAGGCCCTGGGTATGAACGAAGCCATGGTAGCCGGGGCGGTAGTTTCCGGTGCCTATTTTGGCGATAAGCTCTCGCCCCTTTCCGATACGACCAATTTGGCACCTGCCATGGCCGGTACTGATCTCTTTACCCATATCAAGTACATGCTGTACACCACCATTCCATCCTTCGTCATTGCCCTGATTGCCTTTGCTATTATGGGTTTTATGCAAGATGGACAGGGTAGCATTGCCGAAATTGATCCCCTTTTATTGGAACTGGAGCAAACCTTTAATTTGAGTCCCTGGCTCTTTCTAGTGCCAGCCTTAGTGATCTTTTTGATTGTGCGTAAAATGCCGGCCCTCCCCGCTATCTTAATTGGTGCTTTGGCCGGCTTGCTAGCTGCATTAATATTTCAATACGATTTACTGGTGTCCTTGGCCGATTCCAATAGCGCAAAGGAGATCTATAAAATTCTAATGAATGCTTTAACAGTAGATGTGAGCATTCCTGCCCAACATTCCATTTTGGTAGAGCTCCTAAATTCATCGGGCATGGCGGGTATGCTTAATACCGTTTGGTTGATTATTGCCGCTATGATCTTTGGGGGCGCCATGGAGGCCTGTGGTTTTCTACAGAGTTTATCGGCAGCCTTATTACGCCTGGCCAAAGGGGTATTCTCCTTAATTGCCACCACCTTCGCGACCAGCTTTGTGGTGAATTTTACGGCCAGCGATCAATACCTGGCCATTGTAATCCCCGGTCGTATGTATGCCGATGCCTACAAAAAGCAAGGCTTAGCGCCCGAAAACCTCAGTCGTACCCTAGAAGACAGTGGCACCGTAACCTCGGTACTTATTCCCTGGAATACCTGTGGTGCCTATCAAAGTGGCGTTTTAGGAGTAGATACCGCCGCCTATGCACCTTATGCGGTCTTCAATTACCTCAGCCCTATTATGACCTTAATTGTAGCGGGTGTAGGTTATAAGATTCGTTGTTTGGTAGCGCCTAAAGAAGCGGCTTAATCGGCACGAATACCATAAATACTGCCATTAGTATACTCCTGCAGCAAATCGCTTTTAGACCAATAAATCAAGCTGTCTGAGTGATTTTCGGGCTTCTCAATTTGATAGAGCCTGGTCATTTTTCGAGAACTTAATTCTAAGGGGCGCAGCAGCACCGTATCCTTCGACACCGATTCAATTTAATAACTGGAATAGCCACCACCTGGCACTCGATAGCGCAGGTAATAACCCATTTCCGGATGCTTGATTTTTTCCAAATCGGCGGCATTTGAATTTTGAATCACCGGTATCATTATCGCGATGAAAATCGCCACAACAAATAAGCCACTGAACTGCCATAAGGGGGCCCGATGTCTCCCTTTTAAATTAATTAAGCGCACTTGTTCCGAATCTCTCAGACTTTGAACTTTAATCTTGCTTCCACAATTCAAGCATCTTAGGCTGAGCTTCTTTCTAAAAGCAAGAGTAGGAATCCAAAAGATGCGCAAATGTTTCCTGCTCACTTCAAGCTCTACCCCTTCTTCCTTATCAGAACAATGTGGACATTGAATGCTGTGATCTATGTCAGAATAAATACTATGCTTGCGAATTCCCCAGATTATCATAATGATCTTTTTATTGCTTCTTACCGATAATTAAAGTATTGGTTTCCTTCACCTTCTCCATTCGCGTCCAATGCAAATCGCCGGCTGCTTGCAGGGCATGGTAAAATTCATATTCCGCTGCTTCCGGTTTTAATTGGATGCCCAGATTAATTAAAATTTGGCCTTGAGGGCTAAGTCCTTTTAAAAGTAGTTGAGCCCAGTTAGCGCTTAGAAATTGAACGGGTATATGCCGATCGATAAAAAGATCGCAAATCACCAAATCGAAGGTCTTTGAGTTTTGCTGCATAAAGGCCAGGGCATCCGCCTGATGAATCTTAAGGTTGGCATCCTCACAAATGCCAAATTCGCGGCAAGCAATAGCAATGGCCACCGGATCGATTTCCACTGCTTCTATCTCGCCTTGAAAATCAAATTTTGCCCGCAGGGATTCTACTATGCTTCCTCCTCCTAAACCTAAAAGCAATACCGTTTGGACTGATGTTAAATCGATATGCTCCAATCCACGCTCGAGAATTTCCTGCAAAGAACCAAAGGAGTAATTCGCTTCCGGAGAATCGAGCATCACCTGCCCATCAATATAGTTTAGCTCCAGTCGACCGCTAATTTTAGAGGGATAGCTTTTACGCAGGGGCCAAAGAAAGCTCAACCAATATCTCCAATTCTTCTTCATGGATGGAAATATTACTGCGCCCCTTTTCGCACTCGGGTCAAGTCTAATAGGTTGAGGGCATTGCCTCCCAAACCTTCAATGCTATTGGGGTAAAAGCGTAATACCTGATCGTAATAAAGTGGAATAACAGGCGCGTCCGCCATCACCAGCGAGTCCATTTGCTGATAGAGCTTTATGCGCAAGCTATCATTGGCAGTGCGCGAGGCGGCTTCGTATAATGAATCGAAAGCCACGCTGCTATAACGACTGTAATTTGGTCCATTAGGTGCCTGATTAGGACTGTAAAAAAGCGAGAGATAGTTTTCCGCATCAGGATAGTCGGCAATCCAACTGGCGCGAAAAAATGGACTCTTGCCAGTGGCCATAGCCTGCCTTAAGGTACTGGGCGGATTTAGCTCCACTTTAATTCGAATTCCTCTTTTGGCCGCCTCCCCTTGCAGGTATTCACATAAATCCAAATAGGAGCTATTGGTTTGCAATCGCAATTCGGGTAAGCCTTTGCCTCCCGGAAAACCCGCCGCAGCCAATAAGGAATCTACCTTTTCCGGTTGATAGCTATAACCATAATTAGCGCTAGAATCATAGGCCGGCAAACCTTTGGGAATCATCCCTTGCTCGGCGGCAGTGCCCACATTATTGCGAAGGAAGCGCATCATCTTACGACGATCGAAACAGTAATTTAAAGCCTGTCGCAATTCTTTGATTTGCCAGTACTGCGTTTCTGGCAAGCCCGCTTTGGGGTCCATTAAAAAGGCTAAATACTCCGTATTGAGATAAGGCTGACGATATAGGCTAAAGCCCTCCTGATATTTGGAGCGCAATTCACCTTCTGGACTCAATAACTCATCTTTATAGGAAGCATCCAAACCGGAGAGGAAATCCAAATTGCCCTTTAGAAACTCCAAAAAGGCACTTTGCTTATCGCTGATAAAGTCTACCGCTACTGCTTCCAAATAGGGCAAAGAATTTCCATCTTCATCCTTCTGATAATAGGCCTTGTTCTTTCTCAGAACCAGCTTTTCATTTTCCAGCCAAATCTTAAAATAAAAAGGGCCGGTTCCTACCGGATGCTGACTAAACTCTGATCCATAATAGGCAATGGCTTCCTTTGGTACCACGGAGCAATACTTCATGCTTAGAATTCCTAAGAAAGGTGCAAAGGGCTTTTGCAGATGAATTTCGATTTGATAGTCGCCATTTACCTTTATTGAATCCACTAAATTCAATACCCAGGAACCAGGCGCCGCTAATTGCGGATCGCGCAAACGGTTGAGGGAATACAATACATCGGAGGCTTTAAGCTCTCGGGTGCTATCCTCCCCAAAGCAAGCATTGGAATGAAAATAGACATTGGGGCGGAGCTGAAAACGATACAAGCGACCACTGTCCAAGACTTCCCAGGATTCGGCTAAATCGGCCTGAACTTGCAATTGATCGTCCATGCGCACCAGACCATTGAAGAGCTGATGGCAAGCCCAAATATTAGCTTGATTCCTGGCAAAGGCCGGATCCAAACTGCTGATTCCCGCTGCTTCATTATAACGGAAAACGGTGTTTAAATCACGCTTGGGCGGTCCACTGCATGCGCCCAGAATAAGGCCTAAAAGTATGATTGATGCCTTCCGCATTAAAAAGTATAGCGTAATCTATAATTACCAATCGTTCCTCCCGACCAGCCCGGTATGGCCAGTCCAAATAAATTGCTGAGCCCACCCTGCATTTGCCAATGTTTGGTGATTTTCCAGTCTAAACCTAAATCCCAGGAAAGACCATTAAATCCGCCATAGGCCAGGCCGGTATTGGCCTTAAACTTCTTCCAGCGATAGCCATAGCCTACTGCGGCTCTGGGGAACCAATTGGGTAAATGTAAATACTCAATATCCGCATAAGCGAATTGCTTTTGGAAATGATAGCGATACTTGAATTGCAATCTAAAGGGCAACATTTTCCATTTGGCAGCTCTACCGCCTCCTACCACTCCATCGGAAAGGGAATCGATTAAGTTGTTGAAGGAACCTTCTGATAGATCAAAAAGGTTCCCCAAATTGATACCCTCGAAGCTAAAACTAGAATCGCGATCAATCTGCAGCCATCGTGGCATATTAACCGCACCTAAATCATAGGCCGCCAAACTAAATTCATGATTGCCAAAGCGCTCGTGAGTTTCTAGGTTTAAAGCCAAGCCCCAACCATTAATGGAATAGGCGGTGGTAGCTCCACTCTGTCCAAAATGATAAGCTCCGGCAAAGTCGATATTAGAACCATCCGGCGCGGTTGTTAAGCTAGCCTGCCCGGTACTGTGGTCATCTAAAGTATGCATCGATACCAGCGATAAGCCTATCGAAACCGGAAGGGTATCGATTAAAAAACTGTATTGATAACCGATGCCAGAGTAAAACCAAGATTGATAATTAAAATCACTGATATCTTGGGCCTCTCCTGCGGTAGCTCGATTTCCATATAAAAAGAGTCGCAGCATATCCGGACTCATTTTCAGACTATTGTAGGAGCGATTATAGATGAAGATGGCATTCTGAGGCATATCCAAATAAGGTCCCTTACGAGGCTCCGTTTTTTCCCTTTCGAAGGCCAGGCGAAAATCCCAACTTTGAATGGAGCCCAAACTGAGGCCTTCGCTAGATGCGGCCGACATCATTTCGGCCTTTTCGGCATCATCCACAAAATCACCATAGAAAAACTCCAGCATTTGAGTGGTAGACCACTGCTTACTGGCTCCCCCCTGAATGGTGCTCATTTCCAAATAGGGCCTTTGCAGGTATTTAAAGCGGGCTGGAATTTGAATGTTTAGGTCCTTCTGGCTGGTATCGGTTTGCGCCTGCAGGGTAAAGGCCAGGCCCAGAAGCAATAGAATTAAACTCTTTTTCATCCTCCTTTGTCAGTAGATAAGCGGAAGTCAGCTATCAATTGTAAATCCAGATAATTATCTGAATATATCTTAACCATTCCGCTTTGCGGATCGGTATTGAAGCTGGTTTTAAAAATCATGAAGTGGGTTTTCTGTAAAGAAACAAGCTTAGAACCCTGAATACTGTATTTCACGGTGCTGGATTTAGGTCCTACACTACGTTGATTTGCATCCACATCGGCCGCTGCAACGGCATCCGAACTAAAAAGGGTATCGATAGGAATACCGCCATTATTAAAGAGTACGATATCTACATTCGCCTGAAAGGGGAAAGAGTTCTCCGCCTTCAAAATCAAATCACCGCCTTTCATACGCCAGTCCTTATCTACGGAGATGTATTCGAAATCCATGGTATCCTGGAGGGCAATATCATTCAAGCTTAAATGCAAAGGAATTACCGCCTGTAAATTGGCTTCGATTCCATAATTGGTATTTAAGAACTGATCAAAGATGGGGCTGGGTGTAGAGCCATTCATATAGGCCTCCATGGCAAAGGCCATATGGCTAGGAAAGATCTCGACCAGATCTTGAATATTACTGTTGTTCTTATCCAAATTAATGGTCAGTCTGCCAGGGACGGGTTGCGCGCCAGGGCTAGGCTCGGTAGCTCGATCCAGATTAAAATTATAGGCTAGTTGATTCCAGGTCAAGCTGCGCGTTTGATCATCATTGCGGGAGCTTAAATCCAGAATCTTAAAATTGAAGGGGGCACCAATATAGTTTTCGACCTCTAGCTGTAATTGCACATCATCTAATTCGATACTACCCGAGAAGAATTCAGAAACCGATTCCAATTCCACCTGATCATCGCCAATAATGGTATCGTATCCCAAGAAACCATAACCACGATCGGCAATCAGATTTTTGATTCCGGTTTTTACATAGACACTGTCTTGTAAGGAGAGACTAATAATGCGACCGGTGCTATCTATACTGCCAATAAAGGTGGTGTAGAAGGTATTGTGAATATTAGTCGAATTGGGCATTCCTTGAAGGTCGAGGGTATAGTTACGAACCGGAATTTCCACGTATTCATTTACCACCTGCCCATTGGCTGCGGCGGGAATCACCCTTAAAAACTGAAGGATACTGCCATTATTGGTAGCGCCGGGTAAGATATAGGAGAGGTTGATACTGTCGTTGATGGTGCTATAGGCATCCATATAAATATCTCCTTCCGAGACATGCACAGAGGTCAATAAAGCTGAAGGCGGATAAATAAAGGCCTCTCCGGTTTCATTAAATAAATCCTGAGCCGGGAAAACGGCCGTGGCCGAAACCGGATCCAGTTTATCCAAGGTAACCTGTAAATCCAAAGCATCGGAAGTATCGACTAAAACGGTGCCACTGCCACTACCGGGCGAATCCAGATTGATTAAAGATGCTTGAAGATTTCCTTCAATCAAGAAGTTGTTAATCAATTGAATGGAGTCGTAATGCACCGCCCCACTGGGTAAGCTAGCTAAGGTGTTTTGCACGATATAAGAACCAGCATTTACATTCTGGATACCATACTGCAAATTGGTAATATCAATGGGGAAATTATTTTGGATCCGAAGGACTAACCAGCCGTTTCGCAAGATCATGCTTTGGAAATAATCCGTAGCATCAATATTAAAATTGCTGGGGCCTACATTGGAGATTGGAGGAATATTCTGTTGAGTTCCATTTGCGGCTACCAAGAGTGCCCCTTGAAGGCCCATTTGCATGGCGATTTGCCCTAAGGAAATTCGGTTTTGAATAGTGCGAGCACCCAGAGTGATGTTCTGCAATTTGGCGGTATTCTCAAACTCCTCATTAAAAGGAGGCGCAATTTCGCCGGGCTTTAAGCTGGCCAGGTTCTCACGCAAGACAATTTGCAGCTGTCCATCGGCACTGCTTTGCAAGGTGGAATCTAAATCGGTTAAATCGCGAATATCTACCCGCGTTTTTAAAATGGGAACCAGGGCATCTACCTCCCAGTCTGCCGGCTGAATATCAGGCCTGCAGCCAACCAGAACCCCAAGTCCAATAAAAAAACAGAGTAGGGTATAGTTCTTCAAGGGCTTTATTTTGTGGCAATTTACAAAATGCACCCTAGCCTTGAGAGCTCCGCTTAGGCTTTGGTATCTTCGCAAGCAAATTTTTAGCATGACCATCCTCTATCATAATAGCTCCCAAATCATTCAAGTTGAAGATCAGGGTCGTTTGTACAAGCGCGGCGCTGAAATGTCGGAAATACCCATTCTCGAAAAGGGCTGGATGTTGGTGGAAAACGGAAAAATCATTGATCTGGGCAGCGGAAAATGTCCGGGCTGCGAACGCTATGATGAGTCGGTAGACCTACAAGGTAAATTGGTATTACCTGCCTTTGTGGATAGTCATACCCACTTAGTTTACGCCGCTAATCGCGAAGATGAATTTGCCATGCGCCTTTCCGGTAAATCCTATGCAGAGATTGCCGCCGCCGGAGGTGGAATCTTAAACTCGGCCCGCAAATTAGCCGAAGCGCCTGAAGAAGCGCTTTTGCATGGAGCTTACCATCGCTTGCAGGATTTGATGCGCATGGGCACCGGCGCTTTGGAAATTAAAAGTGGCTATGGCCTAAGTACCGAAAGCGAGCTTAAAATGCTGCGCATTGTCCGTCAGTTAAAGGAAAAGTCAGGCCTGGATATCAAGAGTACCTTTCTGGGTGCGCATGCCATTCCAGAAAAATTTAAAGGCAATCAAGAAGGCTATGTGAATTTGGTAATTGATGAAATGTTACCGGCTATAGCTGAGAAATCCCTGGCCGATTATGTGGATGTTTTCTGTGAAGAAGGCTATTTCAATCTCGATCAAAGTCTACGAATTTTAGAAGCAGCCAAGGCTTATGGTTTAAGTGCCAAGGTGCATGTAAACCAATTCAATAGCTTAGGCGCCATAGAAGCCATGGTGGATATGGGCGCCCTTTCTTTGGATCATTTGGAAGTTATGAGCCCTAAGGAAATCAGCTACCTGGCCGATAGCCAAACCATTGCAACTGCCTTGCCGGGTTGTAGCCTCTTTTTGGATATTCCCTATGCTCCGGGTCGCGCCATAATTGATGAGGGAGGAATTTTAGCCTTGGCAACGGACTTTAATCCTGGCTCTGCGCCTGGAGGCAATATGGCTTTAATGATGAGCCTGGCCTGCACCCAAATGAAGCTAAGTACCGAAGAAGCTTTGGTTGCTGCTACCCTGAATGGTGCCGCTGCCATTGAAATGAGTGATGAAATTGGTAGTCTGGAACGCGGTAAATGGGCTAACTTTATTACCCTTCCTCCTGGATTTAGTTTGGCTTCCATCCCCTATCATTTTGGGCATAATTTAATTATGGACCTCTACCTTAAAGGCGAAAAGAAATTATGAAGCATTTACGATTTTTAGATAGCCACCAACTCAGAGACCATACTTTTCCCCGCCATGGTGAAAAGAAATTTGGTGAAGCGGTACAGCTCATCAGCAAGCTGGAAGATCTGAACTCCAAAGATTTCCGCTATGTGATTGTCGGGATTATGGAAGATATTGGTGTGCGCGCCAATTTAGGAAAGCCCGGCTGTGCACAAACCTTCCAATACCTGCTCTCTCCCCTTTGCAATATTCAAGTCAATCGATTTCTGGATGCTTCCAATATTGCTTTAGGTCCGGTTTTGGACTTCAAAGAGTTGATGGATGAAGTGCGTAATCTGGATCAAAATAGAGCGGCCGATTTACAGCGCTTGCGCGAGGTTACCGCTCAAATTGATGAAAGTGTTTCAGCTCTAATGGAAGCCATTGCCAAAGCCGGGAAAATTCCCATTGTGATTGGCGGTGGACATAATAACTCTTACGGCATTATTAAGGGGATTTCCCAAGCCCGCAAATCGGATATCGATGTTTTAAATATTGATCCTCATGCCGATTACCGTGCCTTGGAAGGTCGCCATAGTGGTAATGGCTTTAGCTATGCCCGCGAAGAAGGTTATTTGGGTCGTTATGCGGTTTTTGGCATGCATGAATCCTACAACAATCAAGACATCCTGGAGAAATTCAGAGCTTCTGCTGATTTGTATTACCTCACCTACGATGAGCTTTTAACCTTTAGCACGGAGGAGCGCGATCGTTTGTTTAAGGATGCCTTACGCTGGTTAGGTCCTGGCCCCATTGGTTTGGAATTGGATATGGACAGCATCACTGGTTTTCCGGTAAGCGCCCTTAATGCGAGCGGATTTACCATGCGCCAGGCACGTACCTTGGTGAAGACCGCCGCTGCCTTGGCCAGTCCCTACTACTTCCACTTAGCAGAAGGAGCACCGGCCTTAGCGACCAATGCCACCGAAGCAGAGCTCAGCGCTAAAGCCATGGTCTATTTAATCACCGATTTTATTAAGTCGCATCAGGCGGAAGCCTAAAAACAAAAAAAGGCCCTGTTCCGAAAAACAAGGCCTTTTGTATTCTTAAGCTATGGATTAGAGTCCTAGCTTTTTGCGCAATGATTTTGGCAGTGCATCTTTATGCATCATGATGCCAATAGTTTTGTAGGCCACAAATGCTTCAGAAGCATTGAGGTAACCATTGCGGAAGTCGTTGGTTAACTTCTCGCCCCAGCTATTCTTAACGATATAGTAGATATTGCCTTCCTGATCTTTTACGATTCCGGTAATCAACATACCGTGATCATCGGTGGTCTCGTAATTATCATAGGCCTCCTGACGGTTTTCCTGAGTGATTTCCTTTTCAGGTTTTGGGCTTTCGAACATCGCAGCACGCTCCTCTTTGCTCATATCCGCATAATCTGTGGCGGGAACGATGGCTACTCCATTGCGAATAGAGAAACCTTTTTCGCTTACGTCGGTAGCCCAAGCAACGGTATAACCTTCGTTAAGAGCTACGTCCAATGCACCCATCATATCCTCTAAAGGCACATTATAAGCTTTGCCCCAAGCCCAGTTATCGGGCACTTGAATCATTACTTCTTCGTAGAAGGGATTATGCGTGAAGGAGGTTAACTGCACATAGTCATCCGGATTAATACCTAAATACTCATCAGCAAAGCTGCGTGGAGTGTAGGTCTTTCCTTCGTACTCGAAGCTCTCTGGATATTCACCCAAATAGGCATCCAAAGTAGCATTTACGGCCTCGCGCCAAACTGGGGTAAGGCTACCGTTCTTGTTTTTGATTACCTCATCCAGCATCGACTTTAAGACGCCTTCCAATTCGCCGTGGTTGTTGATGTCGGTTCCATAATCTAAACCTTCATACACTTCTTGTGGAACCGCTCCGTATTTGCGGATCACGTACATCACATCGGGTAAAGCACCACCCTGGGCAAAATTGAGGTATCCGTGCAAACGAACGTATTTCTCAGCTTTATCAAAATAGACATTACGCACGGTAAACATTTCAGAAATATCTACCGGCTTTTTACCCATACGGAGCATTTCGCTCTCTACAAATCCGGTAGTGGCATAGGACCAGCAAGTTCCGCTACGACCTTGATTCTTTACAGGAGTGGCTTCTAAATCCACCACGGTAGTAAAGTTAAATCCGGCGGTATCTGCGCCATTATCTTTTACCTTATTGATCAGGTCTACCTGAGCTGATGCACTACCAGCCAGGAGAGCGCCTATAAATAGAGCTCTGTACTTCATCTTTATTTATTTGGATTATCGATTTGTTCTAAAAGTATTTCCACCGCTTTTTGGAGCTGAGCATCTTGGTTTGCAGCGCGACTAGCAGGTGGGTTTTCTACAATTACATCCGGAACGGCCGGGCCATTTTCCATATTCTCGCCGGTACTCTTTACATACCAAGCTCGGAAGGGTAAACGGATAAAGGCTCCATTGAGTAAGCTTGCGCCTCCGGTTGAAATTACGGCGCCAAATGTAGGCTTTCCTACCAAAGTACCATGATTAAGCGTTTTGTAAGCGTGACTAAAGATTTCCGCATTGGAATAGGAGCTCTCATTACAGAGGGCAACCGAAGGTTTAGTCCAAGCGGCTAAAGGCAAGCGCTCACTATAAGGATAGTACTCGCTAAACTTCTTATTCTCATCTAAGCTGGCAGCAGCGCCACGCGGAATGGTATAGGCATGCTGACGCACATTGAGCACGGCCATCAGATAGTCGGTAGTCCAGCCGCCGCCATTAAAGCGCACATCGATTACGATACCTTCCTTGCCATAGCCGGAGGCCATTAATTCGCGTTCGAAGCGCTCAAAGCTGGGCTTATCCATGCCGCGAATGTGGATATAGCCTAAACGACCATTGGAATACTTTTCTACCAAGGCCTTGCGGCTTTCTACCCACTCTTCATACAATTGGGCATTAATGCTGCGAGCCGGACGAATAACAATCTCCTGACTTTCGCCATTGCGCTCTAATTGCACCAAAATGGGTTCCCCCACAGTGGCGGTCCAATAGGAATAGAAGTTTCGAGCTTCGTTTAATTCTTCCCCATTAATATGGGTGATAAGATCCCCTACTTTCAGATTGTTTTTGGAACGGTCGGCGGGTGTATTGGCCACTAAGCGCGTTACTCGTGCTCCTTTGGATTCCATTTTCACTTCGATTCCCAAACGGCCGGTGGATTCTCTCTGGAGGTCCTCTTCGCCACCAAACATATACAAGCCCATATGACTGGCATTTAAGCGGCCGAGCATCAGGTTGTACACGAAGGTGAAATCATTATCGGTAGATGCTTTCAAAGCCCAATCCTGATAATATTCGCTCAACTTCTCCCAGTTCTGACCATGGTAATTCGGATCATAGAATTGATCCCGAATTAAGCGAAAGGCCTCCTGATAAACCTGTTGGCGCTCTGCCCCTTTATCGAGGGTCATCTTTTCTACATAGCTGTAAGAAGTGGTTTTCTTATTGCCTAGATTCAGATGTTTTAAGCTGCCTCTACTTAGGAAGTAAATTCCCTTATGATCTTTGTCCCACTGGATATTATTGGGGTTCATTCCACCTTTAGTGAGTTGAGTAAGATCACTGCCATCAAACTTAATTTGGTAGAGATCAGAGCCTTCGCTACTTACGCTATAGCGGGTGAAGTAGAGGGTTTCGCCATCATCCGATACTAAGACCTGCGATTCATTACCGCTGTAAGAAGTTACCTGTTCCAGGCGATCATAGATATTCTCAAAGTCAATTTCCAGGGCTTTTACCTCCTCTTTCTTGTCCTTCTTTTTATCCTTGTCTTCCTCTTTATCTTCTTCTTTCTTTTCCTCTTCAGGCTCCTCATTAAAATAGTAGCCTTCTTCACGCTCTTCTTCAGATTTCAACCAATCTTCACGCTTCAGCCAAACGAACCAAACATCGGCATTGTCATTATTGCGATCGGAGATAAAGGCCAGTTTAGAGCCATCCTTGCTCCAACTTGGGCTGTAATCATTACCAGGGTGCATGCTGATATTCACCGGCTCAGACTTGCCATCTACCGCTTGAATGTATACCTCAGTATTGAAATTGAGATCATCACTATTGTAGGCCAGATAACGACTATCCGGGCTCCAAGCCAATCCATTGGCACGATGCCAGGCATCCAATAAAGTAGTAATAGTTCCAAGGCTGCCATCTTCTTTTACTTCAGCCACCTGCAATTTGGTACCGCCCTCGATAAAGGCCAGTTTCTTGCCATCGGGAGAAAGCAGAGCATCGCGCAAATCCCCTTTATTTTGGAAGTATAGACTGGTTTTATGACGCAGGCTTTCAAAGAGATCATGCTTTTTAGGATCGGTAGAAGTAGCCTGATAGAATCGGTATTGATTTCCTTCGCGATCCGAGCTAAAGATCACGGTACTATCATTTAAGAAAAGAGCCTCGCGATCGTAGAAAGGATGCTCACTAAGGTTTTGAGTGCGCGACTTTTCATCATCGAGGGTACCGATAAACACTTCACCATGGGATTCGAGAATAACGTTCTTCCCATCAGGTGAGAGGCTGTAATTTCCAATACGATTACGCATGGTCTCCTGCTCTACCGGATAAAAACGGTAATCGGCGCGCAGGTCGATGTCCAGAGTTTTTACTTCGGACATTTTAGCAAGACTTGCCAGATACCAGCGGTCTTTGCGGGCATAGAGCACCTTTCCGGCGGCAATATCAAAATCGTGAATGCCTTCTTTACTGAAATTGGTCAGCCACTTTTCGCTGCCTTCCAAAGAAAGCTCCTTCAAATTGTAGCGTCCTTCCTTAGCACTTAAAAAGACCAAGGTTTTATTGTCTTTCCACTGCGGATAGATGTCATTAACAGTATTTTCCGTCAAAGCTTTATAGCTCTGATCTTTGGTATCATAGAGCCAAATTTCCTGATCGGCGGGACCGGAATAATTCTCGCGACTGGCTCGGCAAGAACCACGCATAAAGGCAATATACCTTCCATCGGGAGAAGCCACGGCATGCGTACCTAAGGCATCCATAAAACGCTGTGGGGTGGCATTATTAGGGTCGATGCGATGCAATTCCGAATCCCATTCTACCGTAACATAAGCCCGCTCCGAGCTAAACAAAATGCCCAGTTCCGGATGCCAGTCACTAAGATTATCCCCGGCAGCATGGTAAGTTTTACGTTCGGGATATCCCCCTTTTAAGTCTAAGGTAAAGATGTCGCTATTGCCAAATCGATTGGAATTGAAAGCAATTTGCGAACCCTCTGCATTAAACTCCAAAGGACCATCATAAGCCTCATGCAAGGTTAAGCGATAGGGCTTTCCCTCTTGCTGAGGCCAGTACCAAATATCTCCTTGATAACTAAATGCCAGTGACTTTCCATCAGGCGAAAGCCGGGCATGACGAACAAAGCTTTGGGCCGGAAGGACAATGGAAAGTCCCAAACCCAAAAAGGTAAGTGCCAGTTTCTTCATAAATCGTGTGCTATTAAAACCGGATTAGGGTTTTCATCGGTAAGCCACGAATATAAGGATTGACACAGAATTCCCCTATGGCATAGAGCGGCGGGTCTCCTTATAATGGTATTCGGCCCGCGCTACCTTAGTCATATTACCTTTTGGATTAAGCTCATGGCAGTGGATTTTGAGTACATAGCTGCGGTGATTACTCGCACTTATATTGGCACGTATTTGCATACGGGCCGCTGGATTGGGAGTCTTATAGGTTTGCAATTGCACCTCTTGACGCACCAAGCTGATGTTATTAGGTAAAAGAGCCACAATTCGATCGTAGAGCTTTTGAGCCTGCCCTTCTACTTCCTGCAATGTTAGCCACTCGGTGTTTTTGGCTTTTGAAGGAAGATCGAATTGATGTTGTAATTCTCTCTTTTTCTGCTTTTCCAATAAACTGATAAATGCACTCATGGCTTTTCCAATTTGGTGTTAATAGATATAAAAGAAAAAGCCCCCGCTAGATTACTCTCGCGGAGGCTTTTCAGTTCCTATTAGATTAGCTCTATCAGATCCCATAAAGACGCCCCGCTTGGAAATTATTCCAAGTGCGGTACATGTCTTTATTGCTATGAGATTGTTTCGCCATTATTATGAAAACGAATATATAAATAAACTTGACAGAGCCAACTTACTGGGAGCTATTTGTTTAAAATAATTTGGATGGGTATATTTTTTAATGGCCATTCGCCTTGATCAGTCTCCACTTTAGCGATCTCTTCTACCACATCCATTCCCTTTAGCACCCGACCAATTACCGTATGCTCTTGATCCAAATGGGGACTGCCTCCTACGCTTGAATACAATTGTACTTGCTCTGCATTTAAAGAGATATCGTACTCTTCCTCCATCAATTTTAATTGGGCCTCACTGTAGGTCTTTCCCAAATTGATGTAAAACTCAAAAGGATCAGATTTCTTTTCCGGATTATTGGAATAGGACCTTGCCATGGCTACCGCTCCATACGAATGGTAATTGCTTCCCAAGGCCTCTGCCGGCAATTCGTATTTGCCAATTTTATCGCGGCGCTTTTTTAAGCTGTACTCATCATTATTCCCAGCTTGAATAACATGATCCTTGCTTACGCGATGAAACCAAGTGCCATTAAAATATTGATGTTCCTTAATTAGGTAAATCATATTAGCCCGATGCACCGGAGTATTGCTGTAAAGCTCGATGTCGATGTCTCCAAAGTCGGTTTTAATCCGAATTTTTCGTTCCGGGTTCTCAGCTCCATAAAGCTCCAGATAGGCCTGGGCTGCGCTATCCGACTCCCAGGTTGGATACGCCCCAGACTTAGCCTTCTCCATTTTTACCGACTCTGCTTTTTCAGAGCTAGACGATTGAAGATCCGCTGCTTGCGATGAATCCGAATTTTGACAAGAAAGAGCTAAAAAGCTCAGTACACTAATTGAGATAAAAGTTTTGATAGACATGGGCTTCCTGTTCCTGTAAAAGTTCCAGATAGCGAAGGTAATTGAATAGATAGTCCTCCATTTTCGCCAGACCTCGAATTCCTACAAACTCCATTTTCTGGATATCGCTAAGATTGAGGACTCCGGCAATTTCAAAAATGCTGGGACTCTCCAGGGCCAGAAGTTCGGCATCGAGATTATTGCTCTGTAAGAGATGCTCCTTAAAACGGGCTAGCAAACCTTCTGAAGCTTTGGCTTTTCCGTCTGGGGTAAAAAACTCCACTTCGCCACAAGGATAGAGTTTACCTTCCTTTTGATAGTGGAATTTGTCTAATCTAAAATTACCTACGGCCCGAATCACAATCTCCATTTCACCATTGGCATGCCTTTTCACAATTTCATGCACCTTAACGGCAGTACCGTAATTGCGGGCATTTAATTTATTGGAAAAGGGCAAGCCAAAGCTGCTGTCTTGCTCCCAACTTTCGTTGATTAACTGCTTATAGCGTTCTTCAAAAATGTAGAGCTGGGTATAATCCCCAGGCAGCATAAAGAGGTTTAAAGGAAATAAGGGAAATTTTTCCATGATTGCTTAACGAGCAATGGTCCTATTTTGTTTAAACCGTTTGTACCGGACTTAATACCGCTTCACTGGATTCTAACAATTTCTCCGGAACCGAACTTTTAATGATACGAGCCAATTCCTCAATCACCTTGATTTTCAGTTCCGCCCGAGAATAAACCAGGCTAATTTCACGCGTGGGCTTTGGATCAGCAATCGGTTTCACCTGAGGTTGTTCTTCCTTGGGTAAATCAATTGCATAGAGATAAGGCACTAGGGTCATACCATAGCCCTTTTTCGAGAGCTTCACCAAAATATCAAAGTTTCCACTTTCGAGGTCGATATTCTTACCCCCAAAAGTTGGATTGGTATTACAGAGGTTAATCACCGAATTACGGAAGCAATGGCCCTCATTAAGAAGCAAGATGTCATCAATATCCAATTCCGAATTGGTTACAAAAGCTTCTTTTCCCAAACGATGTTCTTTAGGAATATATGCCATAAAGGGCTCATAGTACAGAGGCTTTTCGATAATGGAGCGTTCCTTTAAAGGAGTGGCTAAAATTCCGGCATCCAATTCATCGCGCTGCAATTTTTCAACGATCATTTCCGTGGTAAGCTCCATTACATGCAGCTGAATCTTAGGGAATTTAGCGGTGAATTTACTCAAGAATCGAGGCACCAAAGAAGGGGTTACGGTTGGAATTACTCCCAATTTAAAGGGTCCTTCCAGTACATTTTTAGATTCCTGCAGTATTTGATTCATTCGCTCCGCTTCATGCAAAATCGTACGCGCCTGAGCAATCAGTTTTTCGCCAATGGTAGTAGGGCGCACCGGATGCTTACTACGGTCGAAAAGCAAAACGCCTAGTTCCTCTTCCAGCTTCTGAATTTGCATGGAAAGAGTAGGTTGCGTTACAAAGCAAGCTTCTGCCGCTCGCGCGAAGTGCCGATGATTATCTACGGCTATGAGGTAAGTGAGTTGAGTAAGTGTCATAACTAATTCTTAAGAATAGTTCAAAATTAATAATAAACGCCTATTTAATGTTGCACCGCTTATTTAAATTTGTACATCCTTAACAAGATGGAATTTAGCAAGTTTAAAAAAGTCTTGGAACAGGCGCAGTCCAAGTCCCTTCCGGGAGAAGAAGCGCAAAAACTATTAGCTCCCATGGGCCGTGGTTCCTTAGCCGATCTCAACTTGGACCTCTCCAAGGTGCGCCAGGCGGGGGTATTAGCTCTCTTCGAAAATGTAGACGATGAGGCACAGTTAATCCTGACATCAAGGACCGAGTATCCCGGCACCCATAGTGGTCAGGTTTCCTTTCCTGGTGGAAGTTTGGAAGCTGAGGATCCCAATTTTCAGTTTACCGCTCAAAGGGAAACCCTGGAAGAAATTGGGGTTTCACCCGATGAATATTCGATTTGGGGCGAATTAAGTCCGCTTTACATTCCCCCCAGTAATTTCATGGTTCATCCTTTTTTGGCTTGGGCCGATGGTCCTTTAAAAATGATTCCGGAGGAAAAGGAAGTAGCCGCCATCCATCGAATTGCTCTGGATCGCTTTTTAGCGGAAGATGCGATTAGCATACGCCCGATTAAAATGTCTAATGGCTTCAAAATCAAAAGTCCAGCCTTTATGATGGACGGTTTGCTAATCTGGGGCGCTACCGCCATGATGATATCCGAAATCCGACAGCTATTCCTTCGAGAAAAAGTAAGCCTGTAGAATCACTTATATTTGCCTGCACCACAAACAGGCCCATGAAAATACGCTTTAGGGATCCCTTCGGAAACTCCTTGATCATCAAGCGAATATTAATCTTCGCTTTCGGACTTATTGCCTACTATCGATTTAATGTGGCCAATAAAACTCAGGTAAGTGGCACCAAGGTTTTAAAAGGTCTTCGCAAAAAAAATGTGCTTTTTGTAAGTAATCATCAAACCTATTTTGCGGATGTAACCGGCATGTACCAAGTTTTTTGCTGCGCCAAATGGGGTGTGTATGATCGAATTAACTTCCCCTTCTTCGTATTAAATCCTAAGATCAACATCTATTTCGTAGCGGCCTTAGAAACCATGTCGGCCGGTATCTTACCCAAGCTTTTCGCCTATGTTGGTTCGGTATCGATAAAACGTACTTGGCGCGAAGCTGGAAAAACCATTGATCGTGGTGTAGATCCCCGCGACATTAAAAAGATTTATACCGCCATGGAAAATGGTTGGGTAATCACCTTCCCTCAGGGAACCACCACCCCCTTTGTAGGAGGCAGAAAAGGAACGGCTCATATTATTAAAGAAACTAAACCCATCGTTATCCCGGTGGTGGTAGATGGTTTCCGTCGTGCTTTCGACAAGAAAGGTCTCTTTATGAAGAAGAAGGGCGTTAATCTAAGTATCCGCTTTAAAGAGCCATTAGATATCGATTACGAAAAAGATTCGGCCGCCATTTTGGAGCAAATTATGGACAGTATTGAGCAGAGTGACGAGTTTAACACTATGAAAAAGATAGAGGAAGACTCAGAACTTTCCAACGTTTAAAGGCTCTCATTCGTTTTATAATTAACTTGGCGACTTGCATTACAGACAAACCCAGTTTTCCTTTACAACTTTGTATGAGCATGAATCACAAATATTTATTCTTCGGCATTCTAATTTTGGCCTTTAGCGCCTGTAAAGAAGATAGTTTAATTGAAGACAATCCCGCTCCTCCTGGAGACAACCTCGAATGGAACTTTGTTCCTTATTATGGAGAGCGTGCCTTCAACTTTGATTCAGCCTATGCCAATTCTGTAGGTGTCAATTTCATGCTGGATACTGTTGAATTGTTTTTAGGCGATATCAGTTTCTACGATTTCAATCTGGAAGAAACTATTGATACTGCGGCCAATTATTTTATGCTGAGCAACTATAAGCCCCAACAGATAGAAGGAAATTTACCTGCTGGTGGATATTATGGTTATTTTCAAACTATTGCCGGTTCCGATTCGGCCGCGGCGGTAGATGATTTGCCGGAAATTCTTTCGGTAGATCCCAGATGGGTTCGTCGCGATGGCTTTGGGGTAAACTACTTCAAAATTAAAGGCCGCATTTTCGATCCAGCTCTACCCCTAACCGATTCTGTTTTTATTCCGGTTGAGTACACCTTGGGCTCTTACCTCCTCTCAGACACAGCCCGTAGTGAAAACCGTAGCTTCAGCATCGACAATTTGCAAAAAGTACGGGTCTTCCTTTTGGCCGATCTTAAGCCATTATTAGACAAGCTTCCTATGAGTCTGGTAACTGAAGTGGAAAGTGATCCCACTAATACCCAAGACTTCACTATCGCCAAAGCCATGGCCGATAGCCTGAGCATAGGAATCTTTTAATTATGAAAACAAGTATTAAGACCATTCTCACTCTGCTGGTTCTTGCCTTTATTATTACAAATTGCAAGGACGATGAGGATGGAAAAACCACTCCTGCCGCCACGGTTAATTTCCAAACGGAAATTGTTTTGAGTGACGGTGGATCTACCAAATATCATATTGGTGATACCCTGCGCATGTCCACTGGATATGACTTCAACCTGAAAAAATTCAAGCTTTATTTAAGCCATATTACCTTGGTTTCAGCAAGCTCTGAAACAGAAATGGAAGACATCCTATTAGCTGATGTGGGGAATAGCAATACCGGTGCTTTTTCAGCCCGAGTTAAACCTGGCACCTACACCTCCCTTCGTTTGGGATTTGGCTTAGACCCCGAACAAAATGATAAGGATCCGGAGAGTTTCCCTCAAGATCATCCTCTTTCTTCTTACAATCAGATGTATTGGACCATGCTGAAATATCGCTTTGCGATTTTGGAAGGTCGCTCTGATTATACCGGGCAATTAAATGGCGATACCAGTGATGTACTCAATGCCTATCACCCTGGTTTAGATAGTCTTTATAAGGTGGTGACTTATCCGATCAATCTGGTATTGAAAGACGGTAATGTTCAGGCCATCAATTTACAGGTTGTTTTTGATGAGCTCTTTTCTGCCGGTGAAGGAATTGACCTTCGCAATGAACCGCAAACCCATAGCGAAATGGGTAGTGCCACCGTTCCCGGTGACTTCCATATTGCTAAAAAGTTTATGGATAACTTGGCGGAAACTGCCCGTATAGAAATTCCGTAATTGCCAGCTAGGGCTTAGCTTTGCTACAAAGCACAGCCATGAAAATTCACCTTATTGCCATCGGCGGAAGCGCCATGCACAATCTTGCTCTGGCCCTGCATCAACAAGGCCATGATCTGAGTGGTAGCGACGATGAAATATTTGAGCCTTCTCGCAGTAGATTAGCCGATACCGGTATTCTCCCTGAATCCATGGGTTGGGATGCCAATCGCATTCATAGTGATATAGATATGGTAGTGGTAGGGATGCATGCCCGCAAGGACAATCCCGAATTATTAAAGGCCCTGGATCTGGGCTTGAAAGTGCTATCCTATCCTGAATATCTCTACGAAAGCAGCAAGGATAAAACCCGGGTGGTGATTACCGGTAGCCATGGTAAAACCACCATCACCTCCATGATTTTACATGTACTCAACTTTCATGGTCGCGATTGCGATTATATGGTGGGGGCTCAATTGGAAGGTTTCCACACCATGGTGCGCCTCACTGATCACAATGAATTTATGGTGATTGAAGGCGATGAATACCTCTCCTCCCCTTTAGATCCTCGTCCTAAATTTGTGCATTACCGTCCCAATATTGCTCTGCTTTCCGGCATTGCCTGGGATCATTATAATGTCTTCCCAAAATTTGAAGAATACCGACATCAATTCGAGTTACTCTTCGAATACATTGAGCCGGGGGGTCAGATTATTTACAATGCCGATGATTCGGAAGTAAAAAATTTGGTGGAATCCGCTACCCAGGAGCTGAAAAAATTCCCCTACCAAACTCCGGCCTATAGAGTGGAAGACCAGCAATTTATTCTGGAGACTATAGAAGGTGATTTACCGCTTCAAGTCTTTGGTGCCCATAACATGAATAATTTAGAAGGAGCACGCTGGGTTTGCAGTCAAATGGGAATCACCGATGAAGAATTCTACGAAGCAATTGTTGAGTTTGAAGGTGCTTCCAAGCGAATGGAACCCTTGATTGAAACGGACAATCTCAAGGTTTTCCGCGATTTTGCTCATGCCCCATCTAAAGTGAAAGCCAGTGTGCAGGCCTGTCGCGAAACCTTTGGTGACAGTCGCTTTTTAGCTGTTCTGGAACTACACACCTTTAGCAGCCTCAATTTGGAATTCATGCAGCAATATGCCAATAGCATGGACCCGGCCGATACCGCTATTGTATACTTTAACCCTGAAGTGTTAGCCCATAAAAAATTGCCGGCCTTGAGCATTGAAGCCGTGCAAAAAGCCTTTGCCAGTGAAAAGGTTAAGGTGATAATGAATAGCGCTGAACTTGAGACCTTAATTCAGGAGCAAAAAGAGAAACACGAGATTATTGTTTTAATGAGCTCCGGAAATTTTGATGGTATCGACTGGACGAAAGTTTTCGACTAAGCTTGAGCCATAATTAGTACTTTTGAAGCATCAAGAGCATGAAGAAAAAGAAACTCCTTAGCGCCCGTAGCATTCATATTGCTCTCCATCGATTAGCCCAGCAGCTAATTGAAAATCATGGTAATTTCGAAAACACCGTTTTAATTGGTTTACAGAGCCGAGGTATTCATGTGATGCACAAATTGGTGGAAATCCTCGAAGCCAATGGTGTGGATAAAGTGGCGCATGGAACCCTGGATATCACCTTCTTCCGCGATGACTTTCGCCGTCGGAACAGTCCCTTACAACCGAGCATGACTAAAATCGATGTGCTTCTAGAAGGAAAGAAAGTGGTATTTATCGATGATGTATTGTACACCGGACGTAGTGTTCGCTCTGCGATGGATGCCATCCAATCCTTTGGTCGTCCGGCTGAAATAGAATTATTGGTTTTAATCGATCGGCGTTTTAGCCGCGAATTGCCCATTCAACCCGATTATGTAGGTCGGCAGGTAGATAGCCTGGCCGGCGACCGTGTTTCGGTAGACTGGGCACACCTTAAGGCAGGTGAAGATGCCGTTTATTTAGAAATTGGAGAACATGAGTGAATTAACGGTGAATCACCTTTTGGGGATTAAGTACCTCCAAAGCGAAGACATCGAGCTGATCTTCCAAACCGCAGCTCAATTCAAAGAAGTGATCAACCGACCGATTAAGAAAGTACCGTCCTTAAGGGATATTACGGTAGCCAACCTCTTTTTCGAAAACAGCACCCGCACGCGCCTTTCTTTCGAATTGGCCGAAAAACGCCTTTCGGCGGATGTGGTAAACTTCTCCGCAGCCTCCTCCTCTGTTTCTAAAGGCGAAACTCTTATTGATACGGTAAACAATATCCTCAGCATGAAGGTGGATATGGTAGTTATGCGCCATCCTAAACCCGGAGCGGCCTACTTCCTAAGCCAGCATGTAGATAGTATTATTGTGAATGCCGGAGATGGTGCCCATGAGCATCCCACCCAGGCTCTGCTCGATTCTTTCTCTATTCGTGAGAGGCTGGGCGACCTTGCAGGAAAGAAGATTGCCATTGTAGGTGATATTCTCCACTCACGTGTGGCCCTATCCAATATTCTCTGCCTCCAAAAAATGGGCGCCGAAGTAGAAGTTTGCGGCCCCAGCACGCTTATTCCTAAGCATATTCATTCCTTGGGAGTTCGAGTAAGCCACGACCTTAGAAAAAGCTTGGAATGGTGTGATGTAGCCAATATGTTGCGGGTACAACACGAACGCCAAGATTTAAAATACTTCCCCAGTATTCGTGAATACACCCAACGCTACGGGATTGATAAAGCTCTGCTCGACGATCTTCAGCATAAGATTGTGATTATGCACCCTGGCCCCATTAACCGTGGTGTAGAAATTAGCACTGAAGTGGCAGATAGTGATCAAAGCATCATCTTAAATCAGGTGGAAAACGGTGTGGCTATTCGCATGGCTGTACTGTACTTACTCGCCGCTAAGAAGAAAATCAGTTTTAGCGCTTAAATGGAGCACCTCAGCCTCAGCATATTGGGAGCCTCATCGGCCATTCCCCTAAGTAATCGCAGCCCAACGGCACAGTTCTTAGGCATCGGCAATGAGTTTTTCCTGATTGATTGCGGCGAAGGAACCCAGGTTAAACTCCGTCAACATCGCATAGGCTTTGGGCGTATTAAGCATATTTTGATCAGTCATTTGCATGGCGATCACTTCTATGGCCTCATTCCACTGCTTACCACCATGCAATTATTAGATCGGCATGCAGCCTTGCATATATACGGGCCCAAGAAATTAGAGGAGCTAGTTCGGCATCAACTCGATCTCACTGAATCGAAGATTATCTACCCTTTGCTTTTTCATACTTTGGATCCCGATCGCAAAACCTGCATCTTCGAAAATAAACACCTCGAAGTCCACTCCTTTCCGCTCAGGCATGGCATTACTTGCTTTGGTTTTCTTTTTCAGGAAAAGCCGTTACCGCGAAAAATGCTCAAGGAAGAATTGGAGAAGTATGATATTCCTGTTGCCGAAATACGCAGGATTAAAGCCGGTAGTGATTGGATTGATGCCAATGGAAATCGTATCCCCAATGAAGAGCTTACAGAAGCCAGCGCTGCTCCTATGAGCTATGCTTATTGCACCGACACCTTACCGGTGAAGCATTTACATCGCTATTTCAAAGGAGTAGATCTGTTGTATCATGAGGCTACTTTCCTGAGCAGTGAGAAGGATCGAGCCTTACAAACCAATCACAGTACTGCTGCCCAAGCGGCAGAAATTGCCGAAATCTGCAAAGCCGAACAATTATTAATAGGTCATTTTTCGGTGCGCTATAAAGACTTCCATGGTCTATTGGCTGAAGCGCAGTCTGTATTTCCCAAAACCTTAATCGCGGGTGAAGGCCTTCATTTTAGCTTGGATCGCAAAAGCCGCGAATTGAAAATAGAAAGAGAGAACTCCTATCGTGCCTAAGGCTTAATAGTCTGAGGCCCCATCAGTTCGGGATCTTCCTCTAAAACCTCAGGTTTGTCTTCTCGCTTAGCACTGCGTAAAGCCCTTTGCCACAATTCCTTATATGTATTGAAATCGATTTTAAAGGAGAGACCTAATCCTTGCTGATAAAGCTGTTGCTGGCCAATATTGAAGTTAAGGTTATTATCCACCGAACGGTTAAAAGCCTTGGCTCTCACCTTACCATCTTCTGTAAGCTTGTATATTAATTCGAAGTCGCCAGCAATGCTATTATTGTTCTCATTTAGGGGTACTTCCACCGAAGAGTTTACAATTAGACGATCTTCGAAGAAATTCTTGGATACACCTACTTCCAGTTCCTCCTGACTATTACCAGCGGTAGTGGCTGTTTGCCCTTGACTGGCCGGTTGATAGGATAAGCTTAATTCATAATCTCCGGTAAAGCGGTTTAAGAAGGCCGCGGCTTGACCCGCAATTAAATCCCACTGATTGATAGCATTTCGGGTACCATCCACAAAATTACTGGGCGGCGTAAAGCTATTGAAGGCCAATAAACTGAATACCTGCTGATTAATTGCCTGATCAGTGGTTAAACGATTCGCCATTACCGCTTGGGTAGAAGATGTAGCTCGGGGTAGTTCGATTGCAAAATTGATTTCCGGATTGGTTAGCTCCCCTTTTATAAAGAGGTAAATATCAACTGCTGTACTGATACCATTGCTCTCCCCTGTTAAGATTCCAGGATTGGCTTTAGTGCGGTAAATGGCAGTAAGGTCCAAACGAGCTGCATAGGGGTCACCATTCCAAACCACGGTACCTCCACGCTGCACCTCAAAGTTTTTGGCAAACAAGCCATCAATATTGAATTTATACTCTCCTTCATCTACCGTATAGGTACCGAAGAGCTCTAAATCTCGGTTGGGCTCCAACTTCATCTTAATGAGGCCACTACCCTTACCATCTAATTGGTTACCCGTACTCTCATTTAATATGATGCTCACCTGGGCACTGGGCGTAATATCCATATCAAAATCCAGGGAAACCCCTTCATCCAATGCAAATTGGGTATTTAAAATCTTTACCCCCCCCTCCGAATCTTCAGGCGCAATAAAGTTTACAAAGCCACTTTGTTTCACCTCCGTAGCTCCGCCAATAGGGATATTAAATTGGGTACCACGCTCACTGCGAACATCAGCATATACCTTAACTCTGGATGGAGGGCCCTGCACTTTTAAATTCCCAGAGGCTAAAGCTGTACCATAGTAAGCATCTTCACGATCGGGACCGGTATTGAGTACTAGCAATTGCCGAGCATCAATATTTAAATCAATGTAAAAGTCTTTGAAAGCACGGTGGCGTACTTCACCATTGAGGTAGCCCACATTATAATTGGCATCCATCAATTTGAGGTTCGGGAAACGAATACTTTCATTATCCAAAAGCAATTTAGGTTGCCCCTCCAAAGTGTAATCCGTTTGAAGGAAAGAAATGGTTAAGCCAGCTTTAGGAAGTAAGAACTCTCCTTTGATATCAGGCTTTCGAGCCGGTCCTTTCATGGTAACAGTTCCAGTTGCTAGACCACGTAAATTTTCCGCCACAGGGGCCGCAAAGGGATCCAAGGCCGCAAGGTAGAAGCGATTGAATTTGAAAATCAGATCAATATTACCAATACCTTGACTATCATAAAATCCATTGGCATTGAACTTTTCCAATTCACCATGCTTTAAAAGGGCATCAATATTAATCTTGCTATCATCATAGCTGTAATCACTATGCAGGTCTAAGCGCCCCATGTGCACCTGATTTAATCGCAGACTATCTACTTCGATATCAGCTTCAAAGCGTGCATTGGTCAATAGCTCAGTGGCTATGATATTACCTTCCAAATTTCCCTGGATATAGGCTTTTCGTCCTTCCTGGAAATAATTCAGGAAATCCAGATCGAGGCCCTTCACATTTAAACGTAGAATTTGATTAGGATCTTTACTGATATAACCTGCAGCAGTCAGAGCCAAAGAAGGACCACTAATTTTTAACCAATCGATAGAGAATCCCGAGCTATCCACTCGCATCACTGAACCTGTGTCCAGTTTAAAACTGCGATTACCGAAAAGCATATCGCCCCGATCAAATTGCATGCGATAGGCATTACTATCTAAAATGGCAATAAGGCCTTCAAAACTACCATAGCTATCAATGCTATCCCTTAGGATCATATCCAGGCTGTAGTTCATACTATCCCCTGCAAAAACATTCACGAATTGAACACTATCAATATGCCTTCCCTCCCCGTACTGATAGCGCTCCAAGGTAAGGTTCAATAAATCGGCCGCTCCAGATAACCACTGTAAATCCAAGTTTTGAAAGAGGTTGGCTCCATATCGAATACCTTCAGAATTGAGGTTCATTCGCAAGAGATTCTCTCCATCGCGGTACTCTCCTTGTACATGGGTTCCCGGTTCAATTAATAGCTCGGGAATTAAGGCCTGGCTTAGAGCCGATGAGTTTTTAAAGGTGAGATCGTAGGTGAAGTTTACAGGTGATTGGAGGGTATCCCGATAGCGTTCAGGAACTAAGTATTTCTTAAAATGATGGCTAAAAATGCGGGACATCCCCAGATAGGTGTACTGACCTTCCAGATTGGCCTCCAATATATCGGATCGCACCCGAAGCTGTTTCTCCTCTTGCAAACCACTGGCCTCAATAGCCACATCCATTAAATCATAAGTCTGATTGGAATTGCGGTATTTGAGGTCAAATAAATCTACTGTTCCTGCCCAGTGATCTTGATCGAGAATCAATACATCAATATCCATCGCCCCTTTATACTGAGCCAAGCTATCCTTCACCAAATGAAGGGCGTAGAGATTTGCGGAATCTACCTGAGCGGTAAAATCATATTCGGAAGAATCGGTTCCAAAGCTGGCAATGCCATCAAATAAGAAACTAAGGTTTGGATCCTTAATTCGGAACTGGCCTTTGAAATTACTTTCAGCAATTTGACCGTTTACCGCCATGCCTTCGTAGCGATAACCATTATAATAGAAATGATGAATGGCTCCTTTTACCTTGCTGCGCATGGTTAGCGGATCAAAGCCTTTTCCGTCTAGCTCCAAATCCAGTTCCGCAGTTTTAAAGTCGCCGTAATTTCCGGTAAGGGACGCAATATTAATCTTGCTGGCATCCACGCGTCCTTTATAAACCAATGCCTTGGGATTACGCAAATTGCCGATCTGAATATCAAGTTCCATATCGGCTAAATCCGACTTAAAGGAACTTTGGGTAACAAAATCATAAACACCGCCGTTATAGGCTCCCTGCCATTGAATTAAGCCCAAACGATCAATGATTTCCGGCAAGCTATCTTGAAACATTCCGATAATCTGCTTGGCTTCTTCTGCTTTACCCTGAAGGAATAGCTTTTGCGTTTCCAAATGAAGATCGACGCCAGAAGTGGTTTTGCTTAAATGCAAATCTCCTCTAGCCTCTAAATGGCTTAGAGCTTCAATTTCCAGGTCCTCCAAGTACAAATCATTTACGGTACCATCAAATCGTCCTTTAACCAATGCGGTAGGAAATTGCGGATAGGCATCGCTGAAATAGCGAATATCTTCTGCCGCTACCGCAGCATATTCAATAGCCCCTAGCATGTGCACAGAGTCAACAAAGCTCGAGTAGTTGGTCGCTGAGCTAGTAATAAAAGTTAATTCCCCTGCTAAATGGCCTCTTCCAGTAGTTAATTCCAAATCATTAACCACCAAACCTTTAGGCCCATATAAAAACTGTCCCTTTCCATTTTGTACGGAGAACTCCTTTCCATCATCAAATTGAATGCTTTCGATGGTGGCACTCACATCTTTACCCGCGAGGAGGAAGGAATTAAGATTAGTATTCGCATGGCGCCAATGAAACTGAATTCGGTCGGGTTCATTGCGATTTGCCAAATAAAAACGTCCATTTTCCAAATCGATGTCGGCGATTTTCAAGTTAAAAGATCGATTGGGATCTTTGGGAGCATCGCTGGATAGTGAACTTAGAAAGACATTTAAATTACTGGCAGTATCCCCTTCTTGAGTGATTAAATAGCAATAGGCATCACTCAATTCAACATGATTGAGATACAAGCTGCTGCTTAATTGAGCATAAGCTTTGAAACTTAATTCGAGGCTACCCACATAAAAAAGAGTATCACCTTTATGGTCTGGAAGCAGCACTTTTTCCAAACTAATTTCATTCGGAAAATGATACTGAAAACGCTCTATACTAAGGGATTGGGAGAACTTCTCATTAAACCAAGACGCCCCCTTTTGGGCCGCTCTAACTTGCACGGATGGAATCATGAAAACTCCGGCCAGCATTAAAAGCAGGATAACAATCACCAGCAATAGGCGTACGATTATTTTAAGCAGTCTTCTGATCGTAACTTTGTACTATGGATATTACAATACTGGGAATTGAAAGCAGCTGCGATGATACTTCTATCGCCATTGTCCAAAATCGCAAAATTCTTGCAAATGTAACTGCCAATCAAAAAATACATGCGGAATATGGTGGTGTTGTTCCAGAATTAGCTTCGCGTGCTCATCAACAAAATATTGTGCCAACCTTAGATGCGGCTTTAAAAAAAGCGGGGATTACTCTAAATGAGCTATCTGCAGTGGCTTTTACCTCTGGCCCAGGCCTCTTAGGTTCACTCCTTGTAGGTACCAGTTTTGCTAAATCCTTAAGCCTGGCTTTGGATATTCCTTTAATTGAGGTAAACCATATGCAGGCCCATATTTTGGCCCATCTCATTGAGGATCCACGTCAGGCTAATCCCGAATTTCCATTCTTATGCCTAACTGTAAGCGGTGGACATACCCAAATTGTTCAGGTAAATTCACCTTATGACATGAAACTTTTGGGCAGTACCATAGATGATGCCGCGGGAGAAGCTTTTGACAAAGCAGGAAAAATAATGGGCTTGCCTTATCCGGCCGGACCAGAAATTGATCGGAGGGCAAAATTGGGGAATCCCGGGGCCTTTGAATTTGCCAAACCACGCATGCCTGAATTACAGTTTAGTTTTAGTGGTTTAAAGACCAGCATTCTCTATTTCTTGCAAAAGCAAATGAAGGAGAATCCGGATTTTATCAAGGAAAACCTAAATGACCTTTGCGCTAGCATCCAAAATAGTATTGTGGGTATATTAATGGATAAGCTCGAATTGGCCTCGCAGCAATACGGGATTAATCGTATCGCCATAGCGGGAGGTGTATCTGCCAACTCAGGATTAAGAGACGCTTTGGAAGAACGAAAGTCCAGTTTAAACTGGGAGCTCTTCCTTCCCTCCTTTGAATATACTACCGACAATGGCGCCATGATTGCCATTAGTGGCTATTATCAATATCAGAAGCAAAACTTTGCAGACCTCAGTGTGGTGGCTGCAGCTCGAAAACCTTTAGAAGCATGAATCACTTTTTAGCGAGAGAAGGCAATGCCAGTGAAGGATTTTTAAATGAAAGCGACAGTCATCATGCCAGTCGGGTTTTACGCTTAAACTCGGGGGACCGTATTTCCATTAGCTATGGCGATGGCATTGTATATGAAGCTGAAATTGAGAATATCGCCAAGAAAAGCCTGCAATTCAAAGTCTTAGATGAAAGACGAAGACAAAAGGCTCCGTTGCTGCAAATTGGCATTGCCCCTACCAAAAGCAATGATCGTTTTGAGTGGTTTATTGAAAAGGCGGTAGAACTGGGCGTTCAAAGAATCATTCCCCTGCTTTGCGAGCATTCCGAACGAAAGGTTTACAAAAGAGATCGCGGTTTGCGCATCATGGAAGCCGCTTTTAAGCAAAGTCACAAAGGCTTTATGCCGGAGCTTAGCGAATTAACTGAGCTGAAGAAATTGGATGAGCTTAACTTGCCGGAACAGCGTTACATTGCTTCCTTAAACAATTCGGAACGCATTGCTCTAAGGGCGATTAAGTTCCATGAGCCTCAATTGATTTTAATTGGTCCGGAAGGTGATTTTAGTGCTAAAGAAGTGGCCTGGGCCGAAAAACAAGGTTTTAAACATTTAGACCTGGGTCCGGAGGTCTTGCGCACCGAAACAGCGGCAGTACAAATAGCGGCCATCGCTCAATATGAGGCCCAGCGGCCCGAATAAAAAATTACTTTTGCTTTATGCCGAAATATCTGTTGACTCTTCTTCTTGCAATTTCTTTCCAAATGGTCTCGGGCCAAACGGAAAAACTGGCTCTGGTAAAATACCGCGGAGGAGGCGATTGGTATGCAAATCCCAGCGCACTGAGCAATCTTAGTGAGTTCTGCAACAGCCAGATCGGCAGCAGCCTTAATCCCGATTATGCCACGGTTGAAATGGGCTCCTCCGAAATTTTCGAATATCCCTTTTTACATCTCACCGGGCACGGAAATATCATTTTCGACAAACAGGAAGCCGATAATCTTAAACGTTATTTAGAGGCGGGAGGCTTTGTACATATTGACGATAATTATGGTATGGATGAGTTCATCCGCCCTGAGCTAAACCGCATTTTTGGTGAAGGAAAATTACAACTACTAAGTGCCGATCATCCGATTTTTAAAGGTCCTTTCAATTTCCAAGAGGGTTTACCTAAAATCCACGAACACGATGGTCAGGCACCCGAAGCCTGGGGCTTATTTATCGATGGTCGATTAGCCTTGGTTTACACCTACGAATGTGATTTAAGTGATGGCTGGGAAGATCCAGAAGTACACCATGATCCTGAGGATGTCCGTCTTAAAGCTTTACAAATGGGTGCCAACTTGATTCACTATGCATTTAATGGATCCTTTTTATGAATAAGGTTACCCGCCAAGTATTACTCAGTGTATTTTATCTGGCCTTAATTGTATGGTCGGGATACATGGTATGGCAAGTGCGCTATACCCTCACCTATGTATTGGTTTCGGCGGTAATCTCCATTATTGGAAAACCATTGGTGGATGCCTTAAGTGGTCAACGATGGCCCAAGCTGAAGATCAACCGGAGTTTGGCGGCCGCCCTTACCCTGATTATTATGATGACCTTGGTGGGAGTGCTCTTTTCCATTTTTATTCCGGCCTTAATGCATGAACTTAGCGTATTGGCCAATGTGGATTACGAATCGCTGTATCAAGAAATTCAGAACGAGATTATCAGTATTCAGTCCTCCTTGGGTATGGATACCAGTAATTCGGTTAACAGTATTGAGAGCAGTCGCATTGGATCAAAAGTGGTTGAAGCGCTGAGCTTTGATAAGGTGAGCGACACTTTCACGAATTTAATCGGAAGCTTAGGGAATACCGCTTTTGCTATCTTCAGTATCTTATTTATCACCTTCTTCTTTTTAAGAGAGAAATTCCTCTTTCGGAATATTGTGCTTGCGCTGATTCCGGATAAATACGACGATCGCGTCCACAAAGTAACCCCGCGTTTACGCAATAATTTGACCCGCTATTTTGCCGGTCTGCTTTTGCAAATCACCATCATTACGACCTTGGTTTCGGTAGGACTGAAAATTGCGGGATTCCATAATACCATTGTAATTGGATTCTTTGCGGGTCTCATTAATGTGATCCCTTATTTAGGTCCTATTATAGGATTAGCCTTTGGACTTTTACTAGGACTGGCGCAAACCATCAGCAATACCAATTTAGAACTGGGTTCAGCTTTTGTTATCATCCTGAGCATATTTGCGGTGGTGCAATTGATTGATAATTTCATCACGCAACCAATTGTATTTTCTACCTCGATACGAGCCCATCCACTGGAGATCTTTTTGGTGATTTCATTTGCGGCCTCTATTGCTGGGATTTCAGGAATGATTGTGGCGGTGCCCGTTTACAGCGTAATCCGTCTCTTAGCGGCTGAGTTCTTCCCGCAGGTGAAGTTTGTTCGTTGGCTTACGCAGAATGACCTTAACGATGAAGACCTCCCGGCTTAAAAGCTTAATTGAGAAAGAAGCGAATCGGAAATTCATTCATGAAAATCTAAAAGCCGATACCAGCAGCCTTCTATTCAAATTTGCCAAGGACGAGGATAAGCGCCTATTAATTGAGCAAATCGCCTCACGTCAGGCTATCCGAAAAAAGCTGCCTGAGGCTTATGATGATCTTCTAAGGTTATTTCCGCCTAAAAGCAATTTGGAGCAAAGCAGCAGTGAGGCCATCGCTAAGCTCAAGGCTGATTTATTTCCGGCTGCCAAGGTTCTGGCGGATCTTAGTGGAGGCTTTGGAATTGACTTCCTCTATCTAATGCAAAAATTCGAGCAGGGCCATTTTGTGGAACCCAATGAAGAATTATGCGAATTGAGTTCAGAAAACCTTCGGCGCTTATTAGTGCAAAAGGACTTGCATTTTTATACTGAAACTGCAGAAAGCTTTAGTAAAGAGAATAAGGAACAGTTTGACCTTATTTATTTGGATCCTTCACGCAGGGATTCTGCTCATCGGCCGCTCTACAGACCGGAAGAATACCAACCTAATATCCTGGAAATTAAATCGGAGCTACTTAAGCACAGCAAGCAGGTTTATGTAAAGATGAGTCCGATGATTAGTATTCCTGAGTATTTACAAATACTGCCAGAAACCCGGGAGGTATGGGTACTTTCGGAGCGCAATGAATGTAAGGAAGTAGGATTTCTCTTAGCTTCAGAAGGCAAGGCAGCAGTGAAAATCCGCAGCTTTAATTTACTTGCAGAAGGCCAACAGGAATATGACTCGGAATGGGGAAACTTCGCCCCAATTAACTTGAGTGAAATTCATCAGTATCTCTACTTACCCAATAGCAGTATTCTAAAAGCGGGTATTCAAGATCAAGTGGCTCAAGATCTTAAGTTGGGAAAATTAGACCCCAATTCTCATCTCTATAGTTCCCCCGAACTCAGCGAAAAATTCCCTGGAAGAATATTTCTTTTGAAAGATATTCACAAGGCTTATGCTAAAAGCCTTCGCTCCAAAGCCTTACAAGTTATCAGTCGAAATTTCCCAGATTCCCCGGAGTTCATCAGTCGCAAACTCAAGCTGAAAGCGAAAGGAGCTAAAGATTTCTTAATCGCCACCAAGCATTCTGGCAAGCCGGTTTTTATCGAAGCTTCCCTCTACGTTCCATCATTCGAAGGGAACGGTGGATAATTGACTGCCTCTCAAGCTATTCAAAAACAAAAATTTCTCTATTTTTAAACCCACTGTGAGGGTACTGTTATCAATTTTAGTTTTTGTTGGGATAAGTTATGCCCAAAATCTCCAGGCGCAAGCCCATTTTGTGGAGAACCGGGGACAATGGTCCGGAGACTTCAGCGCCAAGCTGGAACTCAAGCAAGGAGCGGTTTTCTTCAAATCCTCGGGCTACAAATTCCTGCTATACGAAGGCGACCCTCATCATGATCATCATCACCAAACTGGAAATCATCATCCTAAACGTGCTCTAGCCTTTGAAGCGGAATATATAGGCGCTAAAAAGAATAATCAATGGCAACCCAGCGGTGAATCAGCCTATCCTCGGAATTATATCCTGGGCAACGATCCTTCTAAATGGCAGAAAAACTTGGGTTCCTATCCCGAAAACCAATTGGAAGACATCCTGCCAGGTATCGACCTTAATTTTTACGAGCAAGCTCAATTTCTGAAATACGATTTGGAATTGGATGCCGAGGCAAATCCTAAAGATTTAAAAATCGTTTATAAGGGTTTGGAAGCCATTAGCATTCGAGAAGGTGCCCTGCATTTAAGCACTGCTTTTGGAGAAGTAATCGAACGCATTCCTTACAGTTATCAAATTATTAATGGTGAAAGAGTAGATGTTCAGGTAAGCTATGAGCTCCGCAATGATACGGTTGGCTTTAAGCTTAAAGGCTATAAGAAAGGCTATCCATTGGTTATTGATCCGGTTCTAGAGTTTGCCACTTTTTCTGGCTCAGGTGATCTCAATTTTGGAAACAGTGCCACTTATGGTGACAATGGTACCATGTACGGTGCCGGTGTAAATTTTGGAGCTAATTATCCTACGACCAATGGCGTATTCCAGGCAAGCTTTGCAGGCGACAGTATTTTCAATGTAGATGTTACTATCAGTAAATTTTCTGCCGATGGCCGACAATTGCTTTACGCCACTTATTTAGGAGGACGCGATATTGAAATTGTACATTCTCTAATTAGCGATGATCAAGGAAATCTGATCGTGTTGGGGAACACTGGCTCCACAGATTTCCCGGTAACTCCGAATACTTTTCAGGGCACCTTTGGTGGAGGGACTTTCCAAAGTTCTTTTGCCTTTAATGATTACAATCGCGGAACCGACATTTTCATCACCAAAATCAGTAAAGACGGAAGTAGTTTATTAGGCTCCACCTTCTGGGGAGGTTCCGGAAACGATGGCTTTAATAGAGATATTTACAAGAACTATGGCGACCACTATCGTGGTGAAGTAGTCCTGACCAATGATGGAAGCATTGTAGTTTTAAGTAGCACCTTTAGTATGGATGTTCCTTTAACTGGTGCCAATGCTCAAGATCGCAGTCAAAATTCGCAAGATGCCCTGTTAGGGGTTTTCTCCGCGGATTTACGAACCTTACAATGGGGGCGTTATGTTGGGGGGGTAAATGCTGATGCGGGTTATTCCGTTAAAACATTTAATGAAGTAATCTACATCTGTGGATCCACCACCGGATCTGATTTCCCAACGACTCCTAATGCCTATAAAAGCAATTATATTGGCGAGGACGAAGGCTTTGTGGCTAAATTCCAATCGGGTACCGGTAATATGGTTGCCAGTACCTTCTTTGGAACTCCTCTTGACGATCAAGCCTTTTTATTGGATATAGATTATAATGGGGATGTTTATATCGTTGGTCAAACCAAAGGATTCTTCCCTATTAGTGCTAATGTATATTCCAGTGCTGGTTCCCGTCAGTTTATGGCCAAACTAGACTCTTCCTTGAGCAATCTTAAATGGCAAACCATGATTGGTAGCGGGCAAAGCAAACAAGACTTGGTTCCCAGTGCCTTTATGGTGGATGAATGCTTGAATATTTATTTCTCCGGTTGGAATGGCGTTTCCAATTCGGTAGGTTTCCCAGCTCAGCAAAATGGAGATACCTACGGCCTGCCTGTAACTGCAGATGCCTTCCAGAATAATACCGATGGCAGTGATTTCTATTTTATGATTTTTGATCATAATGCCAGCAACCTACTTTACGGTAGTTATTTGGGCGGTAGAGATAATGAGCACGTGGATGGCGGTACCAGCCGGTTTAGTAAAGATGGTACCATTTATCAGGCCGTATGCTCTAATTGTAATAACAAAAGCTTCCCTACTACTCCTGGAGCATACTCTCAAAATTCTGGTTCTCCAGGCTGTAATTTGGCCGTATTTAAATTCAGCTTTAATCAAATCCTTGCTGCCGAAGCGCAGATTAGTTACTCCACTGCGGTTGATAGTCTTTGCGACGGTTTGATTGTAAACCTTTTGAATAATTCGAGCAATGCCACCAATTACAAATGGATTTTTGGCAATGGGGATTCTTCAACTGCTGTGAACCCTTCGGTTACTTATCAAGAATTAGGGAATTATACCATCCAGCTTATTGCTTACGATACGGTTTGCCAAATTACGGACACCGCCATTATCAATATTGAGCATGGTACCGCGCGTAAACCCATTACGGATTTCTTAACAACTTACACTGGCTGCGATCAAAATCTAGAAGCTAAATTCCAGAACCTTAGCATCATCGCAGACGCTTATCAATGGAATTTTGGCGACGGCTCCAGTTCAAATGAGCCTAATCCTCATCATATCTTCCCCAGTTTTGGCACCTATGAAATTGAGCTAATTGGTTACGATACCATTTGTATGCGTAGTGATACCACTTACCGAACCATCAGTTTTGTTGATAGCTCTGTAGCTCCGGTTGTTCAGGCCAGTATCAGCAGCTGTAGTAATGGTGAAGTAGATATTGCCTTAGATAATGATCGTGGTAATTTACTCTATCAATGGGAAACTGAAGGTCAATACTATGAAGGTCGTGCGCCCGGTATTCGATATCAGACCCCAGGTTCCAAGGAAATTTTCCTCACTGTAGTGGATACCCTTTGCTCTAAAACCTTCACGGAAGTATTCACTTTGGATGTTCGTGAAGTACGCAATGAAGTATTTGCACCCAATGCCTTTACTCCTAATGGAGATGGCTTAAATGATCAGTTTGAGATTTATGGTGATCCTTGTGAAACCGGTGCAAACCTCCGCATTTTCAATCGCTGGGGCTCATTAGTATACGAAACTGATGAACCTTACCAGAAATTCTGGGATGGCAATTTCAATGGCCAGCAAGCACCTTCCGGGGTCTATACCTATATCCTCCTAGAAGAGGATCAGAAGGTTACTGGCTTCGTAAGTTTAATTCGCTAAGCGTAAATCTGCTCAGACTCTACCTTAAATTCTTCAATAAAACTTCTGGCTGCTTGAATATCGTGATGTAAAATCCGATCCTCATCAATAAAGGGTACTTTCTCTCGGAAGGCACTTAGCAATGCACTCAGCTCCTCAGAGGTTTTTTCTTGGCGGAAATAGAAAGCTTGAGAAGCCGTCATCAACTCTATCGCTAATACAGTTTTCAAATTGTCTACCACCTTTTGCAGTTTAGTAGCCGCATTGGCTCCCATGCTTACATGATCTTCTTGACCATTAGAAGATACAATGCTATCAGCAGAGGCTGGAGTACATAATTGCTTGTTCTGACTCACCACGGAGGCTGCTGTGTATTGAGCAATCATTAAACCACTATTCAAACCGGGTTTGGCCACTAAAAATGCTGGTAAATCTCTTTGTCCGGAAATCAATAAGTAGGTTCTACGCTCGGAGATATTAGCCCATTCCGCCGTAGCTAAAGCCAAATGATCAAGGGCCAAGGCTAATGTTTGGCCGTGGAAATTACCACCACTGATGATTTTATCCTCATCAGGGAAAATGGTAGGATTATCGGTAACAGAATTCAATTCCGTTTCAAATACCTGTTCGGCATAGGCTAAGGCATCCTTACTAGCTCCATGTACCTGTGGGATGCAGCGGAAAGAATAAGGATCCTGCACATGAACCTTTTTCCGACTAATCATCTCACTGCCTTCTAATACAGCACGAATTTGAGCAGCGGTATCTCTTTGTCCTTTATGAGGACGGGCGGCATGGATTAAATCATCAAAAGGTTCTGGGCGACCGTCGAATGCCTCTAATGACAAGGCTGCAATACGATCGGCCAAATAGGCCAGCTTGCGTAATTCGAAGCTCGCCATAATACCTAAAGACAGCATGAACTGAGTACCATTTAAAAGGGCGATTCCTTCTTTGGAGCGCAGGTCGACTGCCGGTCTTTCAAATCGAGCTAAAACTTCTGAGGAGTCGCGGTATTCACCTTGATAATGTACTCTTCCCTCCCCCATTAAGGCCAGACTTAAATGAGCTAAGGGAGCTAAATCGCCTGAAGCACCCAATGAACCTTGTTCGAATACTTCGGGAATGATTTCATTATTGTAAAAAAACAGCAATTGCTCAATGGTAGAAGGGCTCACACCACTAAGGCCATAAGACAAGCCACGAGCCTTTAGGAGGAGCATTAATTTCACATAAGAGGGTGCAATCCTCTCACCACTTCCACAGGCATGAGAGCGAACCAGGTTCAGTTGCAGTCTTTTTAAATCTTTACCCTCAATGGCCACATTACAAAGTGAGCCAAAACCGGTATTAATGCCATAAACCGGATTCTCTTCCCTTTCAATTTTCTGGTCCAGGTAATTTCTACAATATTCTACCTTTTGTCGTGCTTCCTCACTTAATTCTACATCATGTGAAGCATGAAATAAACGATGAAGTTCGGAGAGGCTTAAATGCGCCGCGCTGATTTTGAAAGTTGAATTAGTGCTTGGCATGTTTGTTATTTTGAGAGGTATTAAAAGCTTCTAATAGTTCGATGGCTCCAAGTTTTCGCTGGCTTCCCTCTTGCATATCCTTAAGAGTAAATAAGCCTTCTTCCATTTCTTGAGAACCTATCAATAGTACATAGCGGATGCCTTTTTTATTGGCATAGTCCAACTGCTTTTTCATTTTCACCGCATCCGGATAGAGCTCCGTTTTCAGGCCTAGCTCCCGCAGCTGCGCAGCTAATTTATTGGCAAAGAGAGCTTCTTTATCACCAAAGTTCACCATCAACATATCGGTTCCGGAATGGGTCATAGCCGGAAAAAGGCCTTTTTCTTCCAGCGCTAATTGAATGCGATCCAATCCAAAGGAAATCCCGATTCCTGGTAAATCTTTTAATCCGAAGATTCCGGTAAGGTCATCATAACGGCCACCGCCGCCAATTGAGCCTAATTCAAGGTCCACCGCTTTCACTTCGAAAATTGCACCGGTATAATAATCCAGGCCTCGAGCCAGAGTAAAGTCTAAATCCAAAACATCTTCCTGCCCCAGCTCAGAACAAGCATCAATCACAAATCTGATTTCCTCTAAACCTGCCTTGCCAGAGGTGGTTTCAGATATTTCAGCTTCCAATTGACTCAATACTTCGGTATTGCTACCGCTTAATCCAGCCACGAAAGCCAAGGCATCCAAGGCCCCTTGGGCTAAGCCACGTTCGCTCATTTCTTTTTGAACGCCTGCCAAACCTACCTTATCCAACTTATCCAAAGCCACGGTAAAAGCCTGGAAGTCATTTTCAACGCCAAACTTTTCGGTTAAGCCCTGTAATACCTTACGGTGGTTCATCTTAACCCGAATGGGCAATCCCAAATCTGAAAAGACCTGCTTATAGATTCCGATAAAATCAACTTCTTGCCACAGCGAGGAAGAGCCAACTACATCGGCATCGCATTGATAAAATTCGCGGTATCGTCCTTTTGATGGACGGTCAGCGCGCCAAACTGGCTGAATTTGATAACGTTTAAATGGGAAGTGCAAGGCATTGTGATTTTGCACCACAAATCGAGCAAAGGGAACCGTTAAATCATAACGTAAGGCCTCTTCTAAATTATGATTCAATTTTTCACGTGCTTCCTGAGCATCACCCTCACGGAAGGCTTTCTCGAATTTATCTCCCCTTGGAAGAACTTTGAAAATTAATCGATCTCCTTCCTCACCATATTTACCGGTAAGGGTTTCCAACTTTTCCAGGGCAGGAGTTTCGATAGGCAAAAAGCCGTATTTCCGAAAGGTAGTCTTTAAAATTTCCAGGATATACTCTCGCTGAACCATCACTTCTGGAAGAAGATCACGGGTACCACGAGGGTTGGATGCTTTAGAGGCCATAACTAAAATTTGCCGCAAAATTAGCCAATTATTCGGGCCTCATGCCTGAGGAATCCGGCAAGCTTCGCGGATTTCCCTTACTTCATCCTTATCCCAAAAGAAATACCAGCTTAAGCTATTGTCTTTGAAATGATCAAAGGGATGAGTATCAAAATGGTAGCAGCTAGCTAAGCCCTCAATTCCGAATTTCTGGTAAATCAAATAGGCCATGCAACGGGCCTCCACCTTTTTAATAAGATTCGGCTCCTCCTCCATTTTATTATAAGAATATTGAAGAATGGCCTCGCTCGCTAAATCGATATAGCGATTAAAAGTATGGCTAGCCACTGAATAAGTATTTAAATCGTGAAAGTAGGGATCATCTTTACGATACCGCAATACGAATTGATCACCAATTTTTAGAGGCATACCATTCGCTGCGTACATCTTAATGCCACTGCCTTTTACATAGGCGCGCTCCTCATATACCTCATCCCCTACTACAAACTGATATACCACGCGATGATTCTCGATTCCCACCACCTTCGCCATCGTTTGTGCCGGATTACTATCAATTTCATAATCAATAATCCAGAAATAAGACTTGTAAGAGAAAAAGGCCAGTACCACAATACCAATTAGGGAATAAACGGCGAGGCTATAGGCTCTGTTTTGATCTTCAATCTTCTTTGCTCGCACTCTGGCCGCCCTTTCAAAGGCTTTTTGCTTTGCCTTTTCCTCTGCCGCAGCCTTCAATAACTCATAAAAACGCAATAGCTCCTCCGGGCTCATTTCCCGTCTACTCGATCGTGACTTAATATGCGACCGAATCATTTCATAAGCTTCCACTATCTTTTTGAAATGCTCTTCGTTCCCACTCTGCAAATCAGGGTGGTACTTAAGCGCCAATCGGCGATAAGCTTTTTTCACTTCCTGCAGATCGGCATCAGGACTTAAACCAAGAATCTTAAAATAATTCTCCAAGGAAATAGCGGTTCTCGAAATACTAAAGGGGCTAATTTGAACGCTAAATGTATAAATAAGGTACTATGAGAAGATGGATTTTTCTGAGCTTTTTGTGGCTGCCTGTTCTAGTACAGGCGCAATACTACAGTCTGGGAGTAAATTCGGGTGCTTCCTTTTTTAGAGGTGAAACAACGGCCGAAGGACAATTACTAAGTGAACCGGGCATTCACCTGGCCGCAGTGTATAATAAGTGGATTCCTCTTGATGAACGTTGGCAGATCAGTGGCATTTTGGATATCAATGCCATGAATTCTCGCATTAAAACTGGCGAAGGCAGTTTACCGGAGCTGCAGGCCTACTCCTTTATTCTGAGTCCAATGGTCGGTATCCGCTATTACTTTGATCGCGACTTAAAGGACTATGTACCGGAAAAATATCAAGATGCTTTTTTTCTGGCCTTGTATGCGGGAATAAGTATGAACAAGAACCAATATCAAATCCCGAATGAATTTACCACGGAGAATCCCTATTACTCCAGTGATTGGGGCCTATCCTTCAGTAATATGATTCAAGGGGGCTATCGTATATTCTTGAATTCGCATTGGAGTGTGGAAGCCCAGGCATCATTAAAATATGGTACCAGTGATAATTGGGATGCCTTTAATGGTACCACCAATTTGAAAGATTGGATATTCACCACAGGATTAGGGCTTTCCTATGCTTTTGATTTCTGGCGATAATTCCTGAAAAAATAATGCTCCTTTACAGCCGGGATAGTCGGGTAATTCCTAATTTGAGCTAAAATTTTAAAAATGGCTCAATACATTATTTTGGTCGTTGTCGGCCTGATTCTTCTAATCTTCGGTCTATTCATTGTGAAGCAACAGCAAGTAGCTATTGTTGAACGTTTTGGAAAGTTTATCGGAATTCGCAAACCTGGTTTACATGTTCTCATCCCAATGGTCGATCGGGTATCTGGTCGCATGAGCTTAAGAATCCAACAGCTTGATGTAATTGTAGAAACCAAGACTAAAGATGATGTTTTCGTGCAAATGAAAGTATCGGTGCAGTTCGTGGTTTTAGAAGATGCAGTTTATGATGCCTTCTACAAATTGGATAATCCGCATGAGCAAATTCGCAGTTATGTATTTGATACCGTGCGTGCCGAGGTCCCCAAACTTCGTTTGGATGATGTTTTCGAGAAAAAAGACGATATCGCCATTGCCATCCGTCGTGAATTGGAAGAAGCAATGAATACCTATGGCTATGGAATTATTAAAGCTCTGGTTACCGATATTGATCCAGATGATGCTGTAAAAAGTGCAATGAACCGCATTAATGCCGCGGAACGCCAGAAAACAGCCGCCGAATACGAAGGTGAAGCGGAAAGAATTCGCATCGTAGCTAAGGCTACTGCGGAGGCAGAAAGCAAGCGTTTACAAGGTCAAGGTATTGCCGATCAACGTCGCGAAATTGCCAAAGGTTTGGAAGAATCCGTAGAGGTTTTAAATCAGGTAGGAATTAATTCTCAGGAAGCTTCTGCTCTGATTGTTATTACCCAACATTATGATACGCTGCATGCCGTGAGTGAAGGAACTAATAGTAATTTAATCCTATTACCAAATAGTCCAAATGCTGCGAGTAATATGTTAAATGATTTAGTTTCATCCTTTGCCGTTGGGAATAAAGTGGCGGAGATGAATCAAAACATTAAACCAGAATAAGACAAGCTATCGATCAGAGCATCACCGCCTGATCAATAATCAGTGATTAAAAGTTTAGATGGGGAATCTCTTCTGTAGTGGGGGAAATTCCCCTTTCTTATTTTTTTTCATAAGTATATAAGGGGAAGACTAAGACGAATGCATTAGATTTGTCAAAGGAGGGAATAAACACAGATTCGATGAAAAATACCTTTTTAAAGATTCTTGGCTTAGTTTGTCTAAGTACCTACCTATTGCAAGCCCAGAACATGGTTAATTACAACCTAAATGGCATGGTGGTTCAGGGTGAAGCCTCTGGAGGTAGTGTAGTAAGTGATGATATTGCTTTGGGCTTCGGACTGGGCTATGATTTCCCCTTCGCCAATCCCCGATTTGAATTTGCAGTTAAACTGGATTATTTGTGGATTAACCTTGATTATATCGCGGATGAAAATCCCACGAATATCTCGATAATGCGAGGTACCATGAACCAATTTTCAGCAAGTGGTGGCCTTAACATTTACTTGAATAATAGTCATAATGTGGCAAATTTATACCAGCCTTTTCGCCCCTATATGCAAATCCTAACGGGTATAATTGCCCAATCTAACTCCTTAGAAACTTCAGGTAATTTTAATTTCCCCAGTGTAGATGGTTTTCTTATCCTTCCGGTGGTAGAACTTGGTGGTGGTGCGAAAGTCCGAATTAACCCTCAATGGTCCCTAAATTTTAATATCGGTTTTAGAACTACCTTTTCTGATGATATTGATGGCTTGATTGGTTCTACAGCCAGTCCCGATATTATGGGGATTTTACGCATGGGGGTTTCCAAAAGGCTATAATTCTGTTCTCTAAAAACAGCGAGATATAGGTCACCCATAGCTTTCCATTTAGGCACTTACCTTTGCCTCAAAGTTCCACCTTGAAAAAACAAATCGGTACTCCCTTATTCCTGATCCTACTCATTTTGAGTTTAAGTCCTTGGATTGGACCTCCCTTAGCCATGGTACTCGGCTTCCTGTATCAGTTAATATTCCCCAATCCTTTAGGAGCCAAAAATAAAGATGCTATAAACTGGTCCTTAAAATCGGCGGTAGTAGGTTTAGGCTTTGGCATCAATGCCAATCAGGCCTTAGCCAGCAGCAGTGAAGGTTTAGTACTTACCATTTTCAGCATTGCTAGCACCTTGCTTTTAGGTTGGATCTTAGGCAAAGCCCTCAAGCTCAATTTCACCAGTAGTTATCTCTTATCCAGTGGTACAGCTATTTGCGGCGGTAGCGCCATTGCGGCGATGTCACCCATTCTTAAGGCCGAGGAAAAGGATATCAGCATGGCTTTAGGCACTGTATTCCTCTTAAACTCTGTGGCTCTATTAATTTTTCCCAGCATTGGAACATGGTTAAACCTTAGTCAAGTTGATTTTGGTACCTGGGCCGCAATTGCAATTCATGATACCAGTTCAGTAGTAGGAGCTGCTGCCGCTTACGGTGAAGAAGCTCTGGAAATTGCCACCACTATTAAATTAGTACGCGCGCTCTGGATCATTCCCTTGGCCTTAATTACCAGCCTCTTCCTTCGTAAAGGAGGGAAAATAAAATTCCCTTATTTCATTTTGCTATTCTTAGCCGCAATGCTCTTAAACACTTTTGTTGGCTTACCACAAGAATTAAGTGGTGGTATCAGCATGATTGCCCGTCGTATCCTCACCGCCACCCTTTTCCTGGTTGGGGCCGGTATTTCTATCGAAAAGATCAAGTCTGCGGGCTGGCGAGCACTATTACTGGGCTTATTACTCTGGCTTTTTATAGGTATCGGCAGCCTCACTGCCATCCTCTATATTTAAAATAGCAAGGGCTTCCAGCCGAAAAGCAATTGTAATAAAAGCGTAAACAAAGCCAGCATAGGGTAAATCCATTTCCGCACCTGACCTTTCAATCGCTCGGCATTATGCCGAATTCCCAGCATATCGAAAATGACAGAATAGAAGGTTGCATTATTCTGGTCTTCTAAGCCGTGACTTTTATTGAGCAGGCATCGACCAAAAACCCAAAATTGGATTTGGACGATTGCATAGGCGCTAATCATTAAATACCAAGAAAAAAGAAAAGGCCCTATCCAGGCTAAAAGAGTAATAAAAACATGAAACCAAAAGGCCAAGTTTAAATCCGAATTGTATTTGCGATCTGAACTATTGATAGTGCAAACTTAAGCAGGAGAATTTTCTTCCGATTTGAACTGCATCTGATACAGACGAGCATAGTATCCACCTTTATCCAACAATTCTTGATGCTTGCCTTCTTCCACTACTCTTCCCTTATCCATCACCAAAATCTTATCCGCGGCTTTAATAGTTGCCAAACGGTGCGCAATCACAACTGAAGTTCTTCCCTTGGTGATTTTTTCAATGGCTTTTTGAATCAGGTTCTCACTTTGGGTATCAATGGAACTGGTAGCTTCATCCAAAATCAATACGGAAGGATTTGAAACATAAGCCCTTAAAAAAGAAAGCAGCTGACGTTGACCTACCGAAAGCATATTGCCACGCTCCTGTACATCGTAGTCATATTGATCAGGTAAAGTTTCAATAAAGTCGCTTACCCCAATGAATTCGGCAGCAGCCGTAACCTCTTCATGTGAGATATCTTTATTGAGGGTAATATTATTGCGTATGCTATCACTAAAGAGGAAAACATCTTGCAGTACCACGGCTAAATGCTCACGTAGGCTGCTCAATTTCACCTTACGGATATCTACTCCATCTAAGAGAATTTCACCAGACCAGATTTCATAAAAGCGCCCGAGCAGGTTTATCAAGGTTGATTTTCCAGCACCGGTTGCTCCTACTATGGCCAGCATTTTACCGGGCTCGGCTTTAAAGCTTAAATCTTTGATGATGGGCTCGCCCTCCTTATAACCAAAGGTGACATTCCGAAATTCGATTTCGCCTTTTACCTCCGATAATTCCAATTCGCCCTTATCCTCAATTCGATCTTTGGTGTCCAATATTTTGAATACCCTTTCACTACTTACCATACCCATTTGCAGAGTATTAAAGCGATCCGCTAACTGACGTAAGGGACGGAAGAGCATATTCACAAAAATGATGATGGCCGTGATTTCACCTAAGGTGATTTCCCGAATTAAGGAACTGGTATCCCAATTAAAGCTATCGTACATCCAAATCTGTAAACTGTGCTTCGCCGATAAACTGGCCGCTTCTAAGCCTCCATACCAAACCACAAGTCCAATACTGATGGCACTCATAATTTCAATTACCGGTAAGAAAATGGAGAAATACCAAATGGAACGAATATTAGCCTCCCGATGCTTGGCATTTATTTCCTTAAAGCGATTAAGCTCAGCTTTCTCGCGGTTAAAGATCTGCACCACATTCATCCCACTAATATGCTCTTGCACAAAGGCATTGAGTTCGGCCACCTGGGTGCGTACATCCTGGAAAGCAGATTTAATCTTCAATTGAAACAATCGAGTAGCGTAGTATAAAACCGGAACCACCGAAAGGGAGATTAAAACCAAACGGTAATCGAAGAAATAGAACATGGCACTTACCATAACCAGGATCTTAAGCAGATCCCCAAAGATTACCAGAATGCCCTGAGCAAAAATATCGGCAATGGTTTCAATATCGCTAACTGCACGGGTAACCAGAGTACCGATGGGAGTTTGGTCGAAATACTTCAGCTTGAAGGAAAGAATATGTTCAAAAAGCTGTACGCGCAAATCGCGAATAATACTCTGCCCTAAATAGTTAGCCCCGAATATAAATAGGAACTGTACCAATGCTTCCATCACCAATAAAACAGTGAGGATGAGCATATAATTCGTTAAGCCTTGCAAATTGCCTTCACTGATGAAGTTATCGATCACATATTGGATCAATATTGGACGCGTGGTAGAAAGGGCACTTAATACCAAGGTGAGCACAAAAGATCCGTAAAACACGAAACGATAGGGCTTCGCGTACTTTAGGATTTTTGCTAAAAGATGTAAGTCAAATGCTTTACCGCTAACGCTTTTAGCCATTTAAGAAAATATCGTTTGGGTATAAAACCCGGGTTAAATATAAGCCTTGAGCCGGAGCCGATTCACCCGCCAAGCGGCGATCTTTGGCGGCGATCATATCTACAAATTCCGCCTCGGTCATACGGCCCTTCCCTACCTCCAGCAAGCTTCCAACGATGGCCCGCACCATATTGCGTAAAAATCGATCGGCTCGAACATGGAAAATCCACAGCTCTCCGCGCTGCTCCCAATAGGCTTCGCGAAGCTCGCAAATATTCGTTTTAGTTTGGGTTTTCGATTTGGAAAAGGAACTGAAATCGCCTTTAAATATTAATCGTTTTGCGGCCGATTGCATAGCCTCGAAATCCAATGGGATAAATATGGGGCTGGCCAAATCTCCTGAAAAAGGACTGCGCTTGCGCTGGATATGGTATTCATAGGCCCTTTCGGTCGCATCGAAGCGTGCATGTGCATCATCCTTTACCGGCAAAATTGCCTCGATAACCACATCAGGCGACAGCATCTTATTAAGGCCATTGAGTAATTTACCTTCATCCGCAATGGGCTGGTCCCAATCAAAATGGGCATACATTTCTCGTGCATGCACACCCGTATCAGTTCGTCCTGCCCCCACAATATTTATAGGGTGACCTAAAATCAAAGAAAGTTTCTGATTTATAAGTTCCTGTACGCTAATCGCATTAGGCTGAATTTGCCATCCGTGAAAGGCGGTGCCGCGGTACGCTAATTTTAAAAAATATCGCAAAGGCCGTTTCTTTGTGGCAAAGGTATTAATCGGTACGCGAAGCATGGTGCAGATAAGTTTATTAAGCGATAGTCATTCACATATTGATGCCGCCATCCTCAAGCATATAAAGGGTAGCGATGAAATATGGCATGCCGGGGATATAGGTGATTTGAAAACCGCTCAAAAACTTCAGGCTATCGCTCCCCTCAGGGCGGTATATGGTAATATCGATGGCCAGGAATTGCGCCAAGAATTCCCTTTAAACAATAGCTTTGAAATAGAAGGTCTTAAGGTATTGATGACCCACATCGCAGGCTATCCGAATAAATACAATAGCCGAGCGAAAAAGCTTTTAAGCGAACTAAATCCTGATCTATTTATCTGCGGACACAGCCATATCCTTAAGGTGATGCGCGATCCCCAATTCGGGCACATGCACATGAATCCTGGTGCCGTTGGTTTGCAAGGCTTTCATCAAGTAAGGACCCTCCTGCAATTTAAAATTGAAAAGGGCAAAATTTCGGATTTGGCCGTAGCGGAATGGCCACGATGGCCTAAGAACTAACGGAAACGATCGGCCGCTTGCACTTTATACTCATCCTTCATTACCGCCCGGTTGGCCATCGAAAGTAAGATGATCGCCAAGAGTGGTAAAAACACTCCAATGCCTAAGCGATCCGATGCGGCCTGATACACCTCGTACCAGTGGTATAACATAAAACCGAATACGGTAAAGGAAATTAAAATTGCCAGGCGACCTAAAACTACCTGATTGCGACGCTTCTTGTAAGAGAATAATGCGCCTAGCGACAAGCCGGCCACGGCTAAAAACAAGCTCAAGAAGATAAAATCATCATGGAGCATAACTGGTCCATTATCACCAGCAAAAAAGGAAACCATAAAGGATAGACCACCACTCACCAGAGCGGCTCCTAAAAAATAAAGCGATTGAATGCGCTGAATCATCGAATTGGATTTGGGACTCCAAAATTGCTAAAAAAACTGCGAGCCTATTTTGTTTTGAGCAAATCTTTGTATTATTGCCAATATCAAATTTCTCAAACACCCTGAACGCAAGGGTACTGGTAGAAATTCTCCAATCAGACTTACATCTCTCTCGATTAAGAATATTTCTTTCATTTCTTGTTTAGTCCATGTACGACATCAACCAATTAAAGGCCTTGAAGCTGCCCGAGTTAAAGCAAATCGCAGAAGCTTCTAAAATTTCGCGTTTCAAATCCATGAAAAAAATGGATCTGGTTTACGCCATTCTCGATAAGCAAGCCGTTGACCCTAAAGCCATTAAAGAACCGGCTAAGGATGAAAAACCTACTTCGGAAGATCAAGTAAAAGCGAATAGCCCAGAGGCCCCAGCTAAGGATTCTGCAGAAGCTAAACCTGAAGAGAATCAAAACCGTCGTCCTCGTAAACGCAGTCCTCAGGATGAAAACCCTGAAAATCAGGATCGCGGTCGCAATCGCAACAATTCCAATGAGGATCGTCGTCGAGGAGATAAAGACTCTAATTCTAGCCATTCAAACCAAAATCAAGGACAGAATCAAAATCAAGGGCAGAATCAGAGCCAAGGACAAAATTCAAACAAGAACAACCCGAATCAACATCGGGAACGTCGTCCGAAAAACAACGACAACAATAATTCAAATAACCCCAATTCAGGTTCCAACCAAAAAGGAAACAATCAGGGGAATAGCAATAACCATCAACATCGCAATCGCCGTCAGGAATACGATTTCGACGGTATTGTAGTTAGTGAAGGGGTATTGGAAATGATGCCTGATGGCTACGGCTTTTTACGTTCGAGCGATTTTAATTATTTAAACTCTCCCGACGATATTTACGTAAGCCAGAATCAAATTAAACTCTTCGGCCTTCGCACCGGTGATACCGTGAAAGGCCAAATTCGTCCTCCTAAAGAAGGCGAAAAATATTTCCCACTGGTAAAAGTAGAAAGCATCAATGGCCGTGAACCGGATTGGATTCGTGATCGTGTGGCTTTTGAGCATTTAACTCCGCTTTTCCCACAAGAAAAATTCAATATTACTCACCGTCGTGGCACCTTGTCAACACGCATTATCGACCTTTTCTCTCCTATTGGTAAAGGTCAGCGTGGACTGCTGGTAGCCCAGCCTAAAACCGGTAAAACCACCTTATTAAAAGAGGTGGCCAATGCTATTGCCGCAAACCACCCCGAATGTTATTTGATCATTCTTTTGATTGATGAACGTCCGGAAGAAGTTACCGATATGGCCCGCAGTGTAAATGCTGAAGTAGTAGCCTCTACCTTCGATGAGCCTGCAGACCGTCACGTTAAAGTGGCCAATATCGTTTTGGAAAAAGCCAAGCGTATGACCGAATGTGGTCATGATGTGGTGATCCTCCTAGACTCTATTACCCGTTTAGCTCGTGCTTACAATACAGTATCACCTGCTTCCGGTAAAGTACTGTCTGGGGGTGTTGATGCCAATGCTTTGCACAAGCCTAAGCGCTTCTTTGGAGCCGCACGTAAGATTGAGAATGGAGGATCTTTAACCATTTTAGCCACCGCGCTTATCGATACCGGTTCTAAGATGGATGAAGTAATCTTTGAAGAATTTAAAGGAACCGGTAATATGGAAATGCAGCTCGATCGCCGTATTGCCAACCGTCGTATCTGGCCAGCCATCGACCTTATGAGCTCCGGCACCCGTAAAGAGGATCTACTATTGGATCGCGATGTACTGCAAAGAATGTACATCTTACGTCGCCATTTAGCGGATATGACCTCAGTAGAAGCCATGGAATTTCTTTACGATCGCATGAACAAAACCCAGGACAATGCCGAGTTCCTGGCTAGTATGAACGGATAATGGCCCTCAATCCTAAAAGCTATTGTGCTTATGTGCAGGATCTGCCCGCAGATCATCTGCATCGTAAATACCACGATACGCAATATGGATTTCCCTTGGAAGATGATAATGCACTCTTTGGCCGCTTGATTTTAGAAATAAATCAGGCGGGCCTTAGCTGGATTACTATTCTTAAAAAGCAGGATAATTTTAAAGCGGCTTTCGCCGGATATGACATTAACACTGTGGCAGCCTTTGATGAAGATGATGAGGCTCGCTTAGTTAGTGATGCCGGAATTATTCGCAATCGATTAAAGATTAAAGCTGCGATTTACAATGCACAAGCTATCCAGAAAATTCAATCCGAATTTGGAAGCTTTAAGCAATGGTTGCTTAATCAAGGGGAACAGGATATTAAGGCCTGGGTAAAGCTCTTTAAGCAACATTTCAAATTTACCGGACCGGAAATCGTCAATGAATTTCTGATGAGCAGCGGCTTTAAAGAGGGAGCTCACGATCCGGAATGCACTTGCTACAAATTAGCTGAGGCCGAAATCAAGGAGCATTACGGTCGCTAAGGAATACCAATGTACTTATGGGTTTGCAGTGAAATCTGCCACTGAGGATTAGCCATTACATATTCGCTAATCTTTGGAAGCATCTGCTCTCTTTTACTCCATTCGGGTTGTAAATAAAGCTTGCAATCGGGAGAAACCTTGGCAGCATGCTCTTCTGCCCACTTGAAATCGTGATTATTAAAAACGATCACCTTCAATTCATGGGCTTGCTCGTAAACCTCCGCTACTGGCGGTTTGGTTTTCTTGGGAGAAAGACAAATCCAATCCCATTTCCCTGTTAATGGATAGGCACCCGAGGTCTCGATATGCACCTGTAAGCCCTTGGCTTTGAGGGCTTCGGTAATAGGTCTCATATTCCATGTTAAGGGCTCACCGCCAGTAATCACCACGGTATTCGAATAATGAGCCGCATTTTCCACCACTTGTTCAATGGCGGTAGGTGGATGTAAATCTGCATTCCAGCTTTCCTTCACATCACACCAATGGCAACCTACATCGCATCCACCAATGCGAATAAAATAGGCGGCTTTACCGGTATGATATCCTTCACCCTGTATCGTATAAAACTCTTCCATTAAAGGAAGCATGGTTCCTGCTTCTACTTGAGCCTTAATCGCTGCATCCATGCTGCAAAAGTATTTCTTAATACTGGCATAGCAAGGCTAAGAAAGTGCTCATAGCAGAAAGCTATAAGTTGAGACTCAAATCCTAAAAAAATCCTAAAGCGAATAATTTCCGCTCCTTCAATGTAATTCTTAGTGTCATACTACTACTAACAACATAGAAAACTAAAAAACATGAAATCACTTAAAATCTTCTTCTTGGCTTTATGCCTTAGTACCAGTAGCGTTTTTGCTGGAAACGACAGTTTAAGCACCGAACAGAAAGTTCAAACCCAAGTAGCCCAGCAAATTAGCGCCCGCCTTCAAATACCTTCAGAAATGATTGGGCAAATGCATAATGAGCAAGCCCTGGTTCAAGTAGAGGTCGCTAAAAACCATCAGTTAAAAGTAATATCTGTTGACTGTGGCAATGGAGTTGCTGATTTACTCTTGAAGAAAGCCCTGGAAAAACTGGCCATTTATCTACCTGATGATTCAGAAGGTCAGAGCTTCGAGCTTTTATTAAATCTTCACTATTAAGATTAATAATTAAGGAGGTGCAGCCTTTCGCATGCCCCTCCTTTTTAATTTTGAATAAAACCGAATATGAAAGCACACGAAATTGATTACCGCCTTATTGGTGAAGAAATGCAGGCGGTAGAAATAGAGCTCGATCCGCAAGAAACCGCGATTGCCGAAGCCGGCAGCATGATGATGATGGAAGATGGCATTGCCATGGAAACCATTTTTGGCGACGGTTCGGGTTCCAACGACAGCTTCTTTGGCAAAGTTTGGAATGCAGGAAAACGAGCCCTTACCGGCGAAGGTCTTTTTATGACCGCCTATAGCAATCAAGGAATGGGCAAAAAGAAAGTGTATTTCGCCTCCCCTTATCCTGGGAAAATCATTCCCTTCCATTTAGGTGAAGAAGGCGGAAAAATCATTTGCCAAAAAGATGCTTTCCTCTGTGCAGCACAGGGAGTTAGCGTAAGCTTGGAATTCCGCAAGAAATTAGGTGTAGGCTTCTTTGGAGGGGAAGGCTTTATTATGCAAAAGCTGGAAGGCGATGGCATGGCTTTTTTACATGCTGGTGGAACCATTATCGAAAAAACATTAGCACCAGGAGAAAGCCTAAGAGTAGACACGGGATGCTTGGTAGCCTTTACCCCTAGCGTTGACTATGATATTCAGTTTATTGGTGGCCTCAAGAACAGCCTTTTTGGTGGTGAAGGATTCTTTTTTGCCCAATTAAAAGGGCCAGGTAAGGTTTTCATACAATCTTTGCCTTTTAGCCGATTGGCCGATCGCATTATTGCCTCAGCTCCCAGAGTAGGTGGAAGCCGCAAAGGAGAAGGTAGTATCTTAGGCGGCATCGGAGACCTATTTGATGGAGATAATTAATGCTACGAAAGACCCTATTTTTCAGTTTATTCCTTTTTGTTTCACAGCTTCAAGCTCAGACCGAGGCCGACTTTGAAAAGTTTGGCTCAGGCATTTTCAGCTTGATCAGCGATACCGGATCTTATCCGCATTTAGAGTATATCCGCATTAAAAGCTGGAAACAACTTATCAATGAGCAAGATTTAGAATCGGCCGAAAAAGAAGAATGGAAACTTCGCATCCAAGATTCTTATGCCAATGAAAAAACAGAATTCGAAAAAAAGCTGGGGCTAATTGTACAAGAATATCGAGCCGCCAGTTTAAAAGGGGCTGAACTTACATTCTTGGAAAGTGGCTATGCTCCGCATCCCAAATGGAAAAACTGGTACCAATGTTATATTCGTTTTGGTTTTGAGCACGAAGGCGTACAAACCATGGTAGACCTCAACTATGAGCTCTATTATAATGGTAAGGGCCTGCTTTTTATCGGCACTCGCCTCGACGAAGATTTCTAGTGATTTTTATCGTGCAGCATGGGTACAAATCGGAAGTCCCCATGATCTTGTAATTCAAAGTCCTTTTCCGTTTTTCGGATTAGGACTTTCATTTTTTGCACATTGGTTCCCACGGGAATTACCAGTCTTCCACCTACTTTAAGCTGCTGTAATAATGCCTTGGGAATTTCGGGAGCTCCTGCGGTAACAATAATCCCGTCAAAGGGTGCATGATTGGGTAAGCCTGCATAACCATCCCCATATTTGGTATAAAGGGTATAGCCCAACTTTTGCAATAAGGGACGGGTAGCGTCAAAAAGCTCCTTTTGTCTTTCAATGCTGTAAACCTTCATTCCCATTTCGCAAAGTACCGCGGCCTGATAGCCACTTCCGGTGCCTACTTCCAAAACCTTCTGCCCCGGACTAAGTGCCAGTTTCTCAGATTGAAAAGCAACAGTATAAGGCTGTGATATGGTTTGCCCAGCTGCAATTGGGAAAGCCTGATCTTGATAAGCGAATTCCTCAAAACTGGAATCGATAAACAAATGGCGTGGCACTTTGCCAATCGCTTTCAAAACTTCTCGATCACGAATACCCTTCTCTATTAAGAGTTTCACCAATTTATTGCGCTTGCCGCGATGTCGTGCTAAATCTCCCACTCCACAAAAATCCTAATTCCCAGCCGAAGAAATTTCATTGAAATCTAAAAATAAACAGCTTTTTGTGAACAGTTCCAAGAGCCTGCATCCGAACAAGTAAAAGCCTTACCTTACCTTTGAGGCAGAATTAGAAGCATGTTAAAAATCGGAGTTTTAGGTGCCGGGCACCTTGGAAAAATTCACTTGAAGTGTATCCAGAATTTACCTGAAGTATACCATCTCGTAGGATTTTATGACCCGGATGCAGAAAGGGCTCAGATTGTTAGTGAAGAATTAGGGGTTCCGGCCTATGCCGATATGGATGCCTTAATGGATGCCGTAGACGTGGTGGACATTGTTACTCCTACCCTCAATCATTTCGATTTGGGCGTAAAAGCCGCCAGAAAGGTGAAGCATTTCTTCATTGAAAAACCCATTACCGAAACTCCTGAGCAAGCCCGCGAGCTTATTAAGCTTAGCGAAGAAGCCGGCGTAAAAGCACAGGTAGGCCATGTGGAAAGATTTAACCCCGCCTACCAATCAGTGCAGGATCAAATTCAGAATCCCATGTTTATCGAAACGCATCGCTTGGCAGAATTTAATCCTCGCGGTACTGATGTTCCGGTAGTATTGGATTTAATGATTCACGATTTGGATATTGTTTTACATGCTGTAAAATCCAATGTGCGTAAAATTTCAGCTAGCGGTGTGGCAGTTTTAAGTGATAGTCCGGACATTGCCAATGCTCGCATCGAATTCGATAATGGTTGTGTGGCCAATCTTACCGCCAGTCGCATCTCCTTAAAAAACATGCGCAAGACTCGTATCTTCCAGAGGGACGCCTATATCACCGTGGATTTTCTGGAAAAGAAAAGCGAGCTTATTCGCATGAAAAACGAAATAGATATGGAAGATCCCTATGCCATGATCATGGATTTAGGAGATGGTAAGAAAAAACAAATCTATTTTGAGCAGCCAGAATGCGCTCCAATCAACGCTATTCAAGAAGAATTACATTCTTTTGCATCCGCAATCAATAAAAAGGAGGAAGTGAGCGTTAGTCTGGAGGATGGATATCGTGCCTTGCAAGTGGCTCACGAAATCCTTCAGAAGATCGAACTAAACCTCAACCTCATTGCGTAATAGCAAGAGATGGCAAAAATTATACTCCGGAGCCTGCTTTTAGGCTCACTCTTTTACGGGCTTAGCAGCTGCTCCACAGACGAAGCTGCCAAACCAACCTATTTGCAAATCGATGCCCTCCATCTGGAAACCGATTATGCTGAAGAAGGTACGGCCCATACAAATATTTCTACTGTTTGGCTCAGCGCCAATGGTGAGATTATCGGCGCTTTCGAATTACCTGCATTAATTCCAGTCGTTCTTCGAGAAGGTCAAAATGAATTGCGGATCAGTGCCGGAATCAATACCAATGGTATTAGCTCTTTCCGGGCCATCAACACCTCCTTCGATCCAATTATTTACAATCTGGATTATCAATCCAGTGGTGAAGCGCCGGACACGATTATTATTCCGGAAGGTGATTTAATCACCCATTACCGCGACTTCTATCAGGTTTCCATCGTAGAGGATTTTGATGATCCCGGCTTAAACTTCCAACGTACCAATTTCAGCGATACCAACTTTATCAAGGTGGATGATGCAGATAGCATTTTTCATTTTCAACCTTTTAATTCCAATCAAGCAGAACCGAATAACAATTCGGGGCTGATCATATTGGATGACTTAAACCCACAGGTTGAATTGAGCTCAGTGGTGAGTTATGAAATTCCAGCTGGTACCCAAAACATCTTCTTGGAAGTTACTTACCGCACTAATGCCCAGGTAGGCTTTGGATTAGTAGCCAATTTAGCTACCGGTGATCAAAGTGATATTACCGCTGGTGTACTTCCTAAAGAAGAATGGAGTAAGATTTACATTAATCTGGTAACTGAATTCCAGGCATTTCCCGGAGCATCTGGCTACCAGATCTTAATTCGGGCTAAAAAACCGGATAATGTAGATCAGGCAAGGATATATCTCGATAATCTTAAATTGGTCTATATCCCTTGAAAAATCCACGGATACAAAGGTTTAAGTATCAATTCTGGGATGGCATGGCAGCTATCCTAAGCTATACTTCGCTCTTTGTTTTCCGTAAGCTGGTGGTTGAAGCGGAGAAATTTGGCCTCAGTCATCTGGAATTTACCCAAAGCTATTATATCGGATTATTAATGATTCCGGTCTTCTGGCTCACGGTTTATCATGTTACCGACTTCTATCGGGATATCTATCGCCGTTCGCGCTTAAAAGACCTTTTCTACACTTTCAACACTAGTTTACTAGGTAGTATTTTCATCTTCTTTGCGCTGATTTTGGATGATAGCGTGGCCTCCTATACCGACTACTATCGCGGATTCTTAGTGTATTTCAGCAGTCACTTTTTCTTTACGGCACTTTTCAGAACTCTATTAACTACTCGCACTGCTTACCGTATTCGCAGTGGTAATATTGCTTTTAACAGCATTATGATCGGTAGTAATGAAAAGGCTGCAGAACTATATGCCAAGCTTGAAAGTGAAAGCAATCGAAAGACCGGACATAATTTCGTGGGCTTTGTAAGTGTCGATAATAATATTCGTTTTCTGCTCGAAAAAAATCTGGAGCATTTAGGAAATCACAAGGCCTTACCCAATATCATTCAGGAAAAAGAAATTGAAGAAGTAATCATCGCCATCGAATCTTCGGAGCATCATAAAATGGAAGAGGTACTCAACCTCCTCGAAGAAAAGCCCGTTAAGATTAAGATGATCCCTGATACTTACGACATTATTTCGGGCAAGGTGCGGATGGAATCTATGCGTTCAATCCCATTGGTAGAAATCAACCATCAGCTAATGCCGGTTTGGCAAATGGTATTGAAACGCATCTTTGATATCGTTTCCTCCGCACTGGTTTTAATTCTCTTGTCTCCCCTTTATTTTACGGTAATGATGATTACCAAAATCAGTGATAAAGGACCAGTATTCTTCAAGCAAAAGCGGGTTGGCTTTCAAGGCAAGGAATTTTACATGTATAAGTTCCGCTCTATGGTAGTTGATGCCGAAGAGAATGGGCCCCAATTAAGCAGCGAGAATGATGAGCGCATCACCCCATGGGGGAAAATTATGCGTAAATATCGCTTGGATGAACTACCCCAGTTTTACAATGTCCTTACTGGTGATATGTCGATAGTTGGACCACGTCCTGAGCGTAAGTACTATATGGAATTGATTTCCCAGCATGCCCCACACTATAGATATCTGCAAAAAGTTCGTCCAGGAATTACCTCCTGGGGGATGGTGAAATTTGGCTATGCTTCCAATGTAGATGAAATGGTTGAGCGCTTAAAGTACGATGTGATCTACATCGAAAACATGTCTTTGCTTAACGATATAAAAATCCTTATCTATACGGTAATCATCGTATTACAGGGCCGTGGAAAATAAATTCGATCTCGAAGCCTTCAAGGCGAAAGCCAAGCAGGAAAAGAAGGAAACCCGAAAGATATTTTTGGATCTCAAAAAGCGCAAGGCGAAAATTCTGGATCAGGAATTCGCAGCTGCGCATGATGAAGTATTCGCTGAATTCGATTGCTTAAGCTGCGCCAATTGCTGTAAAACAGCCGGACCACGACTCCTCCAAAATGATATTGACCGCATGGCCAAGCACCTACGGCTAAAGCCCGGCGATTTTATGGATCAATATGTAAAAGTGGATGAAGATGGTGATTGGGTCATGAATCAACTGCCCTGCCCTTTCTTAGGTGCCGATAATTATTGCAGTATTTATGAGGTTCGACCAAAAGCTTGTCGGGAATACCCCCATACCGATCGCAATCGCATGCATCAAATTCTCAATCTAACTGAGAAGAACGCCTCCCTCTGTCCAGCCGTATTTGAAATTAGTCGCAAGCTGAAAGCCCAATAAAATTGGCATTCTGAGCGCGAAAGACTAATTTGGAGTTTTATTCCACCAACCATGCAAGACATTGATGCTATTCGGCTGAATTTCAGTGCCGATTCATTATTCCTTCTCAATATTTGCCTGGCCATTATCATGTTTGGCATCGCGCTGGAGATTCGATTTGAAGATTTTAAAATCATTCTTAAGAATCCCAAGCCCGCCGTATTAGGCCTCTTTAGTCAGTTTTTACTACTGCCCTTTCTCACCTATATTTTAATTACGATTTTAGAACCCCAACCCAGCATTGCTCTGGGAATGATTCTGGTTGCTGCCTGTCCTGGAGGTAATATCTCCAATTTTATGAGTCATTTAGGAAGAGCTAATGCCGCCTTATCCGTTGGACTTACCTCGGTGGCGACCTTTTTGAGTTTGATTATGACTCCCCTTAATTTTAAGCTCTACGGTTCTCTTTATGAGCCCACCGCTTCCCTATTAAATCAAATACAATTGGATTTTTGGGATGTTTCGAAAACGGTCTTTCTCATTATACTCGCTCCTCTGGCCATAGGCTTATGGGTGCAGTATCGCTTTCCTAAGACAGCCAAAAAAATGGCGCCTTATTTCCGAATCGGATCCATTCTACTCTTTATAGGCTTTGTATTGATTGCCTTCAAGAACAACTTCCAGGTCTTTTTGGATCATATTCATCTGGTTTTGGCCCTGGTTTTCTTCCACAATCTGATTGCCTTAGTCAGCGGATATGCGGTAGGTGTTTTAGGTGGATTAGAAACTCGGGATCGCAGAACCCTGGCCATTGAAACCGGAATTCAAAATTCAGGCTTAGGCTTGGTCTTAATCTTTGCCTTTTTCGAAGGCCTGGGAGGAATGGCCATGGTTGCCGCCTGGTGGGGCATTTGGCACATTATAAGCGGTTTGGCTTTAGCCGGCTATTGGTCTCAGAAGCCTACCGAAGCATTAGGCCTTAAAGAGCAATCAAGCTAAAGCCCTTTTGAAGGCTGGCTTCGCGTTTAATTTTATCCGTTGCGGTAAACTCTAGCTTAGGAACTAAAAGAATTGCCTTGGGGCGATTGGGACCTTGCAATTGACTTTTAATAGTATTGGGAATAGAAGCCTGATAATCGGATTCCGCCATCACCCAAACCATTCTTTGGCCCAGCTCTATATCCTCCTGCCCCCACAAAAATCCTGGAACCTCCAATTTTAATTGATTCTCTATTTCCTCTGGATAGAGTTTTAGACCTCCACTCAAAATCACATTATCCTTGCGACCTTTCCAAATGAAATGTTGAGCATCGATTAGCTCAACAATATCCTTAGTTTGGAGCTTATCCAAAGCCAATGCACTCGCACTAATTTGAAGACATTGCTCCTCATTCACGCCAAAGCTCACACCTTCCATTGCCTGATAGGCCTCCTCTCTGTTGGGATACAATGATTTTAAAGCTACATGCGATAAAGTTTCGGTACTGGCATAGCTATGCCAAATTTCGCAGGTGGGCTTTATTTCATCAACCAGGCTGAGCACTGCATTGGATAGTGGTCCACCGCCAATTAAAAAGGTCTTTACCTGCGACCAATATTCTTTAGAAGCAACAAATTGATTGGGAACCATCGAAACAAAATCAATCTTCAAATCTGTAGGAATTTGCGCCAATGGATTTCGAACCGGATCTACCGCAACTATTTCCGCATCCGCTAAAAAGGCTCGAATAGCGAGCATCATTCCCCCAATCTTATTCAGAGGCAAGGAGAGTAAAATTCGGCTTTGGCTATTTAGGCCAAAGAAGTCGACACTCATTTGCGCCGAAGCAAAAATAGCCTCTCGCTTAAAGTGCATGTCTTGCGCTGGCCCCGTAGTTCCGGAACTGCTAATCACAAATTCCGATTGATCGGATAAAAACCAAGCATGCAAGGCTTCAATTTCTTGAAGATAGGTCGGAGATGCAAAGTTTTTTAATTTGATTTTCAAGACTTTAGATATTTTTCGACTTTTTTTTATCCTTATACCCAACCTAGCCCAACTCGCCTCCGTTTCTCTTGTACAGTTCCTTATAGATTGGTTTAACAACCATTAGTACCCTGTTTAGTTAGAAAGCGCCGTTTCCCTACGGCGCTTTTTATTTTTAGCCCCTATCAAAATTGCAATTTGCTCAGATCCCATTCCTTTTCGGGATCGTAAGCAATGGTACCGCGTACCAAATGCAAAGGCGATTCAAAATTATTGGTATAGAGAGATCCGGTACCTAAACCGGAGGCCATATGACCATAAAGGTTATAATTCCACTGAGATATAGCGCTGAGGCCATAATTAGATTCCAGGGCCGAAGTAACCCACCAACCGATACCGCGTTTTTCCGCTTCATCGATCCATTCTTCTGCTTTCTTAAATCCTCCCAGGAAGGAAGGCTTTAATATGATATAGCGCGGTTGGAGCTTGTCCAGCATTTCTTCCCGGCGCTGCGCTTCAAATACCCCAATTAATTCCTCATCCAAAGCAATTGGCAGTGGCGATTCCTTGCAAATTCTGGCCAGATCTTTCCATTGGCCAGCTTTGATAGGCTGCTCAATAGAATGCACTCTAAGATCATCTAAACGCTGCAGAATGGGCATCACATCTTTAGGGCTAAAAGCTCCATTAGCATCTACCCTTAATTGGATTTCATGCGGACCGTAACGCTCTCTAACTCTTTCAATCAGCTTAATCTCTTGTTCCAGATCTAATGCACCGATCTTCATCTTAATAACCAGGTAACCCTGCTCCAAGCGCTCCTCTAATTGAGAAAGCATAAAGTCGGGTTCCCCCATCCATATCAAGCCATTGATAGGTTGACGTTCAAATCCGTCGGTAAAATCACTGGGAAAAAGAACATGATCATCGGATTTAAAATCCAATAAGGCCATTTCCAAACCAGCTTGAATACTGGGCCAAACATCAAGTTCAGAGATCAAGCTCAAGGCTCGATCATAGGAATCTATCTGCTTACAAACCTCCTGTAATTTCGACTCATAGTCGGGACGATCATCGGCACTCAAGCCTTTTAAAATCCCACATTCACCTAAGCCCTTATGACCATCACCCTCGAGACGGATAAAATAAGAATCCTTCTGGCCTAATGTTCCCCGGGAAGTACCGGCGGGCCGCTTAAATTCGAGAGTATATTTGGTCCAGCTAGCCTTCATATGGCTTTACCCAGGCCGAACAGCAAAGCAAAAAACAAAGTGGTGAGAGCCATTTGTTTCAGAAGCGGTTCATAGTCGAGAGGGCGGCTCGCTTTTAAAACTTTTTTGAGGTTGAGGAATAACAGGGGTAAAGTTAAGAAGTAAAGGTTTTGCCAATTAGTCGTAGGGTGAATACGATTGTATAAAAATGCCATATCAAAAGCGCCGATCACCAGCAGGAAGTGATAGCCCTTGGCTCCCCTTTCTCCCAGTTTAAGGGCCAGCGTATTTTTACCGCTGCGGGCATCTCCCTCACGGTCGCGCATATTATTCAAATTCAATACAGCCATGGCTAAAAAGCCCAAACTACCTGCAGGCAGCAAAACGCTATAATCCCAGGTTCCAGCTTGTAAATAATAGGAGCCTCCTACCCCAACGATTCCAAAAAAGAGTAGTACAAAAACATCTCCTAATCCGGAATAACCATAGGCCTTATCGCCAACGGTATAAGAAATTGCGGCCCAGGTTGCTAACAAGCCTAATAGGGTGAAGGCTAATTGATAATAAATGCCTAAATCGCGACAAGCATAAAAGCTGAGGGCGGTTCCGAACAATACCGATAAAATGCTGAATAATACTACTGCCTTGCGCATAGCAGCCACAGAAATTAAGCCACTGGCTGTTGCCCTGGCCTCTCCAATTCGATCGGCATCGGTTCCTTTTACGCCATCACCATAATCATTGGCGTAGTTCGATAAGACCTGATAACAAAGGGTGGTAAGAATGCTTAGAAGGAATACCCAAATATCAAAACTTCCCTGAGAATAAGCTAGTAAGCTACCCAGAATAATGCTCGCAAAAGCCAATGGCAGCGTGCGCAATCTCGCCGCTGCAATCCATACCTTATACCCCGACATCCTAAATTTTGAAACGCAAATATAGACCTTAGAATTACATCCACTTATCCTTATTGGATTCGATGCAATAGGCCAGGTAATCGTAGAGCTCCCGACTAGCCTCGGTGGGAAGGTGTGACATCCTTAAAGTACCAGCTGCAGTATGAAACTGAAAACTACTGATCCCCCGGTACTTCTGAATTAAAGACTGATTTAAACCTAAATTTTGAAGCTTGTAATTGGGAATTAATATTCGTTTTGGGAAAACATAACCCCGGCGAATTTCTAAATAATCAGCATTTACCCTCAGGCTTATGCTACGCCAATATTGGTAGCTTAAAAAAGCTACTAAAAGCACAAAGAAAGGCAAGGGAGCGTAAAAAATTAATCCTACCTGTTCGAAGTAGAATATAGCAGCCAAAATCAAAGCGGGTACCAATCCAAAAAAGAGGCTTCTTTGAATGAAGAGGATGCGATGAGGACTATAATAACTGTACTTAGAACCCTTGCGATTGGGATAATGGGTTTGGATCACTTTAAGCAAGGCTCTGGCTCTTAAGCCCGGGATACCGATTAACTTCCGATCATTCACACCTTGGGTACCGGCCTGCTTAACCTTTAAAGTTCGGTAGCCTAAAATCTTTCGTAGTGGATTAGACTCCCAAAAGAAATACTGAATCTTCTCATAAGGCACATTAAAGCTATTGCGATTTAAGAGACCTGATTCAATATCCAAACCTTCCTTGCCTAAGTAAAAGCGGAAATCGTAATACCGCAGAATGCTAACGATCAAGGAGGATAAAATGGAAATCACCATAAAGACTAAAAAAGCCATCGGTAATAATATCACCCATTTGGTTACCAAGGCATTGGCTGTTTCCTTAAAGAAAGGCTCAAAAGGTTTAATCAAATAATCTTCAAACTGCCAGATATAACCATTTACAATGGCAAAGAGTAATAATCCGGAACGAAGGTGATTTTGGGTGAGTCCAACACGCAGTAAATCGCTGATCGTAAGGCGTAATAGTGGTTCTCGATCCTCTAAGGGCAAATCCTTTTCGGCTTCCACCGCCTCAGTATCTTCTTCCTCTTTAAGTTCATAACGCCTTTGCATTAGGAATTCTCTGAGGCTGGCAGCGTATTCCTTAGAAAGGGCAGGGATATTAATTTCCTGGGCCACACTACCGGCGGTATCAATCTTTAAACCTACCAGGTTTAGAATCCGCTGTAATACATTTTGTTTGGTATTTACACTCTGAATCCGAGCAAAGGGCACGGTGATCTTCTCTTGCTTGAGTATTCCCTTTTCAATAATGAAATTATCACCACTTACATAGAAGTAGAACTTGAGATATTGGAAGTAGCTATAGATTAAAAAGAAAATGGCCATAATTACACCCCAGCCCTGATATCCCATTCCCAGCACCGAAAAATCGCGCCCCAGGTTAACTACAACCACCGCCAGTACAAAGTTGATGGCTCGTCTTAAGTTTTGAAAGAATATAATAGCTACCCCAAGGCTTGCCTGGCGCTTGGGTTCGTGTAAATCGAGATTATTCATACTCCGCGCTGAGCTTGGTAATATAATCGCGCACCTTAATGGCATCTTCCTTCCGCAAGCCTCGTATATCCAAATCACTGGATGTTCCGCCTGCAGTAAAGACTCTAACCGTAGCCAGATCAAATAAGCGACCTAAAAGGCCCTGACTAAATTCGCAATGCTGCACCCGATTTAAGGGAACGGTAGTCATTCGATGAACAATCCAACCTCGACGAAAAGACACATCCATACTGCGTATAGAATAGCCCCGGTATTTGAAGCCGACCGTTTCCAAAACCAAAACCAGAAACAAGATTCCCAGAACAGGATATAGCCAATAGCCAAAATGCATTTTTCCGAAAAGGCTAATGCTGGCTCCTACTCCACTTATCAATAGTAAAAAAAGGACCCTTCCGGTGATGCGATAATAAAGGTAATCCCTCTCCAGGCCTTTAAAATCACGATCCTCTAAGCGAGGAATATCTTCAAGAGTAAGATTTAAATTTTCGAGCAGCATCTAGTGCGATTTTAGAAACTGAAAATAGTTTTTTAATACATCTGGACTTTCCAATCGGGGGGTTTTAATTTCCAAAATGGCTAATCCCTCCAAAGCAAAGAAAGCTTCAATTCCGGTGGACAAATCTTCTTCCCTGGCTATTTCTTGATAGGCTATACCATACATTTTGGCTACAGCCGATAAGTTTAATTGGTGTTGGGTTTCCTGAAAACGCTCAAAGTCTTCAATTTTATCGGGCCCTTTAATAATGCGGAAGATATTCCCTCCCTGATTATTGATGACAATAACCTTTAAGTTTTGCGGCAAGCGATCATTCCAAAATGCAGCATTATCGTATTGGAAAGCTACATCACCACTAACCAATACCACTGGATCTTCGGTATTTAAGGCATGTCCGATAGCTGTTGAAGTACTGCCATCAATACCGCTAGTACCCCGATTTGCATAGTGGCGCACATCATCTCGATGATCGAATAATTGAGCATAGCGAATTCCCGCACTGTTGGCGCTGTGCAGTACGGTAGATTGAGGAAGGTGTTTCAACAATTCGGCATAAACCTTCAGATCACTATACTCACAGTTTTTAAGATAGTCCTTATGCCATTGAGCTCTGGATTCTTCCAATTCCCAAACCTTCTGAACCCAAGGATTGGCTTTGGCTTGCACGCGTTCACTTAATTGCTGAAAAAACCAACTGGCCTTACAATCCAAATTAAGGGTGAGCTTATGAAAGGTATCTTTAAAAATCTCATCTTCAGTAAAATGCCAATGCGGGAAATCTCCGGATTTACGCAAATAAGCCTTTACCATTTTACTCACGATTTCCCCGCCCAGACTGATCAATAAATCGGGCTGTAACAAGGCGGCTTCCTCCTCACCCAAGGTATTAACCATGCGGTCTATACTATGTACACCGGGAATATGGTTGAGATTGGAAAGCGTTTCACTTAAAAGCAAGAAGGGTCGTTTTTTCAACAATAAGGCCAGAGCCTGCTCCAAGGCCGGATCTGGACTCATCTGCCCCACCAAGATCATGGGGCGTTCTGCCTGCTCAAAGCTTTGAACTAATTCACTGAGGTCGGCCTCATTTAAATGACGTTCCGTAGCTGGGCGACGAATAATTCGAAATTGCTCTTCAGGGCCCTCATATTCATCATACAGAGGCTCATCAAATGGCACATTAATATGTACCGGCCCCTTGTGTAAATTGAGTAAAGCCTCCTGGCTGATGCGCAAATTATACTGCCGAGCCAGATCGTCTTGGGGTTCACGAATCAAGTTTGCTTCTCCTAAAATATGCTTACCATAAATACCTTCTTGCATAATGGTTTGCCCGGCACCCTGACCAATCCATTCTTGTGGACGATCGGCGGTAATCACCACTAAGGGCACTTTCTGATAATAGGCCTCAGTTACAGCAGGTAAAAAATTAGCAGCAGCCGATCCACTAGTGCAGATTACGGCAGCCGGTTTACCTTTTTCGAGGGCCATTCCCAAGGCCGTAAAAGCAGCAGCTCTTTCATCGGGAATGGAATACGTTTCGAAGCCCTCTGCCATGCAAGCATAAATCAAGGGGGCATTACGACTACCCGGAGCGACCACTAAATTCTCACATTCATGAGCTTTTAAAACATGGGCCAGCAGGCGGGCATTATATAAAGATGACGTTTTAGACATTTTGCTTTTCAAGCGCTTTGAGGATGGTTTGAGCCTTGGCTTCGGTTTCCTTCCATTCGTCCATGGCCTGGCTTTGTGCAGTTATACCTCCACCCACATAAAGGTTTAAGTTATGAAGGCCATTGTATTCTGCGCATCGCAAGTTTACCCAAAATTGCGCAGATGACCGCTCTAAATGGCTCCAACCGAAATATCCGGTATAAAAGCGGCGATCATAAAGTTCATTTTTCAGGATAAAATCTATAGCCCAGCCTTTAGGACTGCCCCCTACTGCTGGAGTTGGATGTAGTTCCTTCACAAAGCTTTCGGGCTTAAAAGACGTTCCGGCTTTGGCCTGAATGGCATTATAGAGATGAGCTAAATTTCCGGCCTTCTTTATTTCGGTATTCCCACCTTCAATGGCTTCAATATTGTTTTGAGCCTTAAGGAGATCAATAATACTGCGGCTTACAATTGCTTGTTCTTCCCTTTCCTTGGCAGTGAAGGTATCTCGTTCTTCCCATTTACGGGTTCCCGCCAAACTGGCAATTTCAAGATTCCCTTCATCTAAACTTAAAAGATTCTCTGGGCTAGCTCCTAACCAGGTGCCTGCTTCTGGATGCGAAAACAGATATACGGTCGCTTGAGGATACAAAGCATCCATCCGCTCCAAAACTTGGATTGGACTCCATTTAGTTTGAGCCGGGTACAATCGGGAAATCACCACTTTGGCCCCCTCCCCATTTTGCAGGGCTTGAATCGATTGATCCAATAAAGTCAGTTGCGATTCTTTGCTGGGAGCTTCTTGATCTGAATGGAAATGCCAAGCCTGAAAATCATAGGGCGCACAGGCTTCCATCGCCATTTGCAATTCTAAATCAGCCTTAAAATTCACGAAATGAAAGAGCTGAGGCGAATCCTGGCTTTCTCGATAAAACTGAAGTTTGCCACCGGGTACCCGATAGGCTAAAAATATTTTGGAATCTCCCATTCCTATTTCAGCTTGGAACGCTGTAAAATCATATTGGTGAGCTTACAATGTGAAATCAAACGATCTTCTGCATCGCGCACCTCAATTTCCCAAAGGTGAGTGCTCTTACCCTGATGTAAGATGCGGGCTGTGCCATACACCATGCCTTCGCGAATGGAACGTAAATGATTACAGCTTAATTCAATTCCGACTACCGCTTCATGCTCGCGATCAATCAACATGAAGCTAGCAGCGCTACCTAGACTTTCCGCTAAAGCAGCAGTAGCGCCACCATGCAATAAACCCATCGGTTGATGCACTCGGCTATTTACGGGCATAGTAGCTTTTAGCATGGGGGGATCCATGGAAACATCGGTATACTCAATATTCAAGGTTTCCATTAAAGTATTTTGATTGCCCTTTGCAAATAGGGCCAGAACTTCCTCTTTATTCATCCTGCATTTTTCTACAGCGAATTTACGGTCAATCCCATAAATTCACCGTCTTTAAGCATAAACATCCGCTATGGCCAAAGAACTCAAAACGAAAGAAAATGACCTTCCGGTAGAAGATTTCATTGATTCACTGGATAATGAAAAGCAGAAAGAACAATCCTATACGCTCCTAGAGCTGTTTAAAAGCATCAGTGGCTCCGAAGCCAGGATGTGGGGAGGCAGTATTATCGGCTATGGGCATTACGATTATGTTTATAGCAGCGGTCAAAGTGGTACTTGGATGCGTGGAGGCTTTTCGCCCCGCAAGGGTAAATTCTCCCTTTATATAATGAGCGGATTTAGCCATTATGGCGAGATTCTGGGTCGATTAGGAAAGTATAAAACCGGCAAATCCTGTCTCTATATCAATAAACTGGAGGATGTGGATCTAGAGGTTTTAAAGGAATTGATTGCCGGAAGTTTCCAATTCATGAAAGAAAAGTACCCAGAAGGCGCTTAAAGCCTTTATCTCTAAGCCTAGCTTACTATCTTTGCCAGCCCAAAAAAGAAGGGATCATGATAGAAATTACTTTACCAGACGGCAGCAAGAAGGAGTATCCGGAAGGGAGCTCGGCCATGGACGTAGCAAAAGGCATCAGTCAGGGACTGGCGCGCAATGTACTTTCAGCTAGCTTTAATGGCACGACGGTAGAGGCTAATGATCCCTTGCCCGGAAGTGGCGACCTGGTACTATATACCTGGGATAATCCCGAAGGTAAAAAGGCTTTTTGGCACTCCTCTGCCCACCTTTTAGCCCAAAGCTTGGAACAATTATATCCCGGCATTAAGCTTACTATCGGGCCTGCGATCGACAATGGTTTTTACTATGATGTAGATTTTAATGGTCATGAATTTGGTGAAGGCGACTTTGCCAATTTGGAGAAAACCATGCTCGAAAATGCCCGTCAGAAATCTGAATTTAAGATGCGGGCGGTTTCCAAAGCGGATGCACTTTCGATGTACGAAGGCAATCCCTTTAAAACCGAATTGATCGAGAATCTGGAAGATGGCACCATTACTTTCTGTGATCATGCAGAGTTTACCGACTTGTGTAGAGGTGGACATATTCCCAATACCGGCTTTATTAAAGCGGTAAAAATTATGAATGTTGCCGGAGCTTACTGGCGTGGAAATGAGCATAACCCTCAATTAACCCGGGTTTATGGTGTTTCTTTTCCCAAAGCTTCGATGCTTACCGAATATCTCGAATTACTGGAGGAAGCTAAAAAACGTGACCACCGTAAACTGGGTAAAGAATTAGAACTCTTTACTTTTTCTCAAAAGGTAGGTCAGGGTTTACCCTTGTGGTTACCAAAGGGAGCCGAATTACGCGAGCGCCTGGAGCAGTTCCTTAAAAAGGCCCAACGTGCAGCAGGTTATGATCCTGTTATTACTCCGCATATTGGTAATAAGGAACTGTATGTAACCAGCGGGCATTATGCCAAATACGGAAAAGACAGCTTTCAGCCTATTCATACTCCGGAAGAGAATGAGGAGTACCTCTTAAAACCCATGAACTGTCCGCATCACTGCGAGATATATAAAAGTCAACCACGCTCCTACCGCGACTTACCCATTCGTTTTGCAGAATTTGGTACCGTATATCGTTATGAGCAAAGTGGCGAATTACATGGTTTAACTAGGGTACGTGGCTTTACTCAAGATGATGCGCATATCTTCTGTACTCCGGATCAATTGAAAGATGAGTTCAAGAAGGTAATTGACTTGGTATTATACATTTTCAAAACCTTGGATTTCCAAAGCTATACCGCTCAGGTTTCCTTGCGCGATCAGGAAGATCGTTCAAAATATATCGGTAGCGACAGCAATTGGGAAAAAGCTGAAAATGCGATTAAGGAAGCGGTAGTTGAGAAAGAATTGGACTACGTAGTGGAATATGGCGAAGCTGCCTTCTACGGTCCTAAACTCGACTTTATGGTAAAAGATGCGCTGGGTCGCCAGTGGCAATTAGGTACCATTCAGGTAGATTACAATTTACCAGAGCGCTTTGAATTAGAGTATAAGGGTTCCGATAATGAGAACCATCGTCCGGTTATGATTCACCGTGCCCCTTTTGGAAGTATGGAGCGATTCGTAGCGGTATTACTGGAACACTGCGGTGGCAACTTCCCTTTGTGGCTGATGCCCACCCAGATAGCTATTCTTCCGATTTCGGATAAATACCTGGATTATGCGCAGAAAGTTTCAGGATTGCTTAAAAATTACGACCTTCGCGCCCTCGTTGACGAGCGTGCTGAAAAAACTGGCCGTAAAATTCGAGACGCTGAAGTTTCCAAAATCCCATATATGTTAATTGTTGGGGAGAAAGAAGCGGCGGAAAACACAGTCTCCGTGCGGAAACACGGCGGAGAAGATCTAGGCAGCATGTCCTTACAAGCTTTTGTAGAACATGTAGACGCACAGATCAACGATGAAATAGGTGAATTTGAAGTATAACTAAAGAGAATAATTCTGGCTAAGAGATTCCACCACAGAAGAAGAGGACCGAGAAGGGAACCTCAGGAAGACAAACACAAGATCAACGAGAAGATCACCTATCCCAAATTACGGGTGGTTGGTGAAGATGTAGAACCCGCTATTTACTCCACTAAAGAGGCTTTGAAAATTGCCCTCGACCGCGGTTTGGATTTGGTGGTGATTACGGAGAAGGCAGATCCTCCCGTAGCGAAAGTCATCGACTACAAGAAATTTCTCTACGACCAGAAAAAGAAACAAAAAGAGATCGCTCAGAAGGCGCAAAAAACGGTGGTTAAAGAAATCCGTTTTGGCCCCAACACTGATGATCACGATTATGAGTTCAAACGCAAGCATGCTGAGAACTTCCTGAAAGAAGGAGCCAAATTAAAGGCCTATGTATTCTTTAAAGGACGTTCGATTGTGTTTAAAGACAAAGGAGAAATCCTTTTGCTTCGTTTAGCTCAAGATCTCGAAGATTTAGGAAAAGTAGAAAGCTTACCTAAGTTGGAAGGAAAACGGATGATCATGATGATCGCCCCCAAAAAATAATATCAGAACCCGGATAAAAGCGAAGAGCAATGCCAAAGATGAAAACTAAATCCAGTGCCAAGAAGCGTTTTAAGCTTACTGGTACCGGTAAAATCAAAAGAAAGCACGCTTTTAAAAGCCACATCCTTACCAAAAAGGAAACTAAGCAAAAGCGTAACCTTACACAGTCTGGTTTAGTAGATAAAGCAGACGAAGCAAACATTAAGCGTCAGCTTACTATTTGAGTTTAATCGAGTTATTAATGAACCCTGGGTAAGGCCCCTAAGAGTCCTAAACCGACCGCCTTGCACAAAAAATTAATTTTATGCCAAGATCAGTAAATTCAGTTGCATCAAGAGCACGCCGTAAAAAGGTGATGAAGATGTCCAAAGGTTATTTTGGACGTCGTAAAAATGTATGGACCGTAGCTAAGAACGCCGTAGAAAAAGGCCTTTTATACAGCTACCGTGACCGTCGAAACAAAAAACGGAACTTCCGCAGCCTGTGGATTCAGCGTATTAACGCCGGAGCCCGCCAACATGGCTTGTCTTATTCCGCTTTTATGGGATTACTTAAGAAAGAAGGTATCGAGTTGAACCGTAAGGTATTGGCAGACTTAGCCATGAATCATCCCGATGCATTCAAAGCAATCGTTACGAGAGTAAAGAAATAATAATCCTTCGGGATTCTGATATTAAAACCCTGGCTCCTTTGGACTCAGGGTTTTTTTATGCTTAAAGCCCAAAAGGTGCCAGGCTGAAACTCCCCATCCAAAGGAATTTGTGCTCGGATCTGTTTGCCACTGGTATGTTTAAGCAGTCCCAGTTGACCAAAGGCATGGTATTCTAATCGTATCAACTCCCAAGCAGATTTACCCTTCGCTTTTTGTAATCGGCAGTGTAAAGGTCTGAACAAACTTTCCTCCATAGCACATGCCTCCTGCTCCTCCTTATTTAAATGATTAATCATTCCAGTTAATCTGGCTACTTGTAAATTTAGGGGCCGATGATACACTTCATCCACCGTACCCATTTGCAATACCCTTCCTTTATCCAAAACGGCAATGCGATCGCAGTAGCGCATTAAATCGGTAGGCTCATGCCCTACCATAATAATACTTCGATCTCCACTTTCATTCTCTAAAAACTGTAAAAGCTCTTGCTTTAAATAATAGTCTAATTGAGAAAAGGGCTCATCCAACAAAAGCAGTTCAACATCCGATATCAAGGCGCAAGCCAAGGCTACCCTTTGCTTTTGCCCTCCTGAAAGCTCTCTTAATTTCTGGTCCTTCACCTTTTGCAAATGAAAGGCCCGATGCACGCGACCTAAATATCGCTTTAAGGCGCTGGCACTTAAATGCCGACCCTTCCATTCGATATTTTCATCCGCCGTAAGGCTGGGATTTAAATCAAAATCCTGGGCCATTAGGGCCACTTTAGGATGCTTATTTATACGGTCGTTTCGCTCCTGCTGATAGTCTACCTTATTGAGAGCCAGGCTTCCTTGACTTTGAACCAAAGTACCATCCAAAATTTTTAAGAGCGTACTTTTCCCAGATCCACTGGCACCCACAATTCCCAATCGCTCACCCTGCTTCATTTTCAGCTTCAAGCCATTTAAAACCGGCTGCTCATCGTAGGCAAAATGCAGGCTATCAATGCTTAAAAAGTCAGTATTCTTTTCTTCCAACCAAACCTTCCTCATGTGTAAAACGTACCTATTATGAACCTCAAAGGTAATAATGCGAAGACTAGCTTTACTCTGCACCCTCTCACTGGTTTTTGCCTGCTCCAAAAATGATCAGGTCAATCAGCAAACCGGCCCGCTCAGTTTGAACGAGCAGGTATCTGCAATTTCCGGAGCGAAATTGTTTGGTGCGGCTATGGCCGAAGCTGACCTCGATTTAAGTGGAAAAAGCTTAACCATTTTAGCACCTACCGATGCCAGCCTTCAAGACTTTTTGGCGGATTTGGAAGTAGAAGATTTCTCTGCATTAAAATCCTTAATTGGCGATAGCTACTATAATGCTTGGCTTGGATCGCACATTATTCCGGAGGCGGCCAAATTAGAGAACTTGCATTCGGCCTTTGTTCCTACCCTAGCTCAGAACAGCAGTAATCGCAGTGTAAACATGCATTTCTGGAGATCTAAGTCTGTGGTGCGTATCAATGGTCACTGGCTTAATATTCCCGGAAAAGATCGGGTCTTGAGTCAAGGCTACCTGCATCAAATTGATGAAGTGCTTCGTCCAGCAACGCTAAATGTTTTGGTAAGCGCGCACAGCTCTGAGTTTAGCATTTTAAACCGTGCGCTTCAAGTGTGCAATTTGGCACCCTTGCTGAATAATGATCAAAATCAATACACTCTTTTAGCACCTAACGATGCGGCATTCGACCGCTATTTTCAAAGTATGGGTTGTGGCGATTTAGATGGCTATTTGGCAGATCATGGAGTTGCCGCTTTGACAGATTTAATTAAGGCTCATCTTATTAATGGTGCGCATAGCCTGAGCAATTTATCGGGCCGTAACCTAAGCAGCCAGTTGTCTTCAGCGAACCTTAGTGTTGAGTTGCTTGGTGGAAATTTAATCATAAGCCGAAACGCAAGCGCCTATTCAAGTCAGGCACAAGTTTTGGTTACAGATATAACAGCATTTAATGGAAGTTTGAATATCATCAATGAAGTGTTAAAACTTCCTTAACAGCATACGAAGGCTCCGCGAATGGAGTTATTAAGGAAACACTAGCGACAAGCGCTAGTTCCTTTGGAGTAATAGTTTTGTTTGGTTGGTTGAAAAGCCGGATGCCCCTCGAGAGAGGATCAGCTCCGGCTTTTTTCTTTGCCATCTGCTTCCTCTTAATGGCTTTTGTAATTTTACCATTAATCCGCCTATCCAAACCAATGATCGAAATTTGAGGTCCAACCAACGAGGATATCTGCACATTCGCCGTGTAAAGCAATTAATGATGAAGAAGTTAGCCCCCATTTTGATTCTTGCCCTAGCCTTTCAGGCTTGTTCTGAAGACAAATCCAATCAGCAAAATCCAATCGTAGCTCAGTCTTTCGATGAACTGACCGTTTCTAAAAACTTCAATTGGAGTAGCAGTGACCAGATTCAAATGGAAGTGGAACTAAAAGAAAGCAGCCTCTTTCCCATGGATTTGCAGGGAACTAAACTGGAAATCCGCAATGAATTAGGAGATCGTTTGGCTCTGGCCACAATTGATCATTATAATAGAGCCCATTTTTCCGTGCTTTTACCAGATAATAGTAATGGCTTTTACTTTCATTTAAATGCCACTGGTCAAAGCTGGCCTTTGGAACTTAAAAAGAATGTGGTTCTTCAAATAAGTGATCCTTTAGATCAAATTGCATCCTCGAGCAACAAAGTGTTGGGCAAACAAGCTTTTACAGGTACCCCTCCAGGAACTAATATGTTGGGTAATGCCGGATTTGAGCAAACTGTTGCTTATAAAAATGTGGGCTATTCTTTTGATCCGACCAGTGGAACTGCCAATGACCAGAAATGGTATGTTACAGATAATGAATTCAGTCAGCCACAACAAAATGGCTCCAAAGTATTTAAGGTAGATAATAATCGCTGGACCCACCTATGGCAAATCCATACCGTTCAGCCAGGTGACAGCATTTACCTTAGTTCCGACTACCACGGTTATGTGCGGGCCTATCTCTTCTTCTATTCCAATGCCAATTCATCTTATGCTCAAAGTAGCACCTCCAAGGTTTTAAGCAGCAGTGATAAAGTAATCGGCACCGTAGTTCCCAATAACAGTACAGTGGTGGTTGCCTTGTTCAATTTGTATGATAATGCCTGGATCGATAATGCCTTCTTGAGCAATCCTGCCGCGATTACTGATACCGATAATGATGGAGTGGCTGATGGTGATGATGATTTCCCCAATGATCCTACTCGCGCTTATTTAAGCTATTACCCTACTGTTGGTCGTCAAACTATTGCCTACGAAGATATGTGGCCACTGAAAGGTGATTACGACTTTAATGATATGGTTGTAAATGTAAAAAGCAGCCTGGTTAAAAATGGTGATGACGAATGGGTTTCTGCTGAATATGAAATTGCTCTGGACGCCTTTGGTGGCGGTATAGAAAGTGGCTTGGCCCTTCGCCTTACCAACAGCGCTAAAAACACTATGAGCTCCATAATTTCATCAGTGAGTGGCGACGCCAGCCTCGATCCTGATGTGACCAATGGTATCATTCTTTTCTCCGATCCCGATCAAGTACGCTCTCAGTATTATAATAATACCGAAGCAGGTAGAATGGCTGATCCCGATACTATTCGCTTCACCATAAATTTTTTGGCGAATAATAACGGAGCTAGTTTCTTAAATGATTTCTACATCTTCCATAAAAACCAAAGAGGGCGCGAAATTCACTTATCCGGATTTAGCGGTACTGCCGCAGCTGATGCCAATTTGTACAATACCGGCGATGATGTAAACGGTACTTACAAAACCACTACTGGCTTACCCTGGGCCATGGATATCGTATTAGATGGTGAGAACTTCAGACATCCCATGGAAAAGGTTGACATGATTACTGCCTATCCTCGCTTTAGTCTTTGGGCTGGAAGTGCTGGAGCCCAAAATAGTGATTGGTTCCAAACTCCAAATCTTAGCGACATTATTGACTTAGGCGGACTATAGTCTAAAAAAATAGCATTAAAAAGCCCCGACCTATTAGGATCGGGGCTTTTTTTATTCAATACCAAATTGGCGTAAATGATGTTCGGTATGCTTCTTATGTAATTGCAACCATTGTTCTGCATTCAATTCACCAAAAATGGGATGTACCTTGGTGAAATCTGGATGCTTATCGAAAAAGGCCAGCATAGCCACCATTTCCTTGAGCAATAAGTATTTCATTTCTTCAAAGTCTTCCTTATTCCCTTTTATTTCAGAATACACCTTGGGAGCCGCCGCACCTGGTCGGATAGGCTTATCCGAAGCTAAAAAGGCTTGTAACTTTGGTAATTGCTCTGCCGGACTGGTAATTTCCGCCTGAGTTTCATTATGGCTTAAGAGGAAGGCTTTACGCAGATGATCCAGCATTTCTATTACCGACATTTCGCCAAACTGCCGCTTAGCCTTGGGTTTTAATGCTTTGAGTTTGACTGGAAATTCCAGCAATAAATAGCGTTGTAGTTCCTTCATTTTTCAATCAATTTTACGCGAATCAGATTGATGTCCGCCGATTGTTCCAATCCTGGACGATAGGCTAAAGTATTAACCTTGAATAAATTATTCTTTACTCCCTTCTTACGAAAGGTTCTCTCAATGGCCGAGGCACGTTGTGCACTCAAGCGACTATCATTTATATTATCGTAAACCTCAAATTCAAAAAAGAGACCTTCAGATTCTTTAAGCATGTCTGCAATCAGCGAAAGCATAAAATCTCCGGAAGGGCTTAAACGAGCATTCCCTTTAATAAACTGCACATTCATAACCGGTGCTTCTACTCTTAATCGGGCTTTAGCCTCCGCCTCTTTTCGCTTGGAATCATTAAAAAGAATTTCGGCCTCTACCCTTCTATTTAGAGCTCTTGACTTCTCATCTACCTCATCAAATAAAGGTTGTCTATTGCCATGCCCCTCATACTCGATGCGGTTTTTAGAAATCCCCTGACTCAGTAAAAAATCGTAAACCATACGAGCACGAGCTACCGAAAGCTCGAAGTCGTTACTACAGCAAACATGGCCATGAAGCTTAATTTCCAATTCTGGATTACGCTCCATTACCAGAAGTAACTCTCGTAATTCATCCATACTATGCCACATGGGAATAGCTTGGTTTCCTACGAAGTTCAGATTAGCCAATCGAATCTTAGTTCCCGTCTCCAGGCTTTGCTCGCTTATCTTCCTTTCGGGATCTGGTAAAAGCGAGAGATCTACTAAAAACTCCAGTTCTACTCTGCGATTCTTAAATCGTTCTTCAGGAGCATTAGAATAGCGGGGTTTTTCCTCACCATAAAAATCGGTACTAGCTAAACGTGGATCCAACTTTTGATACACCAAATACTGCAGAACCGATAACACCCTGCGCTTCGATAATTTTCGGTTATAGTCAATATCCGCAAGGCTATCGGTGTGCCCGTATAGCTTAACTCCTTTAAGAATTGAGATTGGATATTGCAGTAATAAGGAGTCGAGCGACTCTTTCTCGGAGGCTTTTAATCGATCCGAATCCAGATCAAAGCGCACCTCAAAATAAACCAGAGTATCCTGCTGAGCCCGAAGAAAAGAACTACTTAAAACCAGGCTAAGCAGAAGTATGGGTTTTAGTGACATAAATTTATTTCATAGGAACCCGAATCAGCGCATTCTCCCAGGCCAGTTGCATTTCCAGGCCTTCCCCGGCTTGGACCAGGTTTATGCTGAGGGTTTCAATAATATTGGGGGTAGTTTCTTTATATACCGTGGTAGTAAGAACGTCGAATTGGGGATCTCTATTGGCAACTTGATCCCAATTCACACCCCAAAGATCAGTTTGTGAATTCCAAATCACTTGCCATTCCTTTGGTCCGGGAATGGTCCATAAGGTATATTCTCCGGCGGGTAAGGTTTTACCGCCTATTTCCAAGTCGGTAAGAGTACTAAACTCAGTAGCTTCATTGGCACCGGTTCTCCATACTTCATCATAGGGTACCAATTCACCAAAAATGGTTCTTCCTTTTACAGAGGGTCGACTATAGTCAATCTTAACATCGTATTGCTCAAACTTATAGCTAGCGCTGCCTTCTGGCGATATTTTCTTGGTATTGTAAATCATCCATTGAAATGCCAGATAGAGAACTAAGGCCAGAGCTGCCAGGCTAATTAAGATCCACTTTACTACTTTCATCCTCAAAATTTTCCCCTAAATTACAATTCTAGTCTAAGACCAATGAAACCAAGCCCAAGCAAAAATCATTTTTACTTTTTCCTTATTTCAATCCTCTTTATTCCGGCCCTTCAGCAGGCGCAAGCACCACCGGACTGGGCTAAATATGCGATTTGGTATCAAATATTCCCCGAGCGTTTCCGCAATGGCGACCCAAGCAATGATCCTCAAATCAAAGATCTGGCTTATGCGGATCCTCAGGAAATGCCCGAGCATTGGCAAATCCATCCCTGGGGCTCCGACTGGTATCAATTACAAGAATGGGAAAAAGCCAATGGTGAACCTGAATTGTGGAAACACCTACTACGTCGCCGCTATGGAGGTGATCTTCAGGGGATAATTGATCAATTAGATTACTTGCAAGATTTAGGGATTAATGCCATTTACCTCAACCCCATTTTTCAATCGCCCAGCCTACATAAATACGATGGTGAATCTTACCATCATGTGGATCCAAATTTTGGCCCCGATCCCGAAGGCGACCGAGCTTTAATAAAAACCGAAAATCCCCTTGATCCTCAAACTTGGGTATGGACCAGCGCTGATAAACTGGCACTGGAACTGATCGAAGCCGTGCATCGCAGAGGCATGCGCATCATTTTCGATGGGGTATTTAACCATATGGGCTACAATAGTTTCGCTTTCGCGGATGTGCGTAAAAATCAAGAGCAGAGTCTATATAAAGATTGGTTTACCATCAAAAGCTGGGATGATCCCAATACCGAAGCCAATGAATTCGACTATGAAGGTTGGTGGGGTGTGAAGTCCTTACCCGAATTTAAGGAAGATAAAAACGGCTTAGTAGCCGGGCCTCGTAATTATGTGTTTGCCGCTACCGAAAGATGGATGAACCCTCAAGGTAAAGGTCCGGCCTTTGGAATCGATGGTTGGCGATTGGATGTGGCCTTTTGTGTGGATCATCAATTTTGGAAAGATTGGCGTATTCATGTAAAGTCCTTAAACCCCAATGCCTATATCACTGCAGAATTGGTAAGCCCTCTTAATGAGACCCTACCCTATTTATCCGGCGATGAATTTGATGCAGAAATGAATTACAATTGGGCTTTTACCTGCACTGAGTTCTTTATCAATCCCGAAGGGAAAAACCACCGCAGTCCTTCCGAGTTTGAAGCCGAATTAAAAAGAATGCGAGAGGCCTTCGCTCCTGAATTCCCCTATGCCATGCAAAATCTCTTCGGTTCTCATGATGTTAATCGCATTGGCTCGCATATCGTAAACCGCGGCGGAGTGAACTTCCGTGATTGGGGCGATTATTTTGGTTTTTCCAAAGCAGCGGACAACCCGAATTATAAAGTGCGAAAACCGCGGGCAGATGAAATCCAATTGCAAAAGCTATTTGCCTATTTCCAATTCACCTATTTAGGAGCTCCGATGATTTACTATGGTGATGAAGTTGGAATGTGGGGAGGCAATGATCCGGATGATCGTAAACCCATGATTTGGTCGGATATCCAATATGCGGATGAAGTTTATCAACCTGATCAAAGCAAAAAAGCCGAAGCCGATAAGGTGGAACAAAACAAAGAATTACGGGCTCATTATCAAAAGCTCATTGCCATTCGCAAGGCTCATCCTGCTTTGGCTGATGGTAGTTATAAGGTACTCTTGGCGGATGATGAAAATGACCTCTTCATTTTTGAGCGCATGAACAAACAAGAAAGGTTAGTAATCTTGATCAACAACTCTGAAAAAAGCTTGTCTGTAGCGGCTACAGAATATGGCCTTAAAGGCGGGCAGGATTTAATGGAAGAAAGGCCCTTGGAAAAAGAAATCCGGGTACTGCCCAAGAGTGCAGTAATCTGTTTAAGCCTATAAAGAAAAAGCCTCCCAATGGGAGGCTTTTTTATAGTATCCTGAAGAATGCTTCGTATTAAAGCAATCCGTTGGTTTTGCTTACTGCTTCGGCAGAGTTAGTTAACTCTTCCTTCTCTGTAGCGCTTAATTCGATCTCAACGATTTTCTCTACACCATTTGCACCAATTAAGGCTGGCACACCGATGCAGATATCGTTTAAGCCATATTCACCTTCCAAGAAGCAAGAACATGGGAACATTTTGTGAGCATCAGTAGCAATGGCGTGCACCATAGCGGCTACAGCGGCACCTGGAGCATACCAAGCGGAAGTACCCAACAATTTAGTTAAGGTAGCACCACCTACTTTGGTAGCTTCTTTTACCTCTTGCATGCGCTCCTCAGAGATAAACTGAGATACAGGAACACTGTTGCGAGTGGCTAAACGAGTTAATGGAATCATACCAGTATCACTGTGACCACCGATTACCATTCCGTCGATATCCGAAATAGGGGCTTCTGTAGCTTCTGCTAAACGGTATTTAAAACGAGCTGAATCCAAAGCACCACCCATACCGATGATACGGTTTTTAGGAAGGCCGGTAGCTTTATGAGCCAGGTAAGTCATGGTGTCCATAGGATTAGAAACCACGATGATAATAACGTTTGGAGATTCTTTGATCAGGTTTTCAGCAACGGTCTTAACGATACCGGCATTAGTGCTGATCAACTCTTCGCGGGTCATCCCGGGTTTACGCGGAATACCGGAAGTAATTACCGCTACATCGCTATTGGCGGTTTTGGTGTAATCGTTGGTACTGCCGGTAATTTTGGTATCAAAACCATTTAAAGATGCGGTTTGCATCAGGTCCATGGCTTTCCCCTCGGCAAAACCTTCTTTAATATCTACCAATACCACTTCAGAGGCAAAGTCCTTCATGGCGATGTATTCTGCACAGCTGGCACCTACGGCCCCTGCACCCACAACGGTAACTTTCATGTTTATATATAATTTGAGGATTATTAAATACTGCTTGCGAAATTAAGAAGCCGTACCCGAAATCCGGCATAGAATAGTTAAAAAGAAGAAGGAATTCCCTGATCCGAATATCATCAGCCTAAGCTAGTTTAGCACATCGGCCTTAACCAAGAATTCGCCATTAAATCGAAACTCCTGATCCTCGCTTCGAAATTCATCTGTAACCGTTTCCAAACTTAAAGTAAACTGATCCTTCAGTAAATACTCCTTGAAATTAGCCTTGCTGGTGCTTAGGACAATGGTATTTCCTGCATTGGCTGGAACCGGATCTAATTCTGCCAGGGTTTTATCTTCCAAACCATCGGCCTTAATGATCAACTTCACACTTTCGAGAAAAGAAAAATCGCTGTTCTCAGGAGCGGTAATGGCGAACTGGGCATAGTCCATAGTTATGGAACTCACCAAACTGGCATTGGTATTATTATTACGGAATGCCTGCTCACTATTGCTCTGCACCGGTGGCGTTTGGAGGGTAAAGGGCACATTGATTCCTACACTGCTTTCTACCAGATAATTAGCTTCGTACTTCATGCGAAAGCTAATCTCACCTTTGTCACGAGTACAAGCGGATAATGTAAATAAGGCAATAAGGAGGCTAAATGCTGTTTTTCTCATATTCATATAACGAATAGACACCGGGAAGGTTTGGCTAATTTCCTTTGCGCCCTTTCAGGTCTAAAGCTTCAATGGGTTCTAAGTCCCATTCCTTAAAGGGCTCAATCATATAGCGGCGATCGTAAACCTGACCATCAATATAAAAACTCAACCAAACACGGTTGTAGAATGACAGTACAGAGGGATCTACAGTTTCTACCTTTAAGCTTTCTCCCGCCGCCAGTAATTCGAAGAAATGACGCAGCTTGGAGGTTTTTCGTCCCGAGCCATCTTCTTTTTCTTCGGCCTCAGTCATCACCAAAAGGTTCTTTAAATCAAGCTCTTTATGGTTGATGATATAGAGATAGAAAGTAGACTCACCAGTCTTTTCCGGGGTTTTAGCAATGGCTACTTCCACCCCACTCACGGGGTCGAATTTGAGGTCTTTTAACATTCGGCAAAAATCGCAAACAAAATTTGATTCGGGAAGTTTTATAAGCTATGCCTGTATTAAATACTGAAGCAATCGATCGGATTATTGAAATGGCCTGGGAAGATCGTACTCCCTTTGAAGCCATTGAATTCCAATTTGGACTAAATGAAGCGGAGGTTATCGCTCTAATGCGTCGCGAAATGAAGCGTTCCAGTTTTAAGATGTGGCGCAAAAGAGTTCAAGGTCGCAGCACCAAGCATAGCCAAAAAAGAAGCGCCGATATTCAGCGCTTCCGATCGAGCAATCAAAATAAATTAGGTTAAAATCAGCTTGCTGATATTTTTGTGAAAAGCTTAGCCCCTCAGGAAGCGGAGGAGGCTGATATTTCCATTATTTTCGGTTTAATTATGAGCATGACGGAAGCAGAAATAGAAGCCGAGGAAAAAGAGATTAACAGTCGCTTTAACCATCTTCTGAAAACCATGAAAGATCGCATGGATAAGGAAGATCGTGACCTCTTGAAACGCGCCTTTAATTTAGCGCGCGATGCCCATTCGGAGGTACGACGTAAATCCGGCGAACCCTATATCTATCACCCTATTGAGGTGGCGCGCATTGTGAGTGAAGAAATTGGACTAGGCCCAAAATCAGTGGCCAGTGCCCTTATTCATGATGTGGTAGAAGATAGTGATTATACCCTCGAGGATATTGAGCGCCTCTTTGATGAGGACATTGCGCACATTATTGACGGTCTCACTAAAATTAGCGGCATCTTCGATATGGATGTTTCCCTGCAAGCGGAGAACTTCAGGAAAATGCTGCTCACCCTGTCGGATGACATTCGGGTGATCCTAATTAAGCTCGCAGACCGCCTGCATAATATGCGGACCTTGGAGTCGATGCCTCAGCATAAACAGCTGAAAATCGCTTCTGAAACGCTTTACCTATATGCACCCCTTGCCCACCGAATTGGGCTTTATAATATTAAAACCGAACTCGAAGATCTTAGCCTTAAATACACGGAACCTGAGGTGTATAGAGACATTGTTCTCCGCCTTAAGAACAGTCAAAATGAAGCCCATCGCTACCTAAGTGATTTTAGTAAATACATCCGAAAATACCTTAAGGAAGAAGGCTTTGAATTTGAAATAAAGGAACGCACCAAGAGTATTTACAGCATCCGTAAAAAGATGCTTAGCCAAGGTGTGGGTTTTGATGAGATCTACGACAAATTCGCCATCCGGATTATCGTGAACTCCAGTCGAGAGCGCGAAAAATCAGATTGTTGGCGAGCCTACTCTATTGTAACCGATCATTTCCGTCCTAATACCGAACGCCTGCGCGACTGGATTTCGGCCCCCAAGGCCAATGGCTACGAGAGTTTGCATACTACGGTAATGGGTCCGGCCGGACATTGGGTGGAAGTACAAATCCGTACCAAACGTATGGATGAAGTAGCCGAAAGAGGCTATGCTGCCCACTGGAAATACAAGGAAGATTCCTCCGGTCAATCGAAACTGGATGAATGGATTAACCGCATTCGTGAAGTTCTGGAAAACAACGAAGGCAATGCGGTTGATTTTGTAGATGAGTTTAAAATGAACCTGATGGCGGATGAGATTTACATCTTTACGCCTAAGGGGGATTTGATGATTTTACCTTCCAGCTCTACTCCCCTAGATTTTAGTTTTAGCATCCATACCGACATTGGCCTTAAAACCCTGGGAGCCAAGGTAAATGGTCGCTTAGTACCATTAAACTATCGACTGAAAAGCGGGGATCAGGTAGAAATTATCACCTCCCAAAAACAAAAGCCCAAGGAAGACTGGCTCAACTATGTTGTTACCAGTAAGGCTCGGAACAATATTAAGAGCGCCCTAAAAAGTGAGCGCCGCGAGATTGCCGATGATGGTAAGGAAATTCTGGAGCGTAAACTCAAATACATCAAGGTTAAGCCCAGTAAGAACCTCATCCAGGAAATGGTGAAATACTTCCACCTGAAAAACAGTACCGAGCTGTATTATAAGGTGGGTATGCAGATTATTGATAATGCGCAACTCAAAGAGTTTATGCGCGATCAAAATCAGGGCTTCTACTCCTATCTGCGCAAGCGAATTATTGGTCGCAGTAAAAACGACCTTAATAAAGCCAAGAAAAAGGAGAAAGAAGATGCCAGTGGCGATGATCAGAAATTCATTGTTTTTGGTCCGGATGAACAGGAGTTCGATTATAAAATTGCCAAGTGCTGTAATCCCATTCCTGGTGATGATGTATTTGGCTTTATCACCGCTACAGAAGGAATTAAGCTCCACCATAAAAACTGCCCCAACTCTGTATACCTGCAGTCGAATTTCGCACAGCGTATTTTGAGAGCTAAATGGGTAAGCACCAAAAAGAAAGAATACTCCTCAGTGCTGGTGATCCGCGGAATTGATACCGTTGGATTGGTAAATAAGGTAACCCAGATCATCTCGAATGACCTGCATGTAAATATCCGCAGTATCAATATCGCCGGTGACGAGGGAATATTTGAGGGATTAATCACCGTGGTGGTGCAGGATAAGCTGCATTTAGAAAAAGTTATTGAACGTCTGCGAAAGATCGAGGGAGTGAGTTCGGTAGAACGCCGGTTTGCTGAACGAGATTAACTATCTTTGCAGCTTTGTTTTAGTCCATGAATGAGCAGGAATTTGCGACGGTAAAACAGGTATTCACCGAATATCTGGAAAAGAACAAGCAACGGAAGACTCCAGAGCGCTATGCGATCTTGCAAGAGATCTATGAAAATGAGGAGCATTTCGACATTGAATCCTTGTACATTCTTATGAAGAATAAGAATTACCGGGTTTCTCGCGCTACCTTGTACAATACCATCGAATTACTGTTGGATTCGAAATTGGTGCGCAAGCATCAGTTTGGCCAAAACCAAGCTTATTACGAGAAATCATTTTACAATAAACAGCACGACCATATCATTCTAACTGATACGGGCGAAGTGCTGGAATTTTGTGATCCCCGTTTGCAACAAATCAAAAATACCGTTGCAGAAATCTTTGGGATCGAAATTAATTCGCATTCCCTTTACCTCTATGGCACTCGAAAGCAAGAGGAATCGGAATCCAATGCTCAATCCGAATAATTACCAAGCTAATAAGCAGCTCATTTCCATGAATGTAGATGTACTACTCGGCCTCCAGTGGGGCGACGAAGGAAAAGGAAAAATTGTCGACGTTTTAACCCGTAAATACGATATCATCGCTCGATTTCAGGGTGGCCCTAATGCTGGTCACACTTTAGAGTTTGATGGCATTAAACACGTATTACATACCATTCCCAGTGGCATTTTCCACCCCGGAATTAAAAATCTCATTGGTAATGGCGTGGTAATCGACCCGGTAATTTTCTGCAAAGAGATTGATGCGCTGAAAGGTCATAATGTAGATGTAAAAGAGGCCTTACTAATTTCGCGTAAAGCCCATTTAATTTTACCTACACACCGTATGCTCGACGCGGCTTCTGAAGCAGCTAAAGGCAAAAATAAAATTGGTTCAACCCTGAAGGGAATTGGCCCTACTTATATGGATAAAACCGGTCGTAATGGTTTACGAGTAGGCGATATCGAATTGCGCGACTTTAAAGATCGCTACAATACCTTGAAGGAAAAGCATGAGCAATTGCTCTCGCATTATGAATTCGACTATCAGAATGATTTGGCTGAAATGGAAGCCAAATGGTTCGAAGCAGTGGATACCCTGCGTGGTTTAACCCTGATTGATTCAGAGAATTACCTTCATGAATCTTTAAGCGCTGGTAAGAAAGTATTGGCAGAAGGTGCTCAAGGATCCTTATTGGATATCGACTTTGGTTCCTATCCCTTCGTTACTTCCAGCACCACCACTTGCGCTGGAAGCTGTACCGGATTAGGTATTGCTCCAACCCGCATTAAGCGCGTTATTGGCATCTTTAAAGCCTATTGTACCCGCGTGGGTTCTGGTCCCTTTCCTACCGAATTATTCGATGAAGTAGGTGCTTCCCTGCAAGAAAAAGGTCACGAATTTGGCGCTACTACCGGTCGCCCACGTCGCTGTGGTTGGTTAGATATTCCGGCTTTAAAATATGCTGTGGCCATCAATGGGGTAAGCAACCTTATTATGATGAAAGCCGACGTTTTAAGTGGCTTTGATACAATTAAGGTTTGTACCAAATATTTGTACCAAGGTGAGGAAATTGAACATTTACCTTACAGTTTGGACGAAAATTTGATTGAGCCCGTTTATGAAGAGCTCCCCGGCTGGAAGGAAGACATCACCGAATTGAAAAGTTTGGATGATGCCCCTCAAGCCCTGAAAGACTATCTGGCTTATGTGGAAGAAAAAATTGGCGTTCCGATCAGTATCCTTTCCGTGGGACCTAATCGTACCCAAACCATTGAGCTTGAAGAACTCGCTGTATAAAGTCCTTTGCCTGCTTTTAGTATTCTCCTTTTCTGAGCTCCAAGCGCAGGAAAAGCGAAAAACCAAGCGGATTAATTACAAGGCCGATAAGCAGCTTTCTTCTACTCAGGCTGGTAAAACCCGCTTATTCGGGAATGTACAGTTTGAGCATGAAGGAGCCTTGATGGATTGCGACTCAGCTTGGTATTTCAAGGACGAAAACCGCATTATCTCCTTTCGAAATATTGAAGTAAACCAGGGGGATAGCCTCTTTATGTGGGGTGACCAATTGGAATACTCCGGTGAAACCCGGCAGGCGGTAGTTACAGGCGAAGAAGTGAAGTTGAAGGATAAGGAAATGACCCTTACTACCGATCGACTGCGCCTGGATCGTAATACCAATATTGCCTATTATACCACCGGAGGAATAGTGGAGAGCGACGAAAATACCCTCTTAAGTCATGAAGGGTATTACAATAGTAATTTCAAGGTTTTCAGTTTTAAAGATTCGGTGATTCTTAATAATCCTCAGTATACCATTTATACGGATACCATGGATTATGATAGTGAAGCCTATATCGCCTATTTCTTTGGCCCGACTACCATTATTAGCGATAGCAGCAAGATTTACTGCGAAAATGGCCGCTACAATACCCAAACGGATATTGCCCAGTTTAATAAGAATGCCTTTATCTACGATGGCCCTCGCTACTTAACAGGCGACAGTCTCTACTATGAGAGAGCGGGTGAATATGGGGAAGCCTTTCACAATGTATTGATACATGATACCCTGGATCATTATCTGATTACCGGTGATTATGGCGAATACTTTGGGGTTAAAGATTCTGCTTATGTAACCGGCGATCCTTTATACACGGTAGTGGATGAAGAAGGGGATTCGCTGCATGTACACGGTGATACCCTCTATTCGAGCACACATACCGATACCCTGGGCAATCAAAGCCGTTTATTGCAAATCTTCTATGGCGTTCGCTTTATGCGTAAGGATATGCAGGGAACCTGTGACTCCCTAAGCTATAGCACTTTAGACTCTACTTTTAGGATGTATAAGGATCCAATAATGTGGGATGATTCAACTCAAATTACTGGAGATACCATTTACCTACTCACGGCCAATGACAAGCCGGATACCCTTAAAGTGTTGACCAATGCTTTTATGGTAAGCCAAACCGATAGCATTCGATACAATCAAGTGAAAGGTCGCCAAATGCTGGGTAAATTTGGCAATGGCGAATTGCGAAAGGTCTATGTGAATGGTAATGGCGAAGCGATCTATTATCCCAAAGAGGAAGATGGCAGCTATTTAGGCATGAACCGCAGCATTTGCAGCCGGATATTAATCATCTTAAAAGACAGCGAGGTAAAGCGCATCACTTGGATAGGAAAACCGGAAGGGGTTATGCATCCCATCGATAAAATTCCGGCCGACCGAAAAATTCTGGATGGTTTTAAGCCTCGCTTTGATGAACGTCCTTTAAGCAAAGCGGATCTCTTTAAATGAAAAGCTGGTTCACATCCCTAATCTGTTTGCTTGCCTTAGGCCTGAATGCACAGATTTTGGATAGTGCTCAAAGCAAAATGGATCAGGAAATTGATCCCGAGAATTTTGATCCTAAACTTTTAGAAGCAGCCATTTTTGAGGCCACCAATGCCGCCCGATTACGATTGGGCTTTTCAAGTTTGGAGCATGATCCTGTATTGGATACCTCAGCTACTTATCAAGCCTATCGTATGCTTCGCGAAGGCAAATTAGAGCATGTATGGCCCCGCGATCGCAATTTCGGAAAATTGAAGAGTCGCATTGGTTACTTTGGAGGAGGCTTCTTGAATATGGGTGAAAATATTGCCCGTAACTTTATCCTGGCCGTTGCTAATGGGGAGCCCTATTATTTGGATGATGAAGGGCAAGCTATAACTCGTAAGAAAAAACGCATTCCCAATAAAAGCTATCGGGAATTGGCGGAAGAAAGCGTTGAAGATTGGTTAAATTCACCTGGCCATCGGGCTAATTTATTGGGACCCTTTGATTATCTGGGAGTTGGCGTCTCCCCTTTGCTAGCCATTGAAAAAGGCCCCAATTTTGATGTATACCTCTGCCAAAACTTCGGAACAAAATGAAAAATCTGTATATCCTTATTCTTAGCCTTCTGAGCTTAGGAGCTTCAGCACAATTACGCTTCCTACAAGCCGACGATTTTGAAGATTATGAATTAGTACTGAAAAGTGCCCGCCAGAACCATCACCTCATATTAATGGCCGTACACGATCGCAGTGGCGATTTCAGACAGATGTACGATGATGGGGTATTCAATGATGCTGGATTAAACCAAGCTGCTAAAGCCTATACCACCGTAGCGATCGACATCCAAAAACCCATGGGAGAGCGATTCGAAAGCATTTTTAGTTTGAATGATCTTCCAGCCTTTTACATCATGAATGAAGAGGAATTTGTTCTGGATGTCCTCAGCGGTTATCAAAGTGCTCAAGACCTTCGTAGCGCCATGGCCGAAGCCGCAAAAGCCCCTTTCTTATACGACACCCTGGTTCAGGCCTATCAGGCGAAAGCCTTAAACGACCAGCAATGGTTGAAGCTTTTGGAACTGTATGCGATGAACTTTGACTTTAGAAACACTACTCATCTCGCTCAAGAGTACCTGAATGGTAAATCCGAAAGTGAATTATTACAGCAGCCCGCCGCCCTAATTCTAAGTCAATATGGGGTAAGTCTCGAAACCATCTACCCTACCCTAATCATTAGCAATACCAGTGCTCTGCGCAAGTCCGTTCCCAAATTTGAGCTCTCTGATTTTTTAAACACCGCTATCGAATACAATCTCGATCTGGCCATTGTTAGTAAGGATTCCCTACTCTGCGAAAACATTTGCGAAAAACTGGTAGTTCCGCCTCTTTTCCCCAAGGACAGTCTGGAGGTAATGCGTATGAATATTCGTCGCGAATTTGCCTGGCAAAGTGGGCAGTTTGCTTTGTACACAGAAGCTTTTATCAAAAAGCAAGATTCTAAGGCACCAGGCATGGCGGCATCCTTATTATTTGACGAGGCTTATGATATCGTCGAAAACTTTAACAGCACCTCGGCTTTAAATGCCGCCTTGAAAATGGCCAATCGTTCAGATGAAAAAGAAAGCAGTTTTAGAGCTAAAATGCTGAAAGCCTATATCGCGTACTTGCAAGAAGACAGCGAGCAAGCAAAGCTGTTTTTACAAGATGCTCGCAGTCAGGTGAAGAGCCCGCAACAATTGCGAAACCTCGATAAACTGCAAGAATTGGTGAATGAGCAGTAGAATCTTATTCAATTGATTAAAGATTTATTCGGTATAAAATTACCTTTAGGGTCCCATGAATGACCCCTTCCCTAGTATTAAAACAATCCTGGCTATTTGGCTGATCAGTCTGCAATGGGCTTCAGCACAAATAAGCTACTCTATCAACACTCAAAAGCATCCCTTCCATAATTTTAATTATCTGGAGCAAAAGGGTTTAAGCATTTATGCTGATGAGGATGGGCAGTTAAAACTTCACAGTCCTGACGATAGCATCGAATTAAAAGGAGATCGCAGTCGTATTTTTGATGATGAAAGGCAAATTCTTACTTACGACGTTCATCAAAAGAAAAGCCGCCTCTACCTCTATACCTTGGAAGGTAAATTGCTAAAAAAAGAGAAGCTTCCTTTTTCAATTGCCGATCTCTGTTTGGTGGGGGATTCCATTTATATACTAAGCAGATCATACAGCTACGAGCGAGGCCAGCTGGCCAAACTTTATTTATTGAATAAAGACCTAGAAGTTCAAAAGACCTGGAACACCAGATTAACCGGAAGGAACGGGATCAATATCAATTACTTCCAGCCAAGCAAACGATTAATGGTAGGTGCCGGATTGGAATGGTATCAATTCGATTTAAACGGAAACGAAGTATTTCGTGAGGAAGTTCCTCATGCTTCCTATACTTTGGTTAATGGTAAGTTTTTCAGCCTATTAGACAAGCTAAGTGACGCCAGTAATCTCTTTGTCTTTCAAGAAGACAGTCTCCTTTTCATGTGGCAAATCCGCCTGAAAGCTGCCTATCTGTATAATTCATTCGCTACCGATCATGCGGTTTTCTTCTCCTGGGCCATTAGTCCAGATGGACGTTTTGTTGTGAGCCTAGATCACTCCCATCACTTATCTCTCTATGATCATGAAAATGGAGAATGTGAAGAAATTATGCAATCCAAAAACATCGAGTTTGTTTTCTTTTTAGAAGATGGCAGACTGGCTTATTTGGATAAGAAAAGAGGAATACAAATTCTTAAACCCTACTAGTAAATATGTTGTTTTCCATTAAACTAGGAGCCTCGATTAAAAAAGCGCATTTTCAAGGTGCAAATCGGGAACAAGTAGAATCCTATTTGCGTTCCTTATTAGCAGATCAGTGTATTGAAAATCTTAAAGATTTGGGTGAGCATCACTTCTCTTATAATCTGGAGGGTTTCAAATTTGGTTATAGCTCGCGCGGCAATCCATTTCGGAATTTTAATTACGGGGAATTCAAGATCAGCGAAAACCCAGAGTACATCAACATTGACTTTTCCGCTGATTTACGAAGGCTATTCATCCGTGCAGCTGTATTTACTTTGGTTTGCTTGATTCTGTTAATGGTCCTTTCTAAAATTAGTCTGATGACATTTTTAGCACCATTCCTATTTGGAGCCTTATTTCTTTTGTTTCGATACCTGGGAATTCGGACCGGAACGAAAATCTATTTGCAGCGCCGTATTATGGAACTCAAAACATGGCGTAAATAGAAAGTAGCCATGAACTTGCAGCAAAGCCTTTTTGATATCCCAAAAATGGATTGCCCCTCGGAGGAAAATCTCATCCGGCTGAAGCTGCAAAATTTCAGTCAAGTTCATCATCTGGATTTTGACTTAGAGCACAGGCAGTTAAAAATTCAACATCAGGGCGAGGTAGAGCCATTGATTCAAGCTTTGGAGGAACTAAAGCTGGGTAGTCGTTTTATTGATAGTTATGAAATTGATGCTGGTTCCGCAGATCAAAAACAGGAGAAGAGCCTTTTATGGGCAGTTCTTCTAATAAATCTGGGCTTCTTCGGAATTGAGGCTTTATGGGGCTTCTTAGCTAATTCGATGGGCCTGTTGGCGGATAGCTTGGATATGCTGGCCGATGGCTTGGTTTATGGATTAAGTCTTTGGGCAGTGGGTGCCACTTTAATCCGGAAAAAGCGCGTAGCCAAAATTGCTGGCTACCTCCAACTCGCTCTGGCCCTCCTGGCATTTATAGAAGTACTACACCGCTTTATTAGTCCTGTGGAATTACCCGATTTTAAAAGCATGATGATTGTTTCAGCCTTTGCCCTGCTGGCCAATGCCCTATGTTTATACCTGCTGCAAAAATCAAGGACCAAGGATGAAGTGCACATGAAAGCGAGCTTGATATTCACCTCTAATGATGTGATAATAAACCTGGGGGTGATTAGCGCCGGAAGCTTGGTCTATGCCTTGAATTCGCCCTGGCCGGATTTAGTAATTGGGATGATTGTTCTATTCCTAGTAGCCAAAGGTGCGCTAAGAATATTGAAATTAAATTGAGCCCCTACCTGAAGAGCTCGAAAATACTATTCTGAAAAAAGACCTGTTATACTAGACTAATCAATCAGTCTATGAGGTCTAAGCTAATTCTGTTATCCGTACTCTTTTTCAGCCTGTGGAGCAAGCCTGTTTTGGCCTGCGGTAATTTTTACGGTCATACTCTGGATGGAGAAATTAGATATACCCATGATATATATCTAAGCGCCACCATGCTAAGTTTTGATACAGACAGACTTTGGGTGCATAAAAGAGAACTCGAGGAAAAGATTAAAGAGGCTCCCCAAAATTTTAAATACAAATCGGACCTGTCTTTAGTGCTTATGAAATTGGGCATGACCGATTCTGCATTAAGTATTTTAAGACCCTTAATTAAGCTCTATCCTACAGAATATAATGTGGTCGCCAACCTGGGCACCGCCTTTGAACTGAAAGGGAAATTAGACAGTGCATTGATCTTGATTCGCAAGGGCTATGAGCTTAATCCCGATTCACATCGAGGGAGCGAATGGATTCATATTAAAATCCTGGAGGCCAAAATCAAGGCTAAAAACAGGAATCCTATCTGGATGCAAAAGAACCCCATCATCACCATGGAAGAATTAGAGCAGAGGTTGGGAGAAGGAGTACGAAAAGCCGAACAAGTAAACCTCGACTTCAATTACCAAATTCGAACCCGCGTACCCTTCACTCCTGCTCCGAATGAGGTGCTCAATAATCTATTAGAAACGCTGGGCGACTTCAATAAAAAACATGGGACCTATGAGCAAGCTATTTTGGCCTATGCTTACTCCATGAGATTCAGTAAAAATCCAACATATAATTCTAAAATTCGGGGAAAGATTAAGGATCTAAATCTCCTGATGAAAGAGAACATACGTGATCATGGTTTAAACCCAGAATTCCACTCTATGTTGATACGAAGTGAAGTAGATCCCATGCTATTAGTTCATGGTTTGGATGATTATGCCGAGCATTTGGATTCCATCTACCGTCGAAATCAAAGTTTTGATTCCCTTAAATTGGCAAAGCTTCAACTCGACTCTGTTTCTAAGGCCCTAGAAGAAAAAGAGAAGGCGATGGAGGAGAAAACACAAAAGCAAACAAAGCAAAGCTACCTTTATCTGCTAGCAGGTTTGGCCATTGGTTTAAGCCTAGGAATAATCATTAAACTGCTTTCCAAAAAAAGGTCGGCATGAAAGGAATCCTTTTGATAATATGCTTGGCTCTTTCCCCCTTAAGCATTAAAAGTCAAGGTCTATTTATTAAGGCAGGTACCAAGCATCTCTATCAAGGTATTGCTAATCCTCTAATTTTCAATGACGATAGCTTATCTTATGATTATTTGGCCTTCACCAGCACTAATGGCGAGATAGAATTCGATAGCACTGGGATTGTGGTTTATCCTGCAGAATTAGGCCTCTAGAAAATGAATATCTATCAGATCACGGCAGATAGCATCCTAAAGGATAGCCTGGTTCTTGAGGTTAAAAAAATACCTGATCCTATCCCATCTATATACAAGAGACGAGAAGGTGCTTTTAGTAAAAATGCCATTGCCGCAGCGAATATGGAAAGTTCGATTCAGTCCTCTGAAATACTAGCTTGTGGCCTACGTTTCCCGATTCTTTCTTACCATATCGTTGCTTTTCGAAATCATGAAATCCTTTGGAAAGTGACGAATGAAGGGGCAAGAATCACAGATTCTAATAAAGAGCTGATTTTAAATTTGGAATCGGGAGACCTGATCTCTTTTACTAATATCCTGGGTCTGAATGCCTATGATGAAGAATATGAGCTTACTCCCTTCCAAGTAGAAATTCAATAGCTTTAATCCCAAATCTGAATATTTGTCGAAGTCCAAAGTCCAAAAAATTCTTCGTTATTCTTTATTCAGCCTTATAGGGCTATTCTTAATCCTGGTCATTTTAGTACGCTATACCGATGGCACAATTAGTAGTGGTCAAAAGGTATTGCTGGGATATGATGAAAAGGCTGAGCGTTTTCAATTTTTTGAAGATCGCGTCTATTACCTCAATGGAGTTGATGGTCCCTATATCTTAGGCGATAGCCTGATTCGTGTAAATACTGAAAATGAGCTTTTAATAGAGCCCATTAATCCTGATAGCATTTGGGTGGAAAGTAGTTCAGGTCTTCAATTTCAATTGCCTCTTCACGATAAGATTGAAATTCCAGCTGAGCAATACACATTAAATACCAAGCTATTAGCTATATCTGATATTGAAGGGAATTTTGAAGCCCTGCAAGGTCTCTTGCAAGCTCATTCGGTTATTGATCAAAATCTTAACTGGAGCTTTGGAGATGGACATTTGGTTTTGGTAGGCGATTTTGTGGACCGTGGTATAGATGTAGCTGCCGTGCTCTGGCTCATCTATAAACTCGAAGCCGAAGCTCTGAAGCAAGGTGGTCAGGTGCATTTCATTCTAGGTAATCATGAAATCCTTAATCTGCAAGGGAATTTCCATTATGCCAAAGGCAAGTATAAAAAACTGGCTTCCCTTATTGGTGATGAGGATGATGCTCAAGCCAATAATCGCTTAATCTATTCGCCCCATTCGCATTTAGGACAATGGCTTCGATCCAAGAATTGTATCGAAAAAATCGGCAATCAGATTTTTGTGCATGCCGGACTTTCGCCCGAAATCTTAAAATATGATCTTTCCCTTTCGGAAATCAATAATCGGGTTCGCCAAAACCTGGATTTGGATTTATATAAGAAGCCTAATTCTGATTCAATCGCCAGTTTTTTGATGGGCATACAAAGTCCTTTTTGGTATCGTGGTTTGGTGCACGATTACAAATACTATCCGAAAATTAGCTCGAATCAACTAAGCTCCATTTTAAGCTATTACCATGTAGATTGTATCATTATCGGACATTCTATTGTTCCCGAAGTATCCACAGACTTTGAAGGAAAAGTGATTCGTCTTGATGTAAAGCATGGCAAAACTCTAAACAGTTCACAAAGCCAAGGCCTGCTTATCGAAGGAAATAGGACCTTTAAAATAGACGCCAGTGGTGCTAAAGAAAGTCTTTTAATAACTTCGCTATAAAACCTTTTATGCAAGCATCGCTCGACAATAATTTCGGTAAAGTGTTTCCTCCGGCAGTTGTTTATGGTTCCTACCTAATTTTTGCCCTAGGGATTTACTCCACTCTTTTTAATTTTTTTGGACTCCTATTTATTTTGCTTGGTGCCTTCGGAGCTTTTGCACGCAATGGCATGCTCCTTAATCCGGAAAAGGATAGCTACAAATCTTACACCTGGTTTTTAGGACTAAAACTAGGGAGCTGGCAAAGCATGGCAGGCTATTCTGATTTAAGTATTTTGAAAAGTAAGCAAAGTACTAAAGCCTATTCTCGTGCTATGATTGAAGCCGAAACCAGTAACGAGGAGTTCTATGACATTTATCTGCTTTCCAAAAACCACCGTAAAAAGTTATTAATCAAGCGCTCCACTTTATACGATCAAGCCAAAATAGAAGCAGAATTACTTGCTCAGGCTTTAAATCGCCCCTTAGTGCCTTATCAGCCGCAGCTTAGTGCAGCCACCCAAGCAAGACGCGCAAGACGTCGTTAATCCCTCGGTCTTAAAGCTTTAAAATTATCTTAAATAAGCCCTTATAGCCTTTCGGCGGAAAAGAATTCAAGCGCTATTTCGTTCCTTAAGGGAACCAATTTCAATCCCATGAAGCCGATCTATCCAATGCTAATGAGTCTGGGCTTATTAGTCGCTTGCCAATCCCCTCAAGCAGAAAGTCCTAAAATTGCTGAAAATCAGAATCCTACTCCCGAATTTGTAAATGAAGTAATTCCAGATTTACCAGCAACTGCATCCCCTGATTCCAAGGCCCCACAGGTTGAATTAGTCTTCTGCCTGGATGCCACAGGAAGTATGGGGGGCTTAATTCATACCGCCAAGGAGAAAATATGGGACATTGTAAGCGTTACCGCCCAGCAAAATCCGGCTCCGGAAATTCGCTTAGGAATGGTTTTTTACCGCGATCGTGGTGACAATTTTATTACCTACTCCTTGCCACACACCAGCAATATTGACAGCATTTACACGGAGCTCTTAAAAATTGAAGCTAGTGGCGGTGGCGATTCTCCTGAAAGTGTAAATCAAGCTTTATGGGAAGCCATTAGTGACTTCAAATGGTCTACATCCCCACAAGCCTATCGCAGCATATTCGTAGTGGGTGACTGCCCTCCTCACATGGATTATCCCAATGAGGTGCGCTATCCGGAAGCATGCAAAATGGCCAATCAGAAAAACATCCGCATCAATAGCATCAAATTGGGGACCCAATGTACTGATGCCATTTATCACTTTCGCGAAATGGCCAAGGCTACGAATGGAGAATTCCTACAATTAGACCAAAATGCCAGTGACCAAATTATTCCTTGTCCTCAGGATGATTCCATTGCCATTTACTCCTATCGCCTGGATGATTCCAAACTCTACTATGGCAGCGCCCAAGAAAAGGAACGCATGCTGGAGAAGAAAGAAAAAGCCTTGGGCTTATTTAGCAGTGCAAGCAGTAATGCTGCCGCATCGCGAGCTAAATACAATATGAGTGAATCGGGTTCTAAGAACCTGTACGGGAATAAGGAATTACTGAATGACCTGGAGAATAACGAACTGAATTTCGAGGATCTCCAGGAAGAGGAATTACCGGAAGAATTAAAAGGACTGAGCGCTGAAGATCGCAAGGCGAAAATTGCCGAATTACAAAAGAAGCGCTCTACCATCCTTGCCAAATTGAAGCGATTGCAAAAGGAAAGAGACCTTTATCTGAAGGAGCAAAGAAAAAATGATCCTGAATCCATGTCTTTTAGCAGTCAGGTTTTCGAAATAATAAAAGCGCAAGCCGCGCAAGACGGCCTTATCCTCTAAAAGAAAAGAGCGGCTCCAAGGCCGCTCTTCTTATTTTATTCGAACTCTTGCAGGGTTCGAGTAATAATATCAACACAATCCAACAATTGCTCTTCAGTCATTATTAATGGTGGAGCAAAGCGAATAATATTACCATGGGTAGGCTTAGCCAGCAATCCATGATCGCGTAAGCGCAAACAGATGTTCCAGGCAGTATCGCTGGTTGGTGAATCATTAATCACAATCGCATTTAAGAGTCCGCGACCACGTACCAGGTTTACCACCTTAGAGCCTTCGATGTACTCATTCATCTTGGCTCGGAACAATTCGCCCAATTTGCGGGCATTTTGAGCCAATTTCTCATTGCGCACAACATCCAGTGCCGACATGGCAACCGCTACTCCTAATGGATTACCGCCAAAGGTTGAACCATGGGTTCCTGGCTGAATAACCTTCATAATTTTATCATCAGCCAATACCGCTGAAACCGGATAAGCTCCACCACTTAAGGCCTTTCCAAGGATTAAAACGTCTGGACGAACATAAGTTGCTTCCTGACGCTCGCAATGACCTTCGCAAGTACAGTTACCACATACCGCCAATAAAGATCCGGTTCGGGCAATGCCGGTTTGAATCTCATCGGCCATAAACAAGGCGCCTTTAGCATGGCAAAGTTCCGCTGCTTTTCTCAAATAATCCACATCTGGAGTAACTACTCCCGCTTCCCCCTGAATAGGCTCTACCAAGAATCCGGCTACATGATCATCTTCCAAAGCCTTTTCCAGGGCTTTTAAATCATTATAAGGAATACGCTCAAAGCCAGGAGTATAAGGTCCAAACCCGCTACGTGCCTCTTGATCATTAGAAAAGGAAATAATAGTAGTAGTACGACCGTGGAAATTATTCTCGGCCACAATGATTTTTGTTTTGGCCTCGGGATATCCTTTGAGCTCCTGAGCCCATTTACGACAAAGCTTAATGGCTGTTTCTACGGCCTCCGCTCCCGTATTCATGGGTAAAACCTTATCAAAACCAAAGTACTCGGTAATGTACTTATCGTACTCTCCTAATTTGGAATTGTAAAAAGCACGACTGGTCAAGGTGATTTTCTCAGCCTGCTCCTTTAGAGTATTAATAATCTCAGGATGACAATGTCCTTGATTAACCGCCGAATAAGCGGAAAGGAAATCGTAATACCTCTTACCTTCAACGTCCCAAACATAAACCCCTTCTCCTCTATCTAAAACCACCGGAAGGGGGTGATAGTTATGGGCGCCATGCTTATTTTCAAGGTCCATTAAGTCTTTAGAGGATCGTAATTGGGGATTTTCAATCATCGTCTTAGGTATTTATTTTTTTGAGTTCTAGGTGGCTTGCAAATTAGGTATTTTTGCCCGCTCTATGGCAGGAAAGAAATTATATCACCGCGGACAAATCTGCAATTTGGAAATTAAAGATTTGGCTTTTGAAGGCAAGGGAATTGCCAAAGTTGAAACTCCGGAAGGGCAATACATTGTTTTTGTGCCCAATACCATTCCGGGTCAAATTGTAGAATGCCGAATGGTTAAGGTGCAACGCTCCTATGCCGAAGCAAAATTGATTCGGATTATTGAGCATTCTGAGTTGGAAGTGGAGCAAAATTTCGCTTCCATTCCTGGAGCTCCCTATATCAACCTACCCATTGAAAAGCAACGCGGCTACAAAGAGAAGACCACCATTGAGCTCTTCCGTCGCATTGGTAAAATTGAAGGGGCTGAAAAGCTCTTCGATGAATATATCGAGTCGCCACGCCTTTTACATTACCGCAATAAAATGGAATACTCCTTTAGTGCGGTTTACGTTGAACCCAATCAGGATACTTTCCTAGATGGCTTTGGATTAGGTTTCAAAAAAAGAGGGCAATGGTTGGCTGTGGAAAATCTCCTTGGTGATTCTGGGATGTTTGATGCTCAGTTTGAAGATTTCCTTCCTAAGCTTTCAGCCTGGCTGCAAGAGCGTGATCATACGGCCTGGCACCCTAAAAAGCATACAGGTTTTTGTCGCATGCTAGCGGTGCGTAAAAGCTTTGCTCAGGATCAATTGCTGATCAATTTTGTAAGTAGCAGTGCGGAACTAGAGCAATTCGATCTGGAGGCCTTCAAACAACTCTTTAGCGAGGAATTTGGCGCCCGACTGGGCGGTTTAATCCATACCATAAATGATGATGTAGGCGATCGCCCGAATGCCTCTGATGGCGAGCGTCATTTGCTCTTAGGCAAAGAAAATGTAGAAGAGCAAATTCATGGCCTACGCTTTGAAATTAGTGTAGAAAGCTTTTTCCAAACTAATCCTGCCTCCGCTGAGCTCCTATATCAAAAAGCCCTGGACTATGTGCAAGAAGACAAGGCAGATAGCAAGCCCGTGATTTTGGATCTCTTTGCCGGAACCGGAACGATCACTCAACTATTAGCCAAAGCCGTACCTACTGCGGAGGTAATAGGTGTAGAAATTATTCCAGAGGCGGTGGAAGATGCCAAACGCTCGGCCAAAGCCAATGGCTTGGAGAAACTAAAATTCTTTGCGGCCGATGTAGGTAAATTCCTATTAGAGCATCCACAATATCAAAATCGCATTCATACGCTTACGCTTGATCCTCCTAGAGCGGGTATTGCACCTAAAACCCTGCGAAAAGTAATACGCTTAGGTGCTGAGCGCATCGTATATATCAGTTGTAATCCGGCTACCCAAGCGCGGGATATGCAAACCCTGGCTGAGTTTGGCTATAGCTTGAAGAAGTTTTCTTTAGTAGACCAATTCCCGCATACGGCACATATTGAAAGTGTCGCCTTATTCGAGAAAATTAGTCATTGAAGAAACCCTTGAGGATGGTGCGAAGGCCCTTAACGGTAAAGAAAACAGCCACCAGCATAAGTAAAATGCTAATGCCCATCCAAATGTAATTTCCCTGACGTGCCGCAGGTAATCCCATAGCCACATAAAGGGCGGGACCACTAAAAATTAAAGGCAGGGCTACTGCCATAAAACGCACGCCATTAAAGATTTTATCACGATCTGCTGCCATGCATGCAAGGTAGGAATATTAGCAGGGAATATTTACAATATGTAATTTGGAAAAAATTTAAATGTGAAGGTACTGGCAGTCATCCCGGCACGCTATCAAAGCTCCCGATTACCCGGAAAACCTCTGGCCGAAATTCATGGCAAGAGCATGATTCAGCGGGTCTATGAAAGGACCTTAAAAGCTATGGATCAGGTGGTAGTGGCCACCGATGATCAGCGTATAGTAGAAGCGGTTCAAGCTTTTGGTGGTGAGGTTGTGCTAACTTCCAAAGACCATAGCACCGGTACCAATCGCTGCTTAGAAGCCTATCAAAAGTGGATGGCTGAGCAAGGTCCGGTAGACGTAATTGTTAATGTTCAAGGAGACGAGCCTTTATTAGAACCCTCCGAATTACAAACTCTAATCGACCTGTTTCAGGACCCCAATTGCGAACTCGGAACCCTGGTAAAGGCGATTGAAAGTCAAGCGGAACTCGATAACCGCAGTGGATGTTTTGTTACCATTAGCAAAAAGCATGAGGCGCTCTATTTTTCCCGCCAGTTAATCCCTTTTATTCGCGACCTCGATTATTCGGAATGGCTGGGTGCACACACCTTTTACAAGCATATTGGTTTGTATGCCTATCGTCCTGAGGCCCTAGAAAAATTTGCTCACCTTAGTCCTTCTCCGCTCGAAAAAGCCGAGGCCTTGGAACAAAACCGTTGGTTAGAAAATGGTGGTCGAATTAAAGTAGGTTTTAGTGAAGTAGAAAGCCTTTCGGTAGATACCCCAGAAGATTTGGCCATCGTTCAAAAAATCATCGCCGACCTTGAAGGCTAAGGAATTAAAAGACTTTTTAGATACTAAGGCGGCTCAATATGAAGAGCGCAGCTTCTTGGATGAAGATCCAATTCAGATACCGCATCGATACAGTCGAAAAGAGGACATTGAAATCATGGGCTTACTTACGGCCACCATCGCTTGGGGCAATCGCAAGAGCATAATTCGTTCGGCCTTAAAAATTGCCGAGCTTTTAGAAGAAGCGCCTTTTGATTTTGTGATGCAGCATCAAGAATCTGATTTAAAGGCCCTACCTCCTTTTGTGCATCGCACTTTTCAATTGGAAGATCTGCAATTTTTCCTGCGAGCTCTTAAAGGGATTTACGAGAATAGAGGAGGATTGGAAAATGCTTTCTATCATCCGGAAGGAATGAAAGCTGGAATTGAACAGTTTCGTGAAATAATGCTCCAAACTCCACATGCGCAAAGAAGCGAAAAACATTTATCAAGCCCTTTTAAAAATTCTGCGGCCAAGCGCTTAAATATGTTTCTGCGGTGGATGGTTCGCCCTGCCGATGCCGGAGTTGATTTTGGAATTTGGCAGCAAATCAAGGCTTCCCAACTCTATTGTCCATTAGATGTACATAGCGGTCGGGTCGCTCGAAAATTGGGCTTACTCAATCGCCAAGCCAATGATTGGAAGGCCAATGAGGAGCTTCGCACAGCCTTGCTTAAATTAGATCCTGAGGATCCAGTTAAATACGACTTTGCTCTTTTTGGATTAGGGGTATTTGAAAAATTCTAAGCTTTCGCCTTTTTAGGAATATCCTTCGAAAGCACTAATTCCGGTGCAGTCTCCGCTAAGCTCAAATTATACATCGCCCTTGCAATATCCCTGGCTTTAACGCCTCGGTATTTTCTGGGAATCAATGGATTCAATATCCGAAAGATAAACATGGCAATCGCTTCCAAAGGGCGGGTCTCCTGGCGTGAGCCCATTATCATAGAAGGACGCAGAACAACGGTTTCAGGTCCGAACTTTCGTACGTCTTCTTCCATTTTCCCTTTGGTGCTTAAATAGAAATTCGAGGATTGAGACTTGGCTCCCAAAGCAGAAACTACCAAGAGGCGTTTTAACCCTTTGGCCTTAGCCCATTTTGCGGCCGATACCGGAATTCCATGATCTATCTTAAAATACCAAGATTCATCTGGGGTTTTGGCTTTGGTGGTACCGATACAAATGAAGATTAAGTCAGCATCCAACGAAAGCTCCCAAAAATCCTCACTCATCAAATCGCCAGTGATCTGTTCTAATTTGGGACTTTCATTATTCAAGGGTCTACGACCTAGGGCATATACCTTCTCAATTTCAGCAGAAACTATTAAATCTTCCAATAAAAAAGAACCAACTAAGCCCGAAGCTCCTAATATCACTGCTTTTTTCATCCGTCTAATTCCATTAGGTTGATAATGCGTAATTCATAGCCCTTTTCCATTTTTCGCACCTTGTACCAAAACAATTTGGAAATCAGGCCGGCACTTAATAAACCGGCGCCTAAGTAAATTTGACCTTCGGTTAATATGGGACTATCATCATTTATAAGGCTGTTAACAGCGAATACTCCTGTAAAAAGTCCGGCGGCGGCCATGGCCGATTTTCCGAAAAATGGAATCAGACCATTAGCATATCGAACTCCCAAAACTTGACTCCAGTTATAGTAGCGCGTACCTAAAACCATTCCCGCGGAATCGCCACCATTGAAATAACCTTTTTGCCAAAATGCATCCTCGCCATCGCTAATTAGGATTTCCAGTTTTTCACCTTGCTTCCAGCGATGATCAGGAAATTCCCCTTTGCGCTCTACATATAAATAGGCCTGGGCCTGCACACTTGCGGCACTAAGACTGAGCAGAACCAGAATCAGGCTTGCTATCCGTACTAATTTCATCCTTACTTGTGTAATGGTAATAAACCTTTATATCGCCTTTCTGATCATCGGTATTTTGCTTCCAGTAATCCGGGCCATAGCGGGCAATTTCTTCACTAAGATCGTCATCTATATCGTCATAACTAAAGGCTCGTGGAAAATCTCTCGGTGGTGAATTTCGAAAATATACTGCTAAGAGGCCTCCTACTACTGCACCGGCAAGATGCGCTTCATAGCTGATTTGGGGATCCGCAGGTACGATACCCCAAACCATACTACCATATAAAAAAGCCACCAACATACTTAAGGCTAGTAAATTAGGATGAGCTCTTAATATTCCTGAAATAAATATAAATGCAGCCAAGGCATATATTAAACCGGAGGCCCCAATATGATAGCTCGGTCTTCCCCAAAACCAAATAGCTAGGCCTGATAAAAACCAGGAAATCAAAATGACGGGTAGTGCTTTACGCGGATAGAAGTAGATCAAACCGGTACTTAGAACCCATAGTGATAGGCTGTTATTTCGAAGATGATCACCATCACCATGGATGAGTGGCGAAGTTATTATTCCTATAAGCCCCTGGTTATCTCTCGGCTTTACTCCAAATTCATAAAGATGGAGATGGAATTGCTCATCCATAAAAAAGATAAGTGCAAGAAAGGCAATACTTGCCAAGGGTATCCAGGCATAGCTTTGGCGAAACAATTGGAAAAAATCTTTCCAAAGATGATTGCGAGATATTGTCATTGTTTGGATTGAAGGTACCAAAAAGAATTCCAAGCTTAGTAATTTTATATTTCGGTCATTTTGTCTGTGAAAACAGTTCTATTTCACAAAATTTGCAGCATGAATCAACCTTTGGCAGAGCGCCTACGCCCTCGCAGTTTTGATGAAGTTATTGGTCAGGAAGGCCTCTTAGGTCCTGATGGACAATTACGTCTTCTCATCAATAGAGATCTGGTTCCCTCTCTTATTTTTTGGGGTCCTCCGGGAGTAGGTAAAACCACCTTGGCCCAATTAATTGCGGAGCAGTCCAAGCGAAAGTTCTATACCCTTAGCGCCATCAACAGCGGCGTAAAAGAAGTGCGCGAGATCTTACAAAAGGCCCAAGGTCAAGGTTTATTTGCCCAAGGAAAATCCCCTATTCTATTTATAGATGAGATTCACCGTTTCAGTAAATCTCAGCAAGACAGCCTTTTACATGCGGTGGAAAAAGGCACGGTGGTGTTAATTGGCGCCACTACCGAAAATCCCAGTTTTGAGGTAATCCCCGCCTTGCGCTCACGCTGCCAAGTTTATGTTTTAGAAGGCTTAAGTCAGGCCGAACTTCAAAAGTTACTGAACCGTGCACTGGAAAAAGATGAATGGCTAAAATCTCAAAAGGTTCAGATTAAAGAATCCGAAGCCCTGATGCGATACAGCGGTGGAGATGCTCGGAAAATGCTTAACAATCTGGAATTAGTTGCAGGCCAAATGGGCCCAGGATCCGAAATCACCAATGAGGCCGTAAGCAAGATTTTGCAGAACCATACGGTGAGTTATGATAAGGATGGAGAACAGCATTACGATGTAATTTCTGCCTTTATCAAGTCTATTCGGGGTAGTGATCCCAATGCGGCCATTTACTGGCTAGCTAGGATGATTGAAGGTGGTGAGGAAGCGCGTTTTATTGCACGTCGACTAATAATCCTGGCTTCTGAAGATATTGGTTTGGCCAATCCCAATGCGCTCTTAATAGCTAATGCCTGTTTTGATGCGGTGCATAAAATCGGTTGGCCCGAAGGTCGGATTCCCTTGGCACAATGTACCCTGTACTTAGCGAATTCACCTAAGAGTAATTCGGCCTATAAAGCCATTGGAGAAGCCCAAGCTCGGGTAAAGCAGGAAGGCAATCTGCAAGTGCCTTTGCATTTGCGCAATGCTCCTACCCAGCTCATGAAGGACCTAAACTACGGGGCCGACTATAAGTACAGCCATGATTATCCCGGACATTTTGTGGATCAAGAATTCCTTCCCAAGGAAATTAGTGGCGAAGTATTTTATCAGCCGGCCGACAATATGGCTGAAAAAAAAGCCAGCGAAGTTTTGCAACAACGCTGGCCTAAATATTATCCGAAGAAATAAGTTCTAGAAGCCATTAAACTGGCGAGTAGTACTAAGTTCTGATTCGGTTTCAGTATTCTTTAAAACAAGATCGAAGAACTTGTCGCATCCATCTTGATTACCACCATCACCGGCAATAAAGTCGATAGTAGCTTTATTAAAGGTTAATGGATTAGGATCTACGGTAGTAGCAATATCCAAATCAAAAATACCTTCAGTTAAGCGGTAGGTGCAAGTATTATCCATTACCATTGCCTTGCTGATAACTACATCAAAAGTGTAATTACCATTGTCATAAGTAGCATCGGCAGTTCCGATAATGGAGTACACATCATCGCTTACATCATTGGGAGTAGCTGATCCGGCTGACCATTCTAAAGATTTATCAGTGTTTAACACAAAGGTCTTAGGACCACCGTCATCCGCAGAAGTATTGTCTTCCATAGTGAAAGCCGTTACATCCATATCGAATTTATTATTACCCTTATTTTCAAGGAACATGCTTCCGCTTACTGGCTTATCATCTTCTTTGAAATTGACTAGGCTCACATCCACGGTTGTACCCATATCCAGGTAATTAGCACCGGTAAGAGTCATTTCAATAGCGCCTTCAATCACTTTACCGCGAGTTGCAGTTCCGTTTCCATAGTCGAGAATGTACTTATTAGGATCGGAAGCATCGCGATCGAAAGTTGCATTGTCAATAGTGATCGGAACTGATGGGTTGGCACTAAAATCGAAAGTACGCATAGCCTCATCTACATTGCGATAGATTTGACTAACATTACTCTCTGCTGATACATAGAGCTCGCCCATAGCAGCTTCCACTTCACCAGTAGAAGTAAGATCGCCGTCTTCGCAAGCCGTAAAGGCCATTGCCAAAGCGGCAAGTCCTAAGAATTTGTAGTTAAACTTTCTCATAATTGGGATGGGATTTTGATTAAAATTTATAGAGTAGAGATGCCGTTTCCGCCGCCTCTTCCTTTTGTTCCTTTACTTTTTTTTCCTGTTTAGACATGCCTTTAGCACGCTTTCCATAAAAACTCAAATTTATACCGAATCGGAAATTGGTGGTTTGCACGGTGGCATAATCTGCCGCCATTACATTATCCGACATCAAGTATAATTGTACGGCCCCTAATTTTAAATCGAAGCCCGCTCCTACATTATGCATAGTTCCATTAATGATGGAATAGCCCGCAGTGAATTGAAAGGTACGTGACAATCGACCAACATAGTTAATACCATAGTCATTAAACATTTCACCGTTCCAAATACGAGTATGAAAGAGCGCTCCAAAACTATGTTTGGGTGTTAAATGATAATTGAAAGAGGCATAAGCCTGACTCATTAAAGAACGACTATAGGATTTACCGTCCTCTTCACGGAAATTGAAGGCTTTCTCAAGGCTGTCCGCCGTAGCATTACCCACATTGCTGAAATCGTCTTTACTCAAGTCAATTTCCACCCCTTCAAAGTCGAAGGTACCTTCACTTACATAATCACGATTGTAGGAATTGTAAGTAATACTTCCTAAGTCGAGCACCGATGCACTTACATCAAATTTGTCATTGATTTGATAGAAGGCACCAAAATCAAAGGCAAAACCAGTGTTATTTGGTAAAGCGACGTCCATGATTTCTTGATCTTCAAAGGACTCAAAGGCTGAAGGTCCAGAAGTGTGAATTAAGATATCAGAAGTTGCTTTGATATTGTAATTCCCATCATTGCGCAGGCTCAAATTCATGCGCTCGATATAGGCATGCTGCTGCACGAAGATGTATTTAGCCTTCAAGCCAACGGTTAATCGATCTTCCAAAAATTTGTGCTGGTAGCCCAAATAGAAATTGGTACGATTAATAGTTTCCAGATCAAAGGTGTTTAAATCCAAATTGGTAAGGCTTCCATCGCCACTGAAAAGGATTTGGAACAATTGATAAGGAAGATCCATTTTGAAATCAATGTTCTGAGTAGCGCCCAAAGTCACAAAGCCCTTACCGGTTTTAAAACCTACACCTAATAACTCAACGCGGTTATTAAGGTTAAGCTGGCTGCGCTCATCTAAATTATTGCTGAGCTCCGCCAAGTTTTGATTGATATCGGTTCCCTTTTCGAAAATATCAACCAGGGCAAAACCCGAATTATGATAATGGGTGCTAATACCTGAAATGGCTGGTAAACCGATATACCATTTGGTTTGTTGGGGATAAGCGGGATTGGTATGATGTACTTGCGGAATCGCATTGAAATTGTACAACATCATATCGCTTTGTGCGGAAAGGCCGATTGAAAATCCCAGGCCCAAAAGAAACAATCCTAACTTTTTCATTGGTCGTTGGAGATTTGATAGTTACCCTTCGCCTGCATGGCCGCTTTAATCTTAAGGTCGTAGTCTGAATATAATTTCACACTGGTTTGACCATTATTGGTGGTATTCACTGAGGCTACAAAACGCAGGTCGCGAGTTTGCAAGAAATCCTCAATCATATCACGATCAAATACCACTGGGTTTTCTTCGATGCTTGGACCGGTAACCCGACCATTTCCGTCTACCGGTGCTGCGCTTAATAATGGTAAATCGAAACCGTTGATACTGTCTCCCAAGGCATTAATAAAGGAAACCTTTAAGTTAAGATCGAATGGTAAACGGTTTTCGGATTGGAAGAAAACGGTTAACTCATCTAAATTGTCCAGATTCTCTAAATCGGCACCAATATCTTCCACTGTTTGATCGAGACGCATATCCTCCAAACGGAATTCCATTGGAACATCTACTTCAAAGTCGACTACCACATTAGAAGTGTTAGAAATGAAGTTCGGATTTGCAGAAGGTCCATCAGGATTAACTTGAATACTCCCTGAATAATAAATCTTCTGAGGAATATTGGCTAAAAATTCGGTGATATCAGAATTGGTAGGATCCAAACTCAAATTGGAAACTGCTACCACGCCTGGTGCCGGTGAAGCTTGAATTAAGAAGGGATCATTATTCAAGTACACACGTTGACGATCGTTGTTTTCTCCGATAAACTCGGTTACAATTTCGATAGGTAAGCCTACGGTGGATCTAGTGATAAGCTTCAAACGAGGATCAGTTAAATAGAAACCACCTGTAAAACGCTCTAAGCCATTAATCTGAAAATCAAAATCACCGGGAGGAGCCGCTTGAACACGATCTCCAAAATAACCATTGGCCACGGCCACTCTTAAATCTTGCATGGCTACTCCACACACAATTATATTACCCTGATTTACATTGGCGGTATCAATAAGCTCTAAACCAATGCTTAAAGCATTTACCGAGTTTCCACCATTGGTAAAGTCAAATACCAAACCGTCCAAATCAGAGGAATCAATAAGGCTAGCTGTACCTGCTGCAAGAGTAAAAGTGTCAACATAGGTAGCACCATTTAAGGTGGCATTTCGGTAAGTAAAACGGAAGCGAGTATCCGCCTGAACCGTATCATTACTGTTAACTGTAAACTCAATTTTCCCACTCTCGAAAGTAGCATCGTACAATTGGGCACCAGCAATGGTTCCTAAGGCTACATCCAAATCAAATGTTGGCTGAGTTTTGTCTACTGGAAGAGGTAATGGATCCTGATCCGGAATGGTTAAGATGTCATCAATAGAATAAGTAAATACCGAATCCTGACGATAAAAAATACGGAGGGCATTACTGGGGTCTACCACCAAGGTGGAGTCTTCAATGTCGGAAACCAAATCTTCAATACTTAAAGTAAGGTTTGCCAGAGGAACTGTAGCGGAGCTCTTCACTTCAATATCATTGATCATATCAAAGTCAAGCTCTTTATTACAAGCGAAAACAATGAAAATCAGTAAGGCCAAGGGGCCAACTTTCTTCATAGAATGAGTGGGATAAGATAGTTTTTACAACAAATGTCAGCTACAAATATGCGAATTTGTGCGCTTAAGTCCCACAGAGTCTGAGTGAAAAGGGGGTTTTACCTATCGATTTACAGGGAATTCCGCTTTATAGGATATGAAGCTCGGTTCGTCTATTCCTTGCTCTATTCTGCTCAGTATCATTAGCTAGCAAAGGTTCCTTACTTCCTTTTCCTTGATACTCCATCCGACTGGCATCGATTCCCAAGGCCACTAATGCATCATATACTGCCTTGGCCCTTTGCGTGCTTAATTCGGTATTATAGGCATCCGATCCCTGATTGTCGGTATGTCCCTCTAATCGAATTCGCAAATCTGGATTTAGCTCCAGAAAGCGCACCATCTCTCGTAATTCCTGATTACTGCGATCCGTGAGTTGGAAGGAATCAAACTCAAAGAAGATATTCTCCAATATTACCTTTTGGCCTTTGGCAATCGGTACTAATTCCACTAAAAGATGCAAGGCCTCTTCCTTACTTTGTTCCGCCAATGCAAAATTGCGAGAGTAAAAGAGATAGCCCTTAAGAGCTACTGATAAGCCATAATCACTGCGGGCCGGAAGCACTGCGTAAAAGGCTCCTTCTTTATTGCTGCTCCCCAGTACAACCTTGCCACTATCACTTAAGTCGATAAACTTTAGCGGTGCACGTAAACTTTTACGAGTTTCCTTATCAATCACTTTCCCTTCTACATAGGCAATGGGTCGGGCCTGTGCCGCTTCGGGCAACCTGAATTCATAGAGATCTAATTTGCCAAAGCCTTCTTCCATGGCATCAGAACTAAAGAAGCCTGTACGCCCATCCGGCCCAACGATTAAGCTGAATTCCTGAAAAGAGGTATTAATGGGATGCCCCAGATTGAGCGGTTCCCCCCAACTTCCATCGGCTTGCTTTTCGGAAACGAAAAAGTCTAAATCCCCCATCCCGGGATGCCCATTGCTACTGAAGTATAAATGCTCATTATCAAAATGGATATAGGGAGAAGTTTCCTGAGAAGGCGTATTCACCTTACCCGGAACTTTTTGGGCTTTAGTCCAGGCCTTACCATTAAACTCACTGTAATAGATATCCATATTAGGATCAGTACCACTGCGGCCTCGCACGAAATAGAGGGTGCGACCATCCGGAGATATGGAAGGTTGACTTTCCCATAAATGCGAATTAATGGCGGGGCCCAAGTTTATAGCCTTAGACCATTGTCCATTGGGTCCCAAGAAAGAGGCATAAATATCACAGCTCCCCAATCCACCAGGACGTTCGCAGGCAGCAAAGAAGATTAGTTCCCCATCCGCACTTAGGCTTTGTGCTCCTTCATTTCCAGGGGTGTTTAATTGCCCACGGAGCATTTGCGCTTCCGACCAAGGGGCCCCAGCGCTATCTCTGCGGGTAAACCAAAAATCCTCATCCAGCTTTTGGCCGTTCTCGGATCGATGCGTAAAGACTAAAGTGCGGGAATCGGCCGAAATACTGGGGAAGTACTCCAGCTCTTCTGTGTTGACATTCGGACCCAAATTCTTTGGATCGTATTCCATTACCTTTTTAAGAGCTTCCAGGGCAAATTGGGAGCTGGCAATCATTCTTTCAATTTCCTCCTTATAGCGACTATTGGCGCGGGGATGCTGTAAATAAGCCTCTAGAAAAGGAATGCATTCCTCATAGCGCTTCATGCCATAGAGCTGGCGACCTTGAAAAAAATCGAGGTAATAGGGAAAGTCATAATTCCGAACTTTCTGATACTGCGCCAAGGCACTGTCCGAATTTCCCAATTGATTATAAATATCTGCTTTAAAAAGATAAGCATCTACAAAGGATTGATCCTCTTCCAAAGCATCATCAAGGGCTTTTAAGGCTTTATCCATTTCGTTCTCCTTAACATAGTCTCTGGCTTTGGCCATGTATTTCTGAGCATCGCGGTTTTGCGCCTGAAGCAGACCTATAGAGAAAAAGAAAAGGAGAAAACAAACGAGGCGATGCATATAAACGTAATTAGAGTATACCTTCCTAAACAAGAATCCTGCAAATATGAAGAATGCAATCCGACTTAGCTTCTTCTTCCTCTTGCTTTTCGTTTTACAAAATTGCCGGAAGGAAGAAAATCAAGGATCCAGTCCTGATCTAAACGACACAGTGATCATTCCCAGTATCGAAGTGCAATATGCTATCACCTGTGGCTGGAATTCCCGAGCAGACACCATGCGGATTAGCCGCGATAGCATCCATTTATACCAACGCATTCAAGGCTGGGGCCAAGCTCCCTACGATACCCTGATCGATACAGCTTTTTACGTACGACTGGCCTGGTTAGACAGCCTGTACTATAATTTGGATATGGCAGCTTTCCAACAATTGAATCATCAATCGGGAAATCTACCTTCGGATGGTTGCAATATTGACCTATACTTAAAGAAAGACAATACGGCACATGCCATTCAATTCAACTTGATGGATAGTATTCCGGGCTGGGAAACTTATATACGACGTTTGGATTCCCTTTGGATCGAGGCCGGTGGGGTCTTACCTCCGGGTCGAAATTAGGACTCTGTCCAACGGCCCATTTTTCCAGCTTGATAATCCATAATCGCTTGTTGGATTTCCGCTTCGGAATTCATCACAAAAGGACCATAGGAAACAACCGGTTCATTGATGGGTTCCGCCTCGCCTAATATGATGTAGGCATCATCCAGAACTTCGATATCCATGGAACCGGGACTGCCTTCAAATTGTGCTAGCTGACGTTTATTCATTTCTCGTCCATTGACCTTAATAGAGCCTTTGACCAAGTAAAAGAATATTTGCTCTGTCTTAGAATCCCAATGAAGTCTGCTTCCGGCAGGAGCCTCCAAAGTGCTCATAAACTGAGGATAAGGACTTTGTACCGGTCCTTCAGAACCATCGTAAGTACCACATATTAAATTGAGTTTGAAGCCCTCTCCTATTCTAAGTTCTGGAATTTCCTCTTTTTGGAAACCTTGATAATGAGCCGGACTCATTTTTTGGGCAGCTGGTAAATTGATCCACAATTGCAAAATCTCCATTGGGCCGCCTTTTTCCAAAAATTCATCCGAAGAAGTTTCAGAGTGGATAATCCCGGCTCCGGCAGTCATCCATTGCACCCCGCCCTTTAAAATTCGGCTGGAAAAACCTTGGCTATCCTGATGCACCAATTCACCTTCAACAATAAAGGTGAGGGTTTCAAAGCCTCGGTGGGGATGCGGACCAAATGGCAATCCTTGGTTATTGGCAGGAAACTCTTCATAACCATGATGGTTAAGGAATATATAGGGGTCGAGCTGCGAAATGCCAGGTACCGGCAAAGCACGCCAGGTTTTAAGTCCGGGCATGTGGGCCGTCATGGCATCGCTAATTCGAATAATCTTACGCATGAGATGTTTTTGGAAATTGACAAGTACAAAGATCAATTGTTCGAGTCAAATGTTGAAAATAAAAATTAAAGTATTCTTATATTTTTAGCATTCTTTTTATTTTAGCAACAAATCTTTTTCTCTTGAAACAACTTGGACCTAATATTCGGATTTTACGCAAGCAAAAGGGCTGGACTCAAGCTCAGCTTGCCGAAAAGCTCAATGTTAATCGAAGCTTAATTGGCGCTTATGAGGATGCTCGCTCGGAACCCCGTTTGGATACCTTGCAGCTCTTTTGCCATCTCTTCGGAGTTTCTCTGGAAGCCCTACTCTATAAAAAGCTGGATCAAAAGAGTCCCAGTCCCATTCGCAGTGATTATCCTCTTCGCATATTACCTGTGGCGGTTGAGCCTTCCGGCCGAGAGTTAATTAGTTTGATTCCCCAAAAGGCTGCCGCTGGTTATACGCAAGGTTATGCGGACACAGAATATATCGAAGGCTTAAAATCAATTAGCCTTCCTCTCCCTGAATTACAGCAAAGCGGTACCCTGCGGATTTTTCAAATTGAAGGAGACTCCATGTTGCCGGTTCAACCGGGATCTTACATTATTGGTGAGTTCGAAGAAAACTGGGAAACCCTGAAGAATAATGCCTGCTACATTTTACTCACCCTTAATGATGGCATCGTTTACAAGCGAATTGAAAATGAGCTGAGCTCCAAGAATCGCTTATTGCTTAAATCTGATAATACCGAGTACAAGCCTTATTATTTGGATGCCTTGGAGATTTTGGAAGTTTGGCGGGCCAAAGGAATTCTAAGCTTTCAGGTGCCCGGCGAAAAGGACTTACAGGATATGCATTATCAAAAGATGATGCAGGGTATTGATGAACTGAAAACAGAGCTTCAGGAATTGAAATTCAGGTTAAAAAATGAAGCCTGAACGCCGTGGCAGAGGCAGCCAGGATAAAGTTCATAATCCCTTTGAATCGCGAGAGTATATAGAAGATCCCGAATTTCAGGAGTGGCAGCATCAAAATGGTGAAAACCCTTGGGCCGATGAAGCGACCCAGTATACTACTGTAAATGCTAAAAGCATTGTGAATGCGGTAGTAAGCCCTGACATTGGACATAAATGGAGTTTAAATCCCTATCAAGGCTGCGAACACGGCTGCTCCTATTGCTATGCCCGCAATACCCATACTTATTGGGCCTTGGATGCCGGCCTCGATTTCGAAAGACAAATTCTGGTGAAGCGCAATGCCGCCGACCTATTAGCGCGTCATTTTGAAAAAAGCTCCTGGCAGCCCGAAGCCATTATGCTATCCGGCAATACCGATTGCTACCAACCCTTGGAGCGAAAGTTGGAGATTACTCGAAGTTTATTGAAGGTATTTTTAGAATATCGCAATCCGGTTGGCATAGTCACCAAGAACATTCTGATTGAGCGTGATTTGGATCTGCTAATTGAGCTCAATAAACTCAATTTGGTCCATGTGGCTTTTAGCCTGAATAGCCTGGACGAAGATTTGCGCCGAAAAATGGAGCCTCGCACCGCAACTGCTAAACGTCGATTGGCGCTTATCAAAAAACTAAGTGATTTAGGCATTCCTGTACAGGTACTTATAGCGCCAATAATCCCTGGATTAAACAGTCATGAAGTATTAAACATTGCCGAAAAGGTGGCCGATGCAGGAGCGCGAAACATCAGCTATACCATTCTCAGGCTCAATGGTCAGGTTAAAGATGTATTCCTGGCTTGGCTGGAAAAGCATTATCCCGATCGCTACCAAAAAGTCTATAATCTAGTAGCAGCCAGTCATGATGGTCAACTAAATGACTCCCAGTTTGGCCGAAGAATGCATGGCCATGGTGAAATGGCAGAACAAATCAAACAAAGCATCCTACTAGCCCGCAAGCGCTATTTTGCCGGAAGGGAACTAAGCGATTATAATTATCAGTCATTCCGAAGAATGCGCAAAGGCCAATACCGGCTCTTCGATTAAATAGGACATTTGCCCTATAGACAGGGCTCTGAGTGCCACTTAGCTTTGCTAGAAAAATTGTAAGATGCGCCAAATTCTACTCAGCAGTCTCCTTATAAGCTCTTTCTTCACCCATGCTCAGTGGGATTCTTGTGGAATCACCAATGCTCTCAACAACCCTGATATTGAAGCCATTGATGCTTTTACGCATTTTCAAGGTCGACTCTATGCGCATACCTATTTAAGTGGTTTGCAATATTCAGATGATTATGGTGCGACCTGGGATACCTTGGCGCAATCTGCCTTTAATGGGATACCCGTGCAATTTTACAGTCATAATCAAAAGCTGTTTGTCTCCACCATGGTTTCGGCTGCCGCTGGAGGCATTCAGTATTACAGTATTGATCAAGGGCAAAATTGGATCATCGATACCCTAGGCATGCCCTACAGTGCCATTAGTCAGACTTATCGCGCCCGAGTAATTAAGGCCCAGCAATTGGGTGACTATATCTTTTATCAGCTGAACACTCCTACCTCCTTTTATTGGCGACATAAAGATTCCACCGAATACCATGAGGATGCCTTTGCCAATGGCAATTTCATGAATGGTTTCGATGTATATAATGATACGCTTTGGGCTTCTATCGGCGGTAGCTTTTACTATTTGAGTCAGCCAAGGGGTTCTTTTGTGCAAACCAGTAATAGCAATCTCCCCAACCTCACCTTAGCCAGTATTCTTTTATGCACCCCCCAGAAGATCTATATGGCAACTACGGATGCCAATCAGGATTGGACTTTGTACTCCAGTGATGACCGCGGCAATAGCTGGAATAGCATTGCTCTGCAGAGTATTTTAGGAAATGGTGCCTTTGGTCAAAAACGCGGAGTCAGTTGCATTTATGCCGAGGGGAATGAAATCTGGCTAGGCCTAAAATCAAAGGGATCTAATGAAAAAGCGGGAATTCTATATTCGGCTGATGCCGGTGCAAATTGGAATCTTCAAGAAGCCCATTTACCCACAGATCCTTTTGGAACCAATGCCGTAAAAAGCATTCGCAAGGCTGGTGGCTATCTCTTTGCCGAAATGAGTTTCAAGGATGTATACCGTAAGGGGCAAAACATAGGACTCCAAAACAATGGTTTGCACGCCATTAAACTCTTCCCAAATCCCAGCGAAAATTATTTCAAAATACAGAGTGTTGCGAAGCCTGTTCGCATAGTGATTTACGATTTGCGAGGAAATCAAATGAAGGAGTACTTTAGAATGGAGCGCTATTCCGTACACGATTTACGCTCCGGACTCTACAAAGTTCAGATCTATTTTAAGGATGGTACAAGTAGCCAGTGTAGCTTGTTAATCCCTTAATCCCGCCATTCAAATACAAAGCTTTGTTCAAGCTGCGGATCCAGGCTTTTAGCTACCGGACAATTGCGACCTATCCCCTCCAAAATTCGTTGCATCTTTTCGGAACAATTGGCTTTAAGTTGGATCCGTACTTGAACTGCCGCCACCCTACGAGGCTCACTGGCCATAACTTTATCTACCGTAGCCTGACAATCTTCCAGATCAAAGCCTTCCTGACGGGCTCGAATTCCCATCACCGTAAGGGCACAAGATGCCAATGAGGTGGCTAATAGGTCGGTAGGTGAAAATGCCTGTCCCAATCCATTGTTATCCAGAGGCGCATCAGTCTGCATAATTTGCCCGGAGGCTAAGTGCTCTAAGTCATTGCGCAGAGCGCCCTGATAGCGTACCTTGCTTATTGTTCCCATTCGAAGATTTTGCCGCAAGGTACAATATCGATTAATAGTTAATTCTTATTAATTCATAAAACACATAGTAATACATTATATTACTTTTGTCAAAACGAAAAGAAAATGCGCCTACCTATAATCAAACATGCCGTAGATTTTATTGAAGCCAATGACGAAGATTGGGTTCATGAAAGTATCGAACTCTTAGAGCACATGGCCGATGCCAAAGGATTGAAAGACGAAGAACTGGAAACCATTGGTGAGCTCATGTCTAATTTCTATGGAGCATTGGAAGTACACAAAGCCATTAAGGCCGGAACTCCTCGCAAAGAAGCGCTCAACCAATTTATGGAGCGCGTGGTGGGTTCTATAAATTAAAGGCATCAGCTCATCATCAAAAGCTTGAAACCTTCCTTGCATCTTCGGGTTAATTGTAGGAATTTCCCCTTATGCAAGGATTGCGTTTTAGTAAGTACAAAGGCAAAAGTCAAAGTACTTTTGATCGCCTGCTGGAAGTGTTTAAAGAACTCCTCTTGCACAGCAGTGGCGATGTGGACGAGGCTATAGATTGGCTGCGTGCTCTGGATCAGGAGTACGAGCTGAGTACCAAAGATTATACAATCGACGACTTTATCGAAGACCTTAAAAAGAAAGGTTTCCTTCGAGAAGAGATTGATGATGGTGGTGGTTCGGGTTTAGCCATGACTGCCAAAACGGAGCGTGCCATCCGGCATCGAGCCCTGGAGCAAGTCTTTGGTAAACTCAAAAAAAGCCAAACAGGAAATCATCAAACCAAACATGCGGGTCCCGGTGATGAAAACAGCAGTGACCACCGCCCCTATCAATTTGGCGACAGCCTGGAGCAAATTGATATGCCTCAGAGTCTGAAAAATGCCTATGCTAATAATGGCATTGATGATCTGAGGATGAGTCAGGATGACCTGGTGGTGAATGAGCAATTTTACAAGGCTCAACTAAGCACCGTTTTGATGATCGACATCAGTCATTCCATGATTCTTTACGGTGAAGATCGCATTACTCCTGCCAAACGCGTGGCACTAGCTCTCGCCGAATTTATTAAAACTCGCTACCCCAAGGATACGCTGGACATTATTGTATTTGGCAATGATGCCTGGCAAATTGAATTGGAAGAAGTGCCCTATTTAAAGGTAGGGCCCTATCATACCAATACGGTAGCTGGCCTAGATTTAGCCATGGACCTATTGCGGAAAAAGAAAAACAGCAACAAGCAAATTTTCATGATTACGGATGGAAAGCCCAGCTGTTTGCATGAACCCGATGGAAGCTATTATAAGAACAGCTTTGGCCTGGATGATTATATCGTTGGCAAATGTTACAATCGTGCAGCGGCTTGCCGCCGAGCCGGCATTCCCATCACCACCTTTATGATTGCCCAGGACCCTTATCTGCAACAATTTGTAGAACACTTTACCCAAGCCAATAAGGGTAAGGCCTTTTATACCGGGCTCAATGGCCTGGGTGACTTTATATTTCAGGATTACGAAAACAATCGCAAGCGTAGAATAAACTAAGATGGACTACTCCAAGATTAAAACCTTAGGTGATTTAAAGAAAAGCGGCTATCAAAGTCGCAACATAAAAACTGAGATTCGCCAAAACCTAATCAGCAAATTACAAGCTGGAGAAAAGGTGTTCGAAGGCATACATGGCTATGAAAACACGGTTATTCCGGATGTGGAAAGAGCTTTACTTGCCGGTCATAATATTAATTTCCTGGGTTTACGCGGACAGGCAAAAACCCGCTTAGCACGCCAAATGACGGCCCTCTTGGATGAGTACATCCCTGTGCTGGAAGGCAGTGATCTAAATGATGATCCTATGGCTCCCCTCTCCCGTTGGGCTAAAAGTCGCATTGCCGAAATGGGTGATGACAGTCCAATAAAATGGCTGCATCGTGAAGATCGTTATTTTGAGAAATTGGCCACTCCCGATGTGAGTATTGCAGACCTTATTGGTGATGTAGATCCAATTAAAGCCGCCAATCTCAAGGTTTCATATTCGGATGAATTAAGCATCCACTTTGGAATGATCCCGCGTGCTCACCGCTGCATTTTTGTGATCAATGAACTACCCGACCTTCAGGCGCGCATTCAGGTAGCGCTTTTTAATATTTTGCAGGAAGGCGATATTCAGATTCGTGGCTTTAAGCTTCGTTTACCTCTGGATGTGCAATTTGTATTCACCGCCAATCCTGAAGATTATACCAACCGTGGTTCTATTGTAACCCCCTTGAAAGACCGTATTGGTAGTCAGATTTTAACGCATTATCCCAAGGACCGTAAAACCGCGAGGGAGATTACCCGTCAGGAAGCCAAATTGCAATTGGAGCAAAGTGAACGTGTGGCTATTCCTGATCCAGCTTTGGAACTCCTAGAGCAAATCGCCTTTGAAGCACGTGAAAACGAATATATCGACGCGAAGAGCGGGGTTTCTACCCGTTTAACCATCTCGGCCTTGGAGAACCTGGTAAGTACTGCCGAACGTCGCGCACTTATTGATGGCAGTAAGCAAACCCAAGTGCGCTTATTGGACTTTATGGGCATTATCCCTGCCATTACGGGTAAAGTAGAATTGGTGTATGAAGGAGAACAAGAAGGAGCGGGAATTGTAGCCGAAAACTTGATTGGAGCGGCAGTTAAGAGCATTCTACCCGAATACTTCCCTGCTCTGGAAGATCTTAAATCCAGTGATCAGAATAATCCTTATAAAGCGCTGATCGACTGGTTTGCTCAAGGTAAAACTTTGGATATGCTATTTGAATGGAGCGATGCCGAATACCAAAAAGCTCTGGAAGGCATCGGCCCACTCAATAATTTGATGGATGCCTACCAAAGCAATGTGGCAAAAGAGGATCGCTACTTTTTAATGGAGCTGGTTCTGTGGGCCCTCTCCGAATATTCACGATTAAATAAGGAGCGCTTAGAGGATGGCTTCAATTTCGCGGACCTCTTCAGTTCCTATTTGAGGAGCGGTGAACTTTAAAAGCTAAGGTCCACAATGGGTATGGCTACCGGCCAAAATGCTATCTACCTCTGTTTGACTTAAAAATTGAGCTTGATAGCTGAGGCCCTGCTGTTCCATATTGGATACGAAGGCTCGCATGTGATTACCTGATCCACAAATCAAGGTTTGATAGAGATCGATCAGATCTGCATCCTGACTATCCTCAATAAAGTTTTGCAGATCATAGATATCCAGATCCTCGATAGTAGCCCCAATATGTAAGCCATCAGCTAAGCCCAATTGACCTTTAATCCTAAAATTATTGTATAAAGCCTGTAGACTGGTATCTGCAAATTGACCAGGATTTAGAATTTGATAGGATGCAGAACGGCTATCTAATAGATTGGCCACAAAGTCCATGTGTTTCTGTTCACTGGAAGCAATATTCTTAAATATCTGCAGATAACCATACAAGCTATCGAGGTACATATAGGTATCGCGGGCCAGCTTTTCTTCTTCCAACATAAAGAGCAAGGAAGATTCAGATTCGGTAATTGTCGGATCTGTAGTATTGGTGTTTTGCTTCGTCAAGGTATCTTCCTTGGTACAGGCGCCCAGCAGCAAAAAAACGATCATCAGAGCGCCAATCTTTAAACGTAACATCACTTAGAATTTTCATCTAAGTTAGTCTCTAAGAAGCGCTTTATCTGTGAACTTACTCACTTAAACCTTCGGCCTTTTCAGGCATCAAAGGCTTGGTGTCCAGTCTTTGGCTTTTGAAATTCCGTAGGCGACTAATGTAAACATGAGTGTTCTCCCATCCGCCCTCAGGCATTTGTTCCCACTCGTAGCCAGTGCTACTTTTCTTCTCCGCCTTCAAATGATAAGGAAACTGAAATCCAAAGCGCCATAACTTTGGTAAGAAGTATAATCCTGCATCATAGCCCTGGAAAGCAAATGGACTTGGCTCGGCATTATTCTTCGCTCTGAAATCTTTCACAAAGCTACGAGTGACGCTATCTGAATAATTGATATCTCTAAACTCATAGGTGTGATAATGCAAGGCATTCAAATAACTGAGCTCCATAGTAGGATAGTTTAGCAATCTGGGGCTGCCAACCACCGTAATACTGGTATCACGAATAACATAGAGCTTGGAAATGATATCACTAAGGAATACCGGATCCTCACCTAATAAAACCACCACCTTGGTTCCCTCATTTTCGGTCATACGATCCTTAAGATCCCAGCGGCTTTGCAATTCTTCACAACTCACCATGGAGGTAATAAAATTCTTGCTCCTTGGATTCAAGTGTGCCTTAATGAGCTGTACCTGTTGCTTTTCGGCCTCCGAGCCGCAATGGGCAAAAATGATATGGGCTTCAGCATAGTGCTCATTAATCATATTGGCAATGCGCATATACTTGCTATTGGAAGGCGGTATTACCTGATAGAGATTAGGACGATTTTTAACCTCAACTCCGGCACTTAAAGGACTAATTACCGGAATATCCTTCTCGCGCAAGGCATCGGCCATAGCTTCTACCAAACGACCATAGGCGGGTCCAACCACTAAATCAGCTTGCATAGAATCAATACTGCGGGCCAGTTTAGGAATATCCTTCATATTGGCGTGGCTGTCGAAAACCCGCAAACGAATATTCATTCCCATTGCACGCAATGAATCTGCGGCCATCAAAAATCCCAGGTAATATTGGGTAGCCATTTCGCTGTCGCGATGTGGCTTAAATGCACTCACAGAAAGCGTATCTGCATAGAGATCGCTGCGGAAGGGTAATACTATTGCAATGCGATACTGCTTATTGATATCGATTAAATTGGTATCGCGATTCTCTTCTTTGCTAATCTCTCTGCTACGCAGCACGGGCTTAACTTTCTCACCGTTCACTACCGCGGTATTCTTCTCCGTTTCGCGCTTGTCGTTGAGGATTTTCTCTAACCAGGTCAATTCACGAGATCCATTCTTCTTGGGAACTACGATGTATTTACCTACAACCAAACCTCGCTGCAGCTCTTTATTAAGTGCCAAAAGCTCTTCCTGACTTACATCGTAGCGTTGCTTGAGGCTAAAGAAAGTGTCACCACTTTTCACTTTGTAGAGGAAATAATTGCTGTTTGCCAGGTCTCCTTCTACATAAGTGGTATCCACATTATCTTCAATGCGCTCTAGCTCCTCTCTTTGTTGCTTCTCATTTTTACTACCCTCCACCACTTCGGGTAAGTTCGGGTTAACCAATACCGGTCGGTATTGCTTGCGATTCTTAGGCAATTTGAGCCATTGATTGAGCAATAAGCCAGAACTGGCCTCAGGGTTTAAGAGATATAAACTGTCGAGACTAATCTTATAGCGCTTCGATAAGGACCAGGCTGTTTCCTGGCGCTGCACTCGGTGGTAAAACCAATCTCCTTCCACCTTAAAGGTGCCAGTATCCAAGGCCGCCATTTCATTTTGAAAATCCTGATGCTTTTCCGGATCACGAGGGATGCGAACAATTTGATCGATTCGCAATCCACCTTGCTCTTCCATGGTAGGATTGAGCTTCCGCATTTCTTCGATGCTGATGCCGTACTGCTGGGAAAGCGAAAATTGTGTCTCCCCTTTCTGCACCTTATGGTAGGTATAAAGCAAGCTATCTTGGACAGCCTTTTCACGTTCTGCCTTGATCGCTGCAATCCGCTCATCGCTGGGAATTACTAACTTCATTCCCACCTTCAAATCCTGATCCTTTAAATCAGGGTTGAAAAAGATTAAATCATCAATGGTGAAGTTATACTGACGTGCAATGCCATAGAGGGTTTCTTTGGCTTGAACCTCATGAATACGCGCTTTGCCCTGCCCAAAAAGGTTGAGGCTTATTAAGCAGAAAAAAAGAAAATACCTGAAATGCTTCGTGATTATTCCCATTCGATAGTTGCGGGGGGTTTGGAACTAATGTCGTACACCACCCGGTTAACGCCTTTTACCCGGTTAATTATTTTATTTGAAACCTCCGCCAGGAAGTTATAAGGCAAATGTACCCAATCTGCAGTCATGCCATCAGTGCTCTCCACGGCACGTAAGGCCACCACTTGTTCATAAGTACGCTCATCGCCCATTACGCCTACCGACTGTACCGGTAATAAAATAGCACCGGCCTGCCATACAGAGTCGTACAAATTATGTTCGCGCAATCCATTGATAAACAAGGCATCTACTTCTTGAAGGATGCGAACTTTTTCAGCTGTAATATCCCCTAAAATGCGAATGGCCAAACCGGGACCCGGGAATGGATGACGACCCAATAAATCAGGATGAATACCTAAGGCTGATCCTACTCGGCGTACCTCATCTTTAAATAAGGTATTCATGGGCTCCACCACTTTCAATTTCATGAAATCGGGTAAGCCTCCCACATTGTGATGTGACTTAATTGTGGCAGATGGACCTTTAACGGATACGGATTCAATCACATCTGGATAAATAGTACCCTGAGCTAACCATTTCACTTCTTTAATGGCTGAAGCTTCATCATCAAATACCTCGATAAACACGCGACCAATGATCTTGCGCTTTTGCTCAGGATCGCTTACTCCGGCTAGAGCCGATAAGAAACGATCGGAGGCATCTACACCCTTCACATTAAGGCCCATGCCTTTATATTGCTCTAGTACTCCTTCGAATTCGTTCTTACGCAGGAGTCCGTTATTTACGAAAATGCAATGCAAATTATCGCCAATCGCTTCCGACAATAATACCGCGGTAACGGTACTATCTACCCCACCACTTAGGCCTAAAACCACGCGGTCATTTCCGAGCTTGGCCCGCATTTGCTCGATGGTATCCTCCACAAAAGAGATAGGAGTCCAATCCTGACTACACTGGCAAATGTCTACCAGGAAGTTGCGGATGAGTTGTAAACCATCGGTACTGTGATAAACTTCCGGGTGAAACTGAATACCATAGGTATCCTCACCTTGAATATGATAAGCCGCAACCCGCACATCGCGAGTACTGGCAATGATTTCGAAATTCTCCGGAGTTTTTAAAATGGTATCGCCATGACTCATCCAAACTTGAGAATTAGCAGGCATACCTTGCATTAAGGGAGACTGACTCTGAATTTCTTCGAGGTGAGCCCGACCGTATTCACGGGTATCAGAGGCTTCCACTCTACCGCCATCCAGCTTAGCTAAATACTGCGCTCCATAACATACTCCTAAAACCGGCATTTTGTTACGGAAGGCACTAAGGTCGATTTCAGGAGAATCCACATCATTTACCGAAAAAGGACTACCACTTACAATTAAGCCTTTTACTGAGTCTTCTAGCTCAGGAATAGCATTGTAAGGGTGAATCTCACAGTAAACATTTAACTCCCTAACCCTACGGGCGATCAATTGCGTGTATTGCGAACCGCAATCGAGAATCAGAATCTTTTCTTGCATGCGGCAAAGGTATTTCTTTTTGTTCCTTTCTACTATAGGCTTAATGCAAGGGTTTTCCCACAATATTTTAACATCAGGCAATCTATTTAGGTAACTACACAGGCAGAATTTCTAAATTGCCCATCCATCAAAAAAATCAACATGCGAATTCTAAAAATTGTACTCTTCGTCCTGGCGGGCTTAGTTGGCTTGTATTTGCTGATTTCACTATTCCTGCCTTCTAATTTCGATGTGCATAGAACCATTAATATCAATGGCTCGAAACGCGCGGTTTTTGAACAAGTAAATGACTTCCGTAATTGGGAAGCCTGGTCACCCTGGTTAGCAGGTGACAGCACCATGGTATTTAAATATACCGATGATACCGAAGGCGAAGGGGCTAGTTACAGCTGGACTTCCGAGAACTCTGGTAATGGTAATCAGCAGATTCTTTCCGTTTCCGGGATGGATTCCATCCAAACCCAAATAAATTTTGAGGGAATGGATCCTGCTCATGGCTATTGGATCTTTAATGAAGTAGCCAATAATCGAACGGAAGTAACCTGGGGATTCCATGGGGAACTCTCCTTCTTTAGCCGAATCTTTGGTTTACTCATGGATGGCCAGGTTGGAAACTCCTTCGAAACCGGCTTATCCAATATTAAATACATCGTAGAAAGTCAGAAAAGCGAAATCGTGGAAAGACCAGTGAATGAAGTGGAAAAGGATTCCATTGTTTACTTCAGTGTAACCGAATCAATGGACATGGCGAAAATGGCCGATGAAGGTTCGGCTCTTTTTGCTCGTAACTATGGTCGCATTTTAGCCTACTTCGGTGCTTCAGCCGATAGTATTATCAGTGGCCCTCCCTTTGCCATTTATCATGAATGGGATGAGGAAACTCGTCGTGCTACCATCGAATTCTGCATTCCTGCTCAAACCGAACTCGAATCTAGTGATGAAGTGGATAAACGCATTTTGGGTAGTAGCAAAGGTTTGGAAATCAACTACTATGGTCCTTATGAATTAACCGGACAGGCTCACGTTCAGATCCATGAGCATGCCGCTATGAACGATATTGAATTGGCTCCATTAGCCTTAGAGTTTTATGTAACCGATCCGCAAACGGAACCCGATACCAGCAAATGGTTAACTAAAGTTTATTATCCGATACTTTAGAAAAAAATTGCCTTTGTTCATGAACCCTGGCCGCTGGTCGGGGTTTTTTGATGCTAAATCATCAACAAAAAATCGACAAAATTGAAAGTACGCTTCCTCTGCTTTGCTTTAGCTTTAAGTTCTGGCTTATCTGCCCAAAAGGGCCAAATTAAAGGACGGGTATACGATGAGATTAATAATGAGCCCCTCCCCTTCGCAAATGTGGTTATAGAAGGCACTACTACCGGTACCAGTACCGATGTAGATGGTAATTATGTGCTGGAGCTAGAACCAGGACTTTATAATGTTACCGCCTCCTTTGTAGGCTATACCAACAAAACCGAGTATGAGGTTCAGGTGAGTCGCTCTCGTCCTATTGTGATCAATTTCGCCCTTTCGGAAAGCAATCAAACTCTGGGGGAAGTAAGTGTAACCGCTCAAGATCGCATCACCCGTAAGGATGAGAGTCCGGTTTCCGTTAGTACTCTGGGAATAAATGAAATTCAGCGTAATCCTGGTGGTAATCAGGATATCTCTTTGGTAATTCAATCCTTGCCGGGAGTAGCGTCCACCCCTAATTTCCGGAATGACATCATTATTCGTGGTGGGGCGCCCAATGAAAACAGCTTCTTTTTGGATGGAATTGAAATCCCCAGCATCAATCACTTCTCTACCCAAGGCAGTTCCGGTGGACCGGTAGGTTTGCTTAATGTGAACTTTATTCGAGAGGTAGACCTGTACACCTCGGCCTTTCCGGTAGAAAAAGCCAATGCCCTGAGTTCGGTGCTGGACATTAAACTTAAAGATGGTCGTAGCGATAAAATTGGCGGTATCTTTCAGGTGGGTGCCTCCGAAGTGGGTTTAACTCTGGAAGGCCCCTTAAGTGAAAAAACCACCTTCTTAGCCTCCGCCCGTCGCTCCTATTTGCAGTTTTTATTTTCGGTATTGGAACTTCCTTTCCTTCCCACTTACAATGACTTTCAGGTAAAGATCAAACACAAGTTTGATGAGAAAAACCAGCTCACCTTTATTGGCTTGGGTGCCATCGATCAATTCAAATTGAATTTGGATGCCAATGAAACGGAAACCCAGCAATTTCAATTGGCCTTTTTACCGGTGAATGAGCAATGGAATTATTCGGTAGGTGCCAAGTTTACCCACTTTGGTGAGAAGTCTTATACCAACTTTATTTTGAGTCGCTTTATGCTCAATAATGTTGCCTATAAATACGAGGATAATGATGAAGTGAATGGTCAGCAATTATTGGATTATCAAAGTCAGGAAATTGAGAATAAACTACGGATCGAAAATTTCCGTCGCAGCAATGGCTGGCGCCTGACCAATGGATTAGGTTTCGAAGAAATTAAATACCAAACCAGCGAGGTAGACTTACGCGTTCCACCTGAGGCCGAAGCTCGTAATTATGAAACCGATTTACGCTTGTACCAATATTATATATTCAGCAATGCCAACCGCAGTTTCTGGGATGAAAAAATCAGCTTGAACTTGGGTTTAAGATTAGAGGGAAATAGCTTTAATGCTAAAACTGCCAATCCCCTTTCGCAGATTTCACCCAAGGTGGCCTTTACCTATAATATCAATTCGGAGCTGAGCTTTAATGCCAATTACTCCATCTACTACCAATTACCGCCTTATACCTCATTAGGATTCCGCGATACCAATTATAGCCTGGTAAATAAAGATTTGACCTATATCAGTACACAGCATATGGTAGCGGGCTTTGCTTATTACCTACCCTTTAATGCTAAGATCAGTCTGGAAGGCTTTTATAAGATTTACGCCAACTATCCTTTCTTAACAGAACGTGGTATTACTCTGGCAAACCTGGGTAGTGACTTTGGGGTGATTGGCAATGAACCGGCGGTTTCCAGTTCTCAGGGGCGTGCCTATGGTTTGGAATTCCTCTATCAGCAAAAGCTTTACGATGGTTGGTTTGGAACCCTGGCTTATACCTTGGTTAAATCAGAGTTTGAAGATGCCGCAGGAAATTTAGTGCCCTCCTCCTGGGATAATCAAAATATCATCACCCTAACCGGGGGTAAGAAATTTGGCAAGAACTGGGAAATAGGCATGCAGTATCAATTCTTGGGTGGTGCGCCTTATACCCCAACCGATATTGCCACTAGCTCCCTAGTTCAGGTATATGATCTCAATCGCCGCGGTCTGCCCGATTGGAGTCGATTTAATGAATTGCGTTTTGATAATTTCAATCGGGTGAACATCCGCGTTGACAAAAAATGGTTCTTCGAATCCTGGTCCTTGAACGTTTACTTCGATGTTCAGAATTTACTAGGACAGGCCGTTGATGGTGAACCTCTTTTGGCATTAAACCGAGATGCTCAGGGAAATCCTATCATTTTGAACCCCGGTGCTCCAGCTAATCAACAGCGCTACGACACCAAATTATTGGAAAACGGCAATGGCACTCGCATTCCTTCGATTGGTATTATTGTGCAATTTTAAATTCAGCAAACCTTACAAAGTGCACTATTTAACTAAAGCTTAAGCCTTTACCAACAAGGATTGACAAGTAGCCCGCTGGACTTTCATCTAATTTAGTTGCTAACTAAAACTAAAAAGATGAAAAAGCTCATTCCAGTAGCGGCCTTGCTCCTTATTGCGGCAGCCTGCTCTAAAAATGACGATCGGGAGGAACTTTATCAAGAACCTCAACCCATTGTTACCGACACTAGTAATGACATCCCACCAGAAGACGAAATAATTATCGGACAGGATTAAAATTTAAGCCGCCATTTGGGCGGTTTTTTATTGCTGATAAAATTCACAAAAGCTAAATTACCCTATCATAATTCAGCTAGTGAACAGACAAGAAAAGCTGCGTATTCGCTATCAAGAAATACGACAGCACAGCCTGCAACTCATGGCTCCACTTCAGGAAGAAGACTATTTGGCCCAAAGTACTTTTGAAGCCAGTCCTCCCAAATGGCATCTTGGTCATTGTACCTGGTTTTTCGAATACCTGGTGATTCAGGCCATAGAAGGAGCTAAATTTCAAGCCATTGATGAGCATTACAGCTATTACTTCAATAGTTATTATGAGGCCCTAGGTCCGAGGGTAGATCGCGCTGCACGTGCATCCTTAACCCGACCCTCCTTAAATGAAGTGCGGGAATACCGGCAAAAGATCGATGCCAAAATTGAAGTGCTTTTAAATGGACCTGATTTAGACCCTGGCATTTTGGATACTCTCGAATTGGGCTTAAATCATGAGCAACAGCATCAAGAGCTATTTCTAACCGACTTTAAGAAAGCCCTGGCACAACAGGCCTTTTATCCGGTCTATGATCCCGGTTTTAAGGAAGATCGAAATCCAAATGCTACAGAAAAAGGATGGATTCATCAGCAAAGTGGGATTTATGAAATGGGAACGAATGGTCCCGACTTTCATTTTGACAATGAAGGACCCCAGCATAAGGTTTACCTCAATGCCTATGCTATCTCCAAAGGCTTGGTCAGTAATGCTGAGTGGCTCGAATTTATGGAGGAGGGCGGCTATCAAAAGCCTGATTATTGGCATTCGGATGGATGGGCCTGGCGTATGCAAGAAAAGATTGAAGCCCCATTGTATTGGGTACAAAAAGACGGGCAATGGTACCGATTTAGCTTGAGCAGTTTAGAACAGCTTCCTTTGGACTCCCCTGTTACCCACATTAGTTTTTATGAGGCTTATGCTTATAGTCGCTGGTGCGGATTGCGTCTGCCCACTGAAGCGGAGTGGGAAATTGCCAACAAACAATTTAGCTGGGGCGATCGTTGGGAATGGACTAATAGTGCCTATTTACCTTATCCGGGATATCAGGAATATGAAGGTCCGGCTCGCGAATACAATGGCAAGTTTATGGTCAACCAAATGGTATTACGAGGGGCTTCCATTGCCAGTCCTGAGGGCCATTCACGCGAGACCTACCGCAATTTTTTTCATCCCTGGTTCCGTTGGCAATTCACCGGCTTAAGGCTGGCAAAAGACATCCATCAAAATGAGTGATTTCCTAAGAGAAGTAATCGAAGGCCTAGAGGCCAATGACAAATATTTACTTTCCAAATACTTTTACAATAGCGAGGGCGACCGCCTCTTCCAGCAGATTATGCAATTGGATGAGTATTATCTGAGTCGCGCCGAAGCCGAAATTCTTAAAGAACAATCGCCGCAGATTTGTGCCCATTTACCCAAACAAGGATTTCGCTTGGCCGAACTAGGGGCTGGTGATGGCACCAAAACTCGCTATTTGTTGGAAGCCGCTTTGGATGCAAAAAAAGAATTTAGCTACCATCCTATCGACATCTCTTCCAATGCCTTGGAAATAATCAGCACCAATCTGAACCACTGGCTTCCAGAGCTTGAATTTGAGCCTATGGCTGATGAGTACTTTTCGGCTTTAAGCCGATTGGCCCAAATGGATGATAAGGCCTTATGCGTGCTTTTTCTGGGTAGTAATATTGGAAATTTCCGCCGCGATAATGTGGATGTCTTTATGAGCCACCTGCATCAAAGCTTAAAACCTAGAGATCATCTCCTATTAGGAATCGATCTTAAAAAGGATCCCAATAAAATTTTAGCCGCGTACAATGATAGTATGGGTATCACCGCTGCCTTTAACTTCAATATCCTGCGTCGCATTAATGATGAATTAGGTGGGCAGTTTGACCTGAGCAAATTCCGCCATTATAATAACTATGATCCGCATAGTGGCGAAAGCCGCTCTTATCTCCTATCTCTGGAAACTCAGGATATCTACATTGAAAAAGCTGGAAGGAGCTTTCATTTCGACCGCCATGAAGCTATTCATACGGAGACCAGTCGAAAATACAGCCCCCGCGATTTACAGCAATTAGCCGAAAAACATGGCTTTAAGATTGAACAGCGCTTTAGCGACAGTCAAAATTTCTATGAGGATCAACTTTGGATTCGACTTTAAGCCTTCTTAGGACCAAGGGCCTGAAATAAAAAGCTAAAGAGCATTACCAAGCCACAGCCAATTACATTATACCAGAGGTATTCCACCTGTAAATTACCTAGGAAGGGCCAGTTGTACACTTGTGCAAAATGGATGATAAGCACCGCAGCCTCCGCAATTAGAGCTGCATAAAATACCACTCCACCCTTAATACGCTTGATAAAAAAGGCTACCAGGAATATCCCCAATATGGTTCCATAGAAGAGCGATCCCAGCACATTCACCATTTCGATCAAATTATCAAAGAGATTGGCGACCAAGGCAAAGCTGATTGCCAATAGACCCCAGAACACCGTTAGTGCTTTGGAAATCCACAATTGTTGTTTTTCGGTGGCTTCCTTATGGAAAAGTCGATTATAAAAGTCTACCGAAGTGGTAGTAGCCAGGGCATTCAATTCACTAGAGGTGCTCGACATAGCTGCGGAAAATATCAAGGCGATAATGAGTCCGATCACCCCCACAGGCAAATAGTCCATCACAAAATTGAGGAAGACATAATTGGTGTCCTTAACCTTAAATTTCGGATCGGCCTTTAAAAGCAAATCCTTTACCTCAGCTCTTAATTCTTTATCCTCATTCAATCGCTTCAGGAAAACCTCGCGGGAAACCGTCTCATTACGGAAGTTATCCTGCTCCAAAGCAATCTCATATTCGGATCTACTGGCTTGCAGTTCGAAATAGTTTTGATCGTAGCGCCTCTCAATATCCCGCAATTCATCGGCATATTCTGTTTGCTCCAAACGCTCTAATGCCACCTCATTAAAGAAAACCGGTGGTTTCACATAGAGATAGAATACAAATACTAAAACCCCAGTAAGGAGGATAAAGAGCTGCATTGGGATTTTAAGCAAGGCATTAAACATCAGACCTAAACGGCTTTCGCGGATGTCTTTACCACTGAGATAGCGCTGCACCTGACTCTGATCGGTTCCAAAATAGGACAAGGCTAAAAACAAACCTCCGGTTAAACCACTCCAAACGGTATAGCGCTCTTTGAGATCGAAATCAAAGTCCAAGATTTCCATTCTACCTGCTGATCCGGCCAATTTGAAGGCCGTACCTAAATCCACATAATCTTGAATGCGGATGGCTAAGAGTATAAATGCCAGGGCCATCCCCGAAAGGATAATTCCCATCTGTAATTTTTGGGTAATACTTACGGCTTTGGAACCTCCGGTAACGGTATATACAATCACCAAGAAGCCCACAAATAAATTGGTGAACTGAAGGTTCCAGCCCAGGATAGTAGAAAGAATAATGGCCGGAGCAAAAATGGTTAATCCGGCAGCCAGACCTCTTTGTACCAAGAAAAGTAAGGCGGCCAAAAGACGGGTTTTTAAATCGAATCGCGACTCCAAATACTCATAGGCAGTATAAACCTTGAGGCGATAATAAATGGGGATAATGAAGGCGGAAATTATCACTAAGGCAATAGGCAATCCGAAATAGAACTGCACAAAGCGTAAACCAGACTCATAGCCTAATCCAGGGGCACTTAAAAAGGTGATGGCCGAAGCCTGGGTGGCCATTACGGATAAGCCAATGGTAAGCCAGCGCATTTCATTACCACCCCGCAGATAATCGTTTAGATCGCGCGACTTACGTGTGCGCCAGGTACCATAGGCTACTATGGCAAACAAGGTTCCAAAAAGAACAATCCAATCCAGCGTGCTCATCTAGGCGTAGTATGCGGTAATTAGATAATAAAATACGATCTGCAGAAAGAGAAACATGAGTACCCCACTGTAGATCTGGCGCCACTTGAGCTTATCAGGGGTTTCCAGTTTCATAGGATATCATATTGGCTAATAATCTGTAGGCTCCGGATACACCGGCTGGTAATTCTCGGAAGAATGAAATTCCGGTATACATAAAGGCGCCCTGGCCATAGTTTGCAATTAATAATCCACCTAAGCGATCGGGTTCTCCCTTATCATGCCAGGCCAATGGAGTGGTATAAGCTTCATCCCAAGAATCGGCAAAGTACAGTCCTCTTTCTTGAACCCAATTGTCAAAATCTGCTTTCACGATTTTATTAGGACGATTGAGTAGCGGATGTTCGGCATCGGTAAAACGAACTTCTGCCTTTTCCTCCGTAACCCGCTCGCGGGAAATGCTGAAGGGATATGGGGCAAAATCTGTCCCCTGGAAATTTCGAGCGCGGGTATTATATTGTACAATCACATTCCCTCCTGCTTTCACATAATTCATTAATTGCTCCTGCCGCTGCCATAACCAATCTTGGGTATTATATGCGCGGATACCTAATAGTACAGCCTGAAACTGACTTAAATCGGTTTCGCGCATACTCTGCTCATCGAGGATGGTGACTTCATAGCCCATCTGTACTAAGGCTTCCGGCACCTTATCACCCGCCCCAACTATATAGGCTACTTTCTCGCCTTTCTTTTTAAGATTTAAGGGGTATAGACTGATGCCCGGGTTTTCCAAAACCATGCGTTTGTCGATATGGGGATAATCGATCTCCACTAAATTTTGCAAGGGTATTAATTGAGTCTCTTCGCCCTCCTTTTTTTGTTGCAAAACAATTAGTGAAGTAGGCCCGGCTCCCATTTTGGGTTTAATGCTGAGCTTTTGGGTTTGCCAATCTCCTTTGGCTTCAAAATTCAATTCAAAGCTTGAAGGACTAATCTCCCATCCTTCGGTCATTAAGCTAATGCTGTATTTTCCGGCTTTGAATGCTCTAAAATCCAGATTCAATTCTTGTGCCTGATCATCCAGGAAAAAGAGTTTAGCAGTATTACTCTTTACCGTGAGCTCCGGCACTATCATTAAAGGTCTTTCAATTTCACCATCCACCCGATCCGAAAATTTATAGCGAACAGGAACATAGAGACTAAATGCCTTTTCCTTGTAATACACCGATACCTGGGCACCTCCATAAGGAGCAGTTTCGGGCTTTAATTGCCAATCGGCTACCGGAGTAGAGAACATATCTTCATAGGGCGCTCTTAACCAATAGGGTTGGGAGCTCACCATTTCATCATCCAGAATATCCCCTTGCAGAGGAGCTTCCATCAATACATTAGTGCTTAAATCTACCGGACCGGTTTTCGCTTTATACTCAGACTTCCATTCTGATAGTTTTTCGATTTGAATGGGCAAGGGACTGCGTTGAATGGCTCTAGCCGTGTATTTAGGCTTTTCGCCTCCCACCACGTATTCATTCTCAGCCAGAATTTCCAATTTCAAGCCAATACATTCAGCAGCCAATTGATTAAGTTGATCGACTAAATAGCGACTTTCTAAAATTCGTTTACCTGCGTTCATGCGAAGCTTTGCATGCAAATCCAAAATGGCCTCCAAAGATTTATAAGGAGCCTGAGGGTCGAAATTGGCTTCGATGGCCGCCAGTCCTTCTGCAATATCAGGGTAACCATAATCCTTCCAATTCATGGGTAAACCCGCAAAAATGCTGGATTCAGGAGCCTCTCCTTTCATGAGTTTCAAATACTCATTCTGGCTACCACGATCCACAGCCACTCCAAAACCCTGGCTTTTATGCTGACTACGACTGTAACTCGCCAATTCATTACAAGACAAGCCTAATTCAGGAACGTAGGTGCCAACATCTACCACATAATAAGTAGGATCATTGGCTGCGATGCTATCTAATTTTGGTTCCCACCAAGAACTGTGGTTCCAGAAAATCCGACTTACCTGCCAGGCCTCCAAATTGGTTTCCTTAAAAGCTTTAGGGTCGGCGGCTTTGTCGAAGGCCTCCAAAGCCAACATCGCACTGGCAGTATGATGACCATGACCAGCTCTGGAATCCGGTGGAAAGCGGGTGATTATGATATGAGGGCGGAAATAACGAATTACTCGCACTACATCACTTAAAACTTGTTCTTTATCCCAATGCTCGAAAGTTTCCTCAGGATTCTTGCTGTATCCAAAATCTACCGCCCGACTAAAAAACTGTTGTCCACCATCCAGGTTTCGAGCTTGCATCAATTCTTGGGTACGTAAAATCCCAAGCTCAGCTCCCAGCTCTGTTCCAATCAAATTTTGACCACCATCACCTCGTGTAAGGCTCAAATAGGCAGTTTGGGCACCAATATCATTCGCCAACCATGAAATCATGCGGGTATTTTCATCATCCGGATGAGCGGCTAAATAGAGTACCCTTAAGGGGTTTTGCAATTGATGAACATGGTGTAATATGGCAGAGGAAGCGGTCGCTTGAGCAATACTCAGAATTGAATACAAACTCAAGGCCAGCGAGAATACTATTTTACGCATTTGGTGCTTTAAAAATTGGAATTCAAATCTACTAATCCAGAATCAAAGGCTAAGGTTCATGCTTATATTCTTATGAGGTGATAGTTCCTGCTAATTGGCTTTGACCCAAATCTCTATTCTATGTAAAAGAAATGTTAATGATTATGGAGTATATTTACGGACCCTAAAATTATCTCTATGAAGAAATTGATACTTCTCGGACTACTATTTTGTGGCCAAATCCTCTCTGCCCAAAATACCGAAAGTCAAAAACCAATTCTATTTCTAAACGAAACTGTTGGAGCCGATGCCATTGACAATGGTCGAAATATCAGCTTTAGCTCTTACCGTTATGTCCTTGTTCAGCATACAAATTTGAAGGTTGGACAGGATTTATTTGGTTTTGAAACCCTTGATTATATCCCTCATAATGCCGCCTTTGCTCGGGTAAGCCAAGCAAACTATGCTCAAGCAAAAGCCAATTTGGAAAATGCCGGGGGTAGAGTTTTCAATTTGAAAGATGCCTGGCGTTTATCTAAACCTCTCTATACTCATAATTATAATGAGTGGGCCTGGGCCGCAGATGGTCAAAGTTTAATTCTGTGGGTACAATACTTCCCAGGAATCAGCCATTTGAATGTGCTTCAAAACTTACAAAGTCAGGGCATTGAGATTCTCGATCAGAAAGAAAGTGACCGTCGCTTTGAAATCGTACTCGATCCAGAGCAAATGGACCTACTTCTTGATATGGGCTGTCTTCAGTATATCGAGGAGAAGTATGCTCCGGGAGAACCTGAAAACTATCAGGCTGGAACCAACCACCGAGTAAACTTTTTACAGCAAGCACAATTCAATGGTGGATTGAATTATGACGGAAGCGGAATTATGGTGGCGCATAATGATGCGGGTGGTATTGTCGATCATATCGATTTTAAAGGTCGCTTTACGAGTGGCTCTCCTCTATCAGCAGGTTCTGATCACGGTGATCATACCGCGGGTACCATTGCAGGTGCTGGGAACGGAGATCCTCAAGCAAGAGGAATGGCTCCAGGAGTGGACATGTTTTATCACGAATATCCCGTTAATTTAAATGATGCTGATAATTTATACAGCAGTATTAATGCGCGCTTAACCTCAAACTCCTTCTCCAATGGTTGTAATGGTGGCTACAGCACCTGGTCTCAGCAATTGGATAAAGATGCCTATGACAACCCCAATATGTTACATGTTTTTTCATCTGGTAATAATGGCAGCCAAACTTGTAGCAATAATTACGGAGCCGGAATCGGCTGGGGAAATATTACCGGTGGACATAAACAAGCTAAGAATGTAGTTACCGTAGGGAATGTTACTCACACCGATGGATTAGCCAATTCTAGCAGTCGCGGACCCGCAACTGATGGCCGTATTAAGCCGGATGTTTGTGCGGTGGGAACAGATGTAAATTCTACCTCTGATCTACGAGGACCTAATGGCTACGAAATTAAAACGGGTACTTCTATGGCCTGCCCTGGAGTGACTGGAACTTTAGCGGTATTAATGCAAGCTTATAAAGACTTAAACGGAGGTTCAGAAGCACATGGTTCTTTATTAAAAGGCGTATTGATGAATACTGCCGATGATTTGGGAAATGCAGGACCGGATTACCGTTATGGCTACGGACGTATTAATGCTCGTCGTGCTTATGAAGTATTGGAAAATGGCTGGTTTACTACCGATAGTGTAGGCACTGGTGATTCCGCTACTTTCACTTTCAATATCCCTGCCAATACAGCTCAAGCTCGCTTCATGGTTATTTGGCCGGATCGCCAAGCATCACCTGCCGCAGCTCGCGATTTGGTAAATGATTTAGACATGGAAGTTACGATTGGTGGGAACACTTACCAGCCTTGGGTTTTAAACCCCGCGCCTAATGCCACTACCTTGAACAGCCTGGCTACTCGTCAACGCGATTCCTTAAACAATATCGAGCAAGTGACATTGGATAATCCAGCAGCTGGTAGTGCCTCTGTGAAAATTAAAGGATATAATGTTCCTACCGGTGGAGATCAGCGCTTTTTCGTAATTGCCTATTACGAAAGCACCGAGTTGATTTTAACCTATCCCAATGAAGGTATGGCCTTCCCAACGGGACATTCAGAGTTAATCCGTTGGGATAATGCAGCCAATACCAGTCATACAGTTGAATACTCATTAGATGGTGGCACAAACTGGTTTATGGTTAACACAACCGCAAATGCTCGCCAGGTAAATTGGGTGGTTCCCAATGTAGTAAGCGATAATGTATTCATAAGAGTACGCAATGCAAACGATACCGTTATGGTAGGTCCAATGACCATCATACAAATTCCAGCTCCTATTAACATTATCGCCGCATGTCCAGATAGCGTGCATTTAGATTGGAATGATGTGAATGGTGCTAGTGGCTATGTAGTGTACAAACTTGGCGCTAAATACATGGACTCAGTAGACTATGTAACAGTGTCTGATGCCTGGATATCTCATAATCCTACCGTAGTGGATTGGTTTGCAGTAGCCTCTGTGGTTAATGATACCTCTGTAGGTTTCCGCTCAAATGCCATTGAGAAAAGCCCTGGTGTATTTAATTGTGCAGTACCTACCGATATTGTTTTGGAGCAAGTTCTGAACCCCGGAAAAGCAGAATTACCTAACTGTGTAAGCACTGGTGACAGTGACATTCCTGTATTATTAATTCGCAATACCGGAACTAATACAGTAAGTGGTATCGACGTAGGATTCCGTCGTATCGGTACTAGCGGAGCAAGTGTTGAAACCATTAATCGCAGTTTAAATCCTGGTGATACCTTGATTTATAATTTCCAGAACAATCGGGTGAACCTGCTTAATAATGTGAACTTAAACTATGAGTTCTGGGCCAAGACTAGTGGCGATGGAAATGCCTTTAATGATTCTTTAAAAGCTAATTTCCGTATTGTCGGTAGCGCTTCAACCACCGTACAAGTCCCTTACAGCCAGGATTTTGAAAGCTTCACCAGATGTGTGGAAAACATTACTTGCGAGGCAGTTACATGCCCTCTAACTGATGGCTGGTATAATTATCAAAACCTGGTCGGTGACTTCATTGATTTCCGAACCTGGAGTGGTCCAACCACCAGTTCCGGTACCGGTCCTAATTTGGATTTCAATCCAGGTACCAGCAATGGTCAATACTTATACCTAGAAGCTTCGGGTGATTGTGACAGTGCAGAGGCCATGGTTGTTACTCCTTGTATTGATCTATCATCAACCGCTCGTCCGCATGCCACCATTTACTATCATATGAATGGTACTGAAATGGGAAGATTGGCGGTAGATTTATACGATGGTTATCGTTGGTATCTTGATGTAGCGCCAGCTGTGGTTGGAAACCAAGGTTCGCAATGGCAGCCCTTAACTGTTGACTTAAGCGCACATGTAGGTAAAACCATCAGTATTCGATATCGCGGAAAAACTGGAAGTGGCTTTAGTAGTGATATTGCCATTGATGATTTCTCTGTAGTTGACAGTTCTGGTATTGGAATGAATGAGGAAGTTTTAGCTTCAGGATTACGTATCTACCCTAACCCAGCTAATGGCTTGTATCATTTAAGTAGTGCCCATCCAATCCAAATCCATACTATGGTTCGCATTAGCGATTTAAGTGGCGCTTTGATTTGGGAAGCTCCATTTAATACCAATAGTGGAAACGAAATGGAAATTGATATCCGCGATCGTGCTGCGGGTGTTTATCTTTTAGAAATCACTAATGATGAATTCCGTTCTACCATGCAATTGGTGAAAGAATAAATCACTTTGAAATAAATAAAAAGGCGGCCCGAAAGGAGCCGCCTTTTTTTATGCTTAAATTTTAATCTAAATTCAGATCGATAGTGGCATTATTGAATACCAGCGATTCTTGTTCATCCAAATCCAGGAGGATGACCTCGTCTTTATGAATTTCTCCGGATAGAATCTTCTTGGATAATTCATTCAGCACTCGTTTTTGAATCACTCTCTTCACCGGACGACCACCATATTGCGGGTCATATCCCACATCTGCTAAATACTGCACTGCCGCATCAGTTGCCTCCAAAGTAATTTGTTGATCTGCCAATTGCTTTTTCACTCTATTTAATTGCAATCGTACAATCTGCATCAGATCCTTTTTCTCCAGAGGAAGGAACATAATGCTTTCATCAATCCGATTTAAGAACTCAGGCCTTACCGTTTGACGTAACAATTGCATGAGCTCTGCACGAGTATCTTCATAAACCTGAAATTTATTGGCCCCAGTTATTTCACTGAAGCGTTCCATAATCAAATTGGAACCCATGTTCGAGGTCATAATCACCAGCGTATTCCTGAAATTGGCAACCCTACCCTTATTATCCGTGAGTCGACCTTCATCCAATACCTGTAAGAGGATATTGAATACATCGGGATGCGCCTTTTCAATTTCATCCAGTAGTACCACGGAATAAGGTTTACGGCGCACGGCTTCGGTAAGCTGCCCACCTTCATCATATCCCACATATCCGGGAGGTGCACCAATCAAGCGGCTTACAGAATGACGCTCCTGATACTCGCTCATATCAATGCGAGTCATGGCATTTTCATCATCAAACAAGAATTCCGCCAGGGCCTTGGCCAGCTCTGTTTTACCTACTCCGGTGGTACCAAAGAAGATAAAGCTTCCGATCGGACGATTCTGATCCTGTAAACCAGCTCTGCTGCGTCGTACCGCATCACTTACCGCCATAATGGCCTCTTCCTGGCCCACTACCCTTTTGTGTAGCTCCTGCTCTAGTCGCAATAACTTCTCACGTTCCGATTGCAGCATTTTACTAACGGGAATACCGGTCCAGCGACTTACCACATCAGCAATATCCTCAGAATCTACTTCTTCTTTAATAAGAGCATCACGGTTCTGCAAATCCTCTGCTTCCGCCTCGAATTTCTTCAATTTAGCTTCGGCCTCCTGCAATTTACCATAGCGGATCTCCGCAACTTTACCATAATCACCGGCTCTTTCAGCTTGCTCTGCGCTGAGGCGTAAATGTTCAATCTCCTCTTTAGCCTGCTGAATTCCTTCTACAATAGATTTCTCAGAACTCCATTTCGCATTCAGGCCATCACGCTCCTCATTTAATTGGGCCAGTTCTTCGCGAATAAGATTTTCCTTGTCCTTATCCCCTTCCCTTTTGATCGCTTCTAATTCTATCTCCAATTGCATGATCTTGCGATCGAGGATATCAATCTCTTCTGGTTTGGAATTAATCTCCATTCGCAGTTTAGAAGCCGCCTCATCGATCAAGTCAATGGCTTTATCAGGAAGAAAGCGATCGGAAATATAGCGTTGGGATAATTCAACTGAAGCTATAATTGCCTCATCCTTAATCCGCACCTTATGGTGAGTTTCATAGCGTTCTTTAATACCGCGTAATATGGAAATTGCTGATTCCGTATCAGGTTCAGTTACCAAGACCTTCTGGAAACGACGCTCCAGGGCTTTATCCTTCTCAAAATACTTTTGATACTCATTAAGAGTGGTCGCTCCTATAGCGCGAAGTTCTCCTCTGGCCAAGGCGGGCTTTAGGATATTGGCAGCATCCATAGCACCTTCTCCTCCACCCGCACCAACCAAGGTGTGGATCTCATCAATAAAGAGCACTAAGTGACCATCACTTTCGGTGACCTCTTTTACTACTGCTTTCAGTCGTTCCTCAAATTCACCCTTGTACTTAGCACCTGCCAGCAGGGCTCCCATATCAAGACTGTAAATCTTTTTGTCCTTGAGATTCTCCGGGACATCCCCTTTAATAATTCGATGCGCCATGCCTTCGGCAATTGCGGTTTTACCTACACCGGGTTCGCCAATAAGTATAGGATTGTTTTTGGTTCTTCGAGATAAGATTTGAAGAACACGACGAATCTCTTCATCCCGACCAATTACCGGATCCAGCTTCCCTTCCTCTGCCAAATGATTAAGGTTCTTAGCGTATTTGTCCAAGGCATTGTATTGCTCTTCCGAGGAAGCCGAATTGGCCTGATTGCCTTTCCTCAGCTCCTTTAAAGCTGCTTCCCAACCCTCTTTGGTCAAGCCGCTATCCTTCATCATTCGAGCCACGGTATCAGAACCATCCAAAATACCAAAGATCAAATGCTCTAGAGTGATGTAATCATCTTTTAAAGACTTCGCCTTGTTCATGGCTTTTAATAATGCCTGATTGGCGCTTTGATCCAGATACTGATTAGCTCCTTCTACTTTGGGATAGGATTTCAAAATTCCGCCTAATGCCGAATTAAAGCCATCCTTATTGACGCTCATTTTTGACAAAAAGAAATCGAGAATATTCGCGTCAGCTTCTTGAATTCCTTTTAATATATGACCAGCCTGTATTGCCTGGTGCTGCATTTCCATTGCCAGGGCCTGTGCATGTTGCACGGCCTGTTGGGATTTTATGGTGAATTTACTCAGGTCCATTGCTTGCTTTTTTCTCCTGAACAATCAAATTAAAGACCAAGGCCAAATTTGGCTATTTAGCTGACTACCTGTCTGAAACATTCTAAGCTCTCTGACTTTAAGTCACTGTTGATTAGGCTATTGTGTCGAAGCGTCAGCCAACAAAAAAGCCCCGGCGTAAACCGGGGCTTCTTATCATATCCGTGATAATCTTATTTCACAATCAGCTTGCGAGTCACACGCTGACCATCGATACTCAAGTTTACGAAGTAAATACCTGGAGTATAGTCGAAGGTTTCGAATACCAGTGAGGCACTTCCGCGCTCAAGGTGGTAGTCCTTCTGCATCATGGCTTGTCCTAGTACGTTCACAATCGTGACGCTGACATCCTTCGCCTCCGCATTGAAGAGCGGTAAGTGGGTAATGTCATTAGTTGGGTTAGGACTTAACTCACCAATATAAGAGTTAGGTACAGGATTGTACTCTCTGTTTCCAATACGGAAGGTTGCCTTCTTCTTGGTAGTAGTCATACAGAAGTCGTCGATAGCCCAACCTTTATCCTGAATAGACCAGTCACTCTCGAAACGGAAGCGGAATACAGCGCGGTTTGCAGCAGTATCGAATTCGAATACATAGCTAGCGGTATCCCAGTCAGCGGTATCTGTCCAACCTGGCTTAATAATATCCAGTGCCGTAACATACTCGGTATTGTACCAGTTGGTTTCATTGGCGAAACCTAATACTTGCCAGCTACGACCACCATCTAGAGTAACTTCAACTACCCCACCATCGTGGTACTTCTCAGTTTCAAACTTGTGCATGAAGCTCATTTCATAAGCAGTGCTGGTATCGATCACAAATACAGGGCTAAATAATCCTGATTGATCACGAGAACGGTAGTTACTATCCAAGCCAGTCATCCAACATCCATTACCACTGTAGGCTCCAGGGAACTGAGTTGGAGTACCACGCTCCCAGCTCCATTGACCACGAGCATAAGTTTCTGTATTCAGGGCAATGAAAGGTAAAGCACCATTATTGTCTTCGAAATTATTACAGTAAGCAGTATCACCATTAGCAATATCGAATTCATATTCTGGCAATACAGCTACAGTATAACAAACGGTATCATCACTTGGACGGTTATCCACTTTGTTATTAGGACGTTGACTGATTAAGCACATTTTATGCAATCCGGTGGTGATTACTGATCCTGGAATAGAATCGGTGTAATCATAACGGAAGCGGCTGCCTTCGATAAAGAAGCGTGGTGAAATGGCCCATTCGAATGGTCCGTCCCAAGTAAGGTTCGTACCCGCTACATCGTCAAACCATTGTGCCTTAACTTGGCTAGAGTCCAGAACTTTGGCTCCGGTATTACGGATAAAGATGTCTAAAGGCTGTGCAAAAGTTGGAATCTGGAGAGGATTGGTAAATACCCAATCTTCTGGAGAGGCAGAGTTTTGAGGTGGAATGTACACTTCAAAATCATCAATTGCCCAACCTTCTAAGTTACGCGCGGTGTTAGCACCTGCGGTAGAACTGAAGTAGAAACGGAAAGGAACAGCATTAGGCTCGTAGTTCAACTGCGACATTGGGAATACAGAGTAAGCCCATCCTGAAGGGTTCGCACCGTTTACAGAGCTTCCAGTAAATCCTTTAGTTACACCTGTACCAGCAGGTCCTTGAATAGTACCGAAATAGCCGGTATACCAGTTCTGACCAATATTAGAGAAGGTTGCCAAGTTACCTCCTAATTCATTCCAACCACCACGGCTAATCTGAACAGTACCTGCCGCATTATTACCCATATCCAAGTTTTGGTAGAAGGCAATAGTTGCAGATACAATGGTATCGAAGTTATCCAAGCTTGGTAAACGCAATACCTCTTGCTTTCCATCAATATAGTAGCCAGTGCTTAATCCAGTAGCCCAGATATTATCGCTCGCTTGAAGTGAAGAGAACTGGCTGTTTGCCGGTGCTTCTCCACGCTCCCATTGGAGGTAATAGCCTGAGTTATTATTGGGAGACCAGCTAAAGAAGCCATATTCATCATAATCACAATTATCGAAATCATCATAGAAATCGAGATCATAAGTACCCAAACCGGTTACAGTTCTACAAACCGTATCATTAAATGAATAGGTATCACCCGCCAGGTTAGCATAAGCGCAAATCTCACATTCACCAGCAGGGATGATCACATCAATATTCGGCATAGTAAGAGTAGCACTGCTATTCGCTGGAATGTTGGTAGTAGTTGTACTGGTATAGGTAGTAGTAACACCGGCATTAGCACCACACTTAGGGGTAATAGCCAAGGTAGCTGTTACGCCGGTAGCCGTGCTGGTTCCAAAATTTCGAACTACCACCTGCTCGATTGCAGTCGGGTGATTAAACACCTGGTTAGCTGGCCATGACAGCGGAGGGTTATTAATAAACTCAACCCCAACATCAGAAGCAATACGATTGTAAATCATCAGCTTATCGATAGCAATGTCAGCTAGATCACCTACACCAGTGCGAGAAGCTTTGATACGAATTTTAATCTGCTTGTTATTGTAAGCGGAAAGGTTAACTCGTTTGTAATCGTAGTTAGAAAGAGGATAGTTTCCTGAATAAGTGCTAACGAGGCTTCCTGCTAATGGATTCCAAACATCCGGAGCATCAACACCTGGTTCATTTACTTCAATCTCGATACCATCAGCATTAGCTCCTACCATATGATAATAGAAGTCTAAAGTAGCATTCGGCATAGCAGTAAAGTCCATACACTGAGTGGTAACAATGTAAGTGGATACATTACCTGTACTACCAGTTGCCTCAGTATAGAAGTACTGGCCTTTTTGATAGTGACCATATTTTGGTCCGGTACCACGAGTAAAGGTATATCCATTACCAACCTTCCATACAAAAGCAGGGTCTAAGCCGGTTTCAGTTGTAAATAAGGTCGTGCCAGTTTGTGAGGTATTCGGTGTTACCGTTTCAAAATCCATTACCAATGGATAGGTATTGTAAGAGGCTACGTGCGTTATGGTAGCACTTGAGGCCGTATCATTATCAGGAATGGTATCCATTGGATGGTTAGCCCAAACATGGATATCATAAGTTCCAAGAGCTGACATATTGGAGGTGGTAGTCAGAGTATAGGTTCCTGTATCTCCAGTTCCTAAGGCCAGAGTAAGGGTTTCACTTTGAACAGCACCAGTATTGGTTTGAATCTGCAAAGGCAAGCTCAATAAGCTGTCACAACCATTATTTCGGATTACCACTTCAATGGATTCCGCTGATCCATAGGAACAAAGTCCTTCAACCGGTGCGGTAACCTCAAGGATTTCTGCATCTACTGGAGTAGGTTCAAAAATTCGCAGGTCATCAATGGCCATGTCTCCACGGGCAGCAGCCCCCATTTTACTGGTCTGCTTTACCGATAATAAACGGATTCGGATAAACTGACCATTAAATTCTTTCAAAGGAATCAAAGCACGTTTCCAAGGATCAGATTGAGCTTTCTGCTGCTCCTTACGGATAAAATAGTAACCATTATACCAAGCTGCATTATTGGTACCTGTATCAATATCAACACGCATGGTCCCCATGTCTTCACCAAAGAAATGGTAATAAAATTCCAATGCATAACATTTAGTAACATTAGTCAAATCGATACAAGGGGTAATAAGGGTAGTTCCCGTATTTAGCAGTCCCTGGGACGCTTCGGCAAAAAGGTACTTTGCGCCTCCTGGAGTATGGTTACCGTTTGGACCGGTAAATGGAGTTCCGGTAGTACCGGTGCGAATACTCCAACCATAACCTGCCGTATTTTCTGGTGGTTGTAAGTTCCAGTATCTCATTCCGGTTTGCTCATTCGGGAAGTTTCCACGGTGGGTGGTTCCGTTATCACCAATACCGGTTCCAGCTACCCATTCCGGGCCTTCAAAATTCTCAACCCATGGGAAGGTTTTAATAGTTCCTGGTAGAGTTCCACAATCAGGCGCACCGCATTTAAAGGGTAAACCGGCTTGTGGCCAAAAACGGATATAAGCATTTTGTGGATTAGCCAGTGAGTCTGGGAAACGCGCTGTATTTGGACAAGCTAAATCCCAAGCCTTAAAATAATATTCAATGGTATCTCCCAACTGCACACTGTTGAAGGTACCTTGATATTCGAAGTTACTAGCACTGGTAAGGGTCATATTAAAGTTCTGCCAAGCGCTGGTACCCATCGAGTTAATTACCCGATAGAATACAGTTACGCTATCAATTCCACTCACCCAGGTTGGATGGGTGGCACCACCTGCAACAGTATCAGTTACCCGAGCACCAACCTTGTAGTTATTGGAAGGCTCCTGAGTAATTGCGCCGGTTGGGCGAATTGGGAAACAAGGAATCGGGGTATAGTTAAAATGAAATAATGGAGGGAAAAGCTCACAGTTAGAACCGGTAATAACCAGGTTATCAACCCACCAACCATCACCGTAGCTACGGCCAAAAGGACTAGGATTTAATACCTCAAAACATGAAAATTCAATCTGCACATTGGGGTAACCATTCCCGTTGGCATCAATCGCTAAGTTCGAAATATCGAAACGCTCGGATTGCCACCAAGAGTTTTGTACGGGAGGATCTGTTCCTGCAAACCAGTGGTTAATACCTTGGTTAGGAATATTGTAAGATGCTTCCTGGAAGTTTGATGATGAACGCCAGTTACTGGTTCCGAGGTAAATCACATTGTTATTATTCAAGGCAGTCCAAGTAACACCGTTATCCGTAGAAATACGAATCAAGCCGGAGTTCACCTGGTTAATCTTGGCAATGTGATAGAAGTTTAAGAATACGAAGGTCTTACCTACGGTACTAAATGAGTTAGTACGAAAAACAACTTCTGAACTGTTTGAACCAGTGGCAGGTGCCTGCACCTTTCCGTGATAAGATTGGTTGCCACTGATGGAGACGTTGTTGGTGTCTTTCCATATTGTGGTAGCCGTTCCGAGAGATAAAGTAGTAATAGAATCTCCGGGGTCAAAAGTTTCAATAAATAGAGTATCGATTTGGGCTGATAAGCTCGCACTTAGCAGGAATCCAAAAAAGAGAAGTAGCAACTTCTTCATAAAGGTAGTATTTGTGCAGTTTTTGACGTTGCACAAATATAATAAGTCACTACGATTAACAATTTGGTAATTATTCTTTGCGCCCTTTTTTTATTTAACGCGCAAGCTTGCCAGACTTTGCTCCTCTAAAAAAAGCTCCAAATTATCGTTCGGTTGAACGGCTGCTACTCCAGCAGGAGTTCCGGTGAATATCAAGTCTCCAATCTTGAGTGTGAAGTACTTAGAAACTTCAACGATTAATTTATCAATCGAAAAAAGCATATCACTACTCTTTCCTTCCTGCACCATTTCACCATTTCGATACAGGCTAAAATTTAATTGAGAAAGATTGAAATCTTTTACCTTTTTCCAGGGTCCAAGGAAGGCTGAACCATCAAATGCCTTTGCTTTTTCCCAAGGCAAGCCCTTAGATTTCAGCTCAGATTGCAAATCACGGGCAGTAAAATCCAAGCCTAAAGTGAACTCACTATAGTAACGATGGGCAAATCGTTCTTCGATGTGTTTTCCCAGTCGATCAATACGGATTACTATCTCCAGCTCATGTTGCACATTTTGACTAAAGTCCGGAATAAAGAAAGCGTTTCCCTTAGGCAAAATAGCACTATCCGGTTTCATGAAAATTACCGGTTCGGTGGGAATCTGATTTGCTAATTCACGAGCATGATCCGCGTAATTCCGACCTATGCAAATGATCTTCACGACTGCAGTTTTCGCAATTTAATGGAGGTGAGCACCTTTTTGGTATAGAGCGGGAAATCAGCGTTTTGAACCCAACCATAATAGCCTGGGTCTCTTTCTAAAACTTGCTCTACTGGTTGATTGCGGTACTTACCAAAGCTGAAGCATTCTACTCCATCTTCATTGTAAATAATGAAGCCCGCAAAGTCTACCGCCTTAAAACGGTTACTGTACTCAGCCAAATAGCTCATGTCGTTCTGAAGATCCTCATAACGATCTAATTGGCTCTTCAAAATTTCATAGGTGGCCTCTGTATCGGCTTCGGCCGAGTGCGCATTTTCCAGAACCTTTCCACAATAAAATTGATAGGCAGCGCTAAGCGTACGCTGCTCCTTTTTATGGAAGATATTTTGGACATCTACGGCGACTCTTTTCCCCATATCGAAATCGATATCAGCACGAAGGAATTCTTCTACTAAGAGGGGAATGTCGTATTTATTGGAATTATAACCGGCGAGATCCGAGTCCTTGATCATATCAAGAACTCGGTGCGCCAATTCTTTAAAGGTAGGCTCTTTAGCTACCTTCTCATTCGTTATGCCGTGAATGGCTATTACCTCTTCCGACATTTGCATTTCCGGATTCACCAGCCAGGTGCGGCTTTCGCGATTCCCATTGGGGTAGATCTTTAAGATGCTGATCTCCACAATTCGATCTTTGGTTACCGAGGTTCCGGTTGCTTCCAGATCAAAAAAGCAAATAGGTCGTTTGAGGCTTAATTCCATAACTTAAAATTCGCGATTGGGATCGAACTGCTCGAGGTAATCTGCTACCCGACGAACAAACATTCCTCCCAAAGCGCCATCTACCACACGGTGGTCATAGCTATGGCTAAGGAACATTTTATGACGAATAGCGATCATATCTCCCTCAGGAGTTTCAACCACCGCTGGTTTCTTAATGATAGCCCCAGCGGCCATAATAGCTACTTGAGGCTGGTTGATGATAGGTGTTCCTAATACATTACCAAAGGTTCCCACATTGGTTAAGGTATAGGTCCCTCCAGAAATTTCATCGGGACTTAATTTGTTCTCACGAGCACGACGAGCCAAATCATTCACCTGCTTGGTTAAGCCCACCAAATTGTAATTGTCGGCATTCTTAATTACCGGTACAATAAGGTTGCCACTAGGTAAAGCGGCGGCCATTCCAATATTGATATTACCGCGCTTAATGATATTGGTCCCATCAACACTTACATTGATCATGGGGAAATCCTTGATGGCTTTCACCAGGGCCTCAATAATAAGCGGAGTAAAAGTGATTTTCTCGCCTTCGCGTTTTAGGAATTCTCCTTTAACTTTATTTCTCCAGTTTACCAAATTGGTAACATCAGCTTCTACGAAAGAAGTAACGTGAGGAGAAGTATGCTTAGACATCACCATATGATCCGCAATCATCTTGCGCATACGGTCCATCTCAATAATTTCATCATTAGCACCGATTGATACCGGAGCTGCGGGCTTGGGAGCTGGCGCTGATTTCGCAGCAGGTGCGGCGGCGGGAGCACTTTTCGCTGCCGGTGCCGGAGCACTAGGAGCTGCGGCTGGAGCAGATCCACGATTTTCTACATAGGCCAGGATATCGGCTTTGGTAACGCGACCTTCGGAGCCACTACCATTTAAGTTTTCCAATTCTCCCAAACTAACATTCTCTTCCTTGGCAATAGAGCGCACTAAAGGAGAGAAGAACTTACCATTAGCACTACGAGGAATTTCAATCGCGGCGGTAGCTACACCATTAGCAACCATTTTCTCCGCTTCCTGAGCCGCAGCTGGTGCAGAGCTAGTTTCTTGAGCAGGGGCTTCAGATGCTGGAGCAGAAGGAGCTGCAGCGGCACCACCTTCAGTTTGAATAATGGCAATTACCTGCCCTACCTGAACTACATCATCTTCATTAAAGAGCTTCTTGATAAGCACCCCATCTTCCGGAGCAGGTACTTCGCTGTCTACCTTGTCGGTTGCAATTTCCAGTACAGACTCTTCCGCTTCGATTGTGTCGCCTTCTTCCTTTAACCATTTGATGATGGTTGCCTCGGCTACACTTTCGCCCATTTTGGGCATGATCAATTCGATTTCTGCCATAATTCGAGAGGTGATTAAATAGCTTTTTTAAGGCCGCAAAGGTATGAAATCTATGAGCTTAAAACAGGGCTTATCGCCCAGCAGATTTATTTTCCGAGCGATTTGCGGTATTGCCAGATAAAGGCCATATCCTTTTGCCAGTCGTAGTCCTTGGCATAGAGTTGATTAAGCTGTCGCTGAATGGCCTCATCTCTTCGGTTGCTTTGCAAGGCCAAATCCAATCCTAAGACCCCAGGAGCCAATTGCGGCAGCTCCTTGCTTCTTCCATTTTCGGCATAAGCCACCCAGGTTTTTCTACCAATGAGTACTTGCAAAACATTAGCTATAAACTGAAATGGCTTTTTGAAAAACCAAGCTAGAAGTGGACTTGTAATTAAAAGGCCAAGGGCAAGCGTAAAATCCAAAATTCGCTTGGCGCGACGATTCTCCGGTTTATCTACACTATTAAAATCCTGAGTATACCAGGATCCTTGAGAATGAATGGAATTACTGCCGATGATAAACTGACTTTCGCCCGGAGCAATCTTAAATTCCAAATCAAAGCCTTGCAGATTACGCATAGCTCTGAATATGGCCTCCGCCGGAAGGCTAGCCGAGCAAAAAATGATTTCGTCGATTTGAAACACCCGCACCAAATCCGGTAAATCTTCAGTACTCCCAACGTAAGGCTCAGCATGTTCGCTATGCGTACTAACCCATCCGCAAAAGCTAAGCAATGGCTGATTAGCTCTCAATAATTTATGTACCCGTTCCAGTTCCTCTCCTTCCCCAACTAAGAGAATTCGCAGATCTTTCTTCGCGGAAACCAAAATGGCTTTCTTGCTGATTAAAGACCATAAATAGCGCCAGAGTAAGGATGATAAGCCCGCCCAAAGGGCGCCTAAAATGATGATCGCACGGGAAAAACGCCAGGCCTCCGGTATTAAACTATAGGCCACCAAAATGCCTACCGTTCCTAATATCAAGCCTCTTAATATCTGAACAATCCGAACTTGCTTATCGTAGACTCCACTTAAATACAAACTCCCCACCCAAAAGGCTATATAGGCGGGTACCGCGATTTGCATTAATTCAGGTGGATATTCACCACCCTGAATAAAGCGGTGATTATGCTCCCAGTATTCTTTGATATAATAGAGTCCGCCGTAGAGAAAAAGCACATCCACCACCGGGGTGCTCAGTCTTTTTACAATTCGCCCCAGTACGGCCGCCCCTGCACGGAGGTAAATGGCCAGATTAATGAAGAGGGAATAAAAGCGGGCATAGCTGCTGCTGAAATGCTTCTCGGTGAAAATCACCATAGCCTTATAAAAGACCCGCACATAATTCAAGGAGCCCTTTTTGGTTGACTCCCCTTTATAGTGGATTATAGTGCTATCCGCCAGATAATAGTTCTTATAGCCACCTTTCAGGATTCGATAGCTCAGATCAATGTCTTCGCCATACATAAAGAAATCTTCATCCAAGAGGCCCACCTCATCCAAAACCGATTTTCGCATGAGCATATAAGCCCCGGCTAAAATCTCTACTTCTTGATTTTCATCTTCCGAAAGATGACCCATATAATAGCGAGCAAATTTCTTCGAACGCGGAAATATGGCCGTTAATCCAAAGATCTTGTAAAAGGCCACCCAGGGAGTGGGCAGTCCACGCTTGGATTCGGGTAAGTAATTCCCTTTGCCATCTATCATCTTAATGCCCAAACCACCAGCATCGGGGTGGGCATCCATAAACTCTAGGCTTTTACGAAAGGTATGCTCCTCTACCACTGTATCCGGATTGAGCAGCAAAACATATTCTCCCTTTGAAAGTCGAATCGCCTGATTATTGGCTTTGGAGAAACCGGGATTATCCGAATTTGCAATGAGTTGCACCTGCGGAAATTGCTCTCGCACCATTTCCACCGAACTGTCCTTCGAATCATTATCCACTACAAATACTTCCGCCTCAATGCCATCCAGGGCCTTATAGACCGATTTCAGGCACTGCTCTAAGAAGTAGCGCACATTGTAGTTAACGATTACGATGCTAAGCTTCATGGTTCCAAAAGGGCTTCTCCCCATTCTTCGGCCTTAGAATGTCCTTCCATTAGTACATTCTGCTGACCGATTTCCGGCAAATATAAAATTCGCAAGCCAGCCGCTCGCGCTGAATCCAGCTCTTCCTCACTTGAATAATGTTCAATAATATGCTGGCTCTCCCGATATTTAAATACTAATTCAGGCCAATACCAGCCGGCAATCACCAAAGCTGGTGCCTCATCTTGCAAGGCGAGGATGGAACGCTCCACCGTTTGGGATCGCACCTTTCGTTTCCCCTGATCGATCAATAATGGTCCTTGTAATGGGGAACAGTAAATAGTTTTCCCTCCGGCCTCAAATTCTATTGAACCCACGGTGGGCCTTGCTCCTCGCCACTCATCTTTATAATCAAAACCAAAAAAGAGTAATGAAAAGAGACTCATATAGGCGATCCATCGTGCTTTGCTCTCCTTAGTATAAGTTGCCCAGAAAAGCAGGATAAAGGGAACGGCCGGAATAAAGAACTCAGCCTTGAAAGGTAATCGCATAAATACCGCTAATTGCATGGCAATGACCAAAATCAAAAAGCTGTGAAGATTTAAGGCTTGTAAATGATCAGGACTAAAATGCTGGGCCTTGCGGCGAAAAAAGTCTGGGATAGAAATCAAGAAATAGATCAATAAGGGCAAGCCCAAGATACCAAGGCCCAATTTGTATAAAACTGAAGCCCAGCCCGGAAAGGGTGGTTTATGAAAATCGAGAAATGCCAGTCCGTATTCTGAAAAAGGAAGGCTATAAGCTGTGGCGGAAATCAATGCCGCTACAATTCCCATTCGCAATATGGGGCGCCAATTTCGCCAACCCAACATCAAGGCAAAGGGCAAGGCAAAACCCAGGGAACTTATTCGAAACCCGGTAGCCAATCCAATAAAGAGTCCCGCAAGGGCATATTGCTTTAAGAGTAAACTTCGATAAGCTAAAAGGATAAAAGCCAGGGCAAAATTGTAATCAATAGTGTAGGTACCCGCGATAAAGAAAACCGGTATAAAATTGAAGCTTAAGGCCCAATACCAGGCTTTAGGAATACGATGCAGTTTTAGGATTTCATAAAAAGCCCAAACCGCCAGGGCCGTAATTAAGGCACTGAGAAAATTGTAAAGGAAATAGCTGTGATTAATGGGGTATAAAAGGCTCAATAAAATCTCCTGCAAAGGATGTCCCGGCAAACGCGAAACCTCATAAACTCCGGTTTCAGAAATTATCCGAGCATTGAGCGCATTACTCCAGGCATCGAACTCCTTGCCATAGCCGGCCCATAAAAAGGGAAGGCGACAAACCAAAGCAACAATAAAGAGCGCCAGGCCCTTAAAGGAGTTCAGCATTAGGAACGATTTTGTTGTAAGGATTGCTCATAAGGCAAACGGTGCTGAATACTACGCGCCAGGGTTAGCTCATCTGCATATTCCAATTGATCACCAACGGCAATACCTCTGGCAATGGAAGACAGCTTTAAGCCTTTATCTTTCAGTTTCTTGTAAATATAAAAACCGGTGGTCTCCCCTTCCATGGTGCCGCTCAAAGCGAAAATCACTTCCTGAACCTTGCCTTCTTCTACCTTATCCAAAAGGCTTTGCAAGTTTAAACCTCCGGGACCAATTCCATCCATAGGACTAATAAGGGCTCCTAATACCTGATAAACACCTTTGTACTGACCGGTATTCTCAATGGCCATCACATCCCGAATATCTTCCACCACACATACCAAAGCTTGTTCACGGACCGGATTCTCACAAATTTCGCAGCGCTCCCGATCACTGAGATTCCCGCAGGAGCTACAGCGCTTTACTTTTTGCTTTAAATCCATCAGACTTCCGGCCAGGGCTTCCACCTCGTTTTCATCGCAACGCAATAAGTGTAAAGCCAGACGCAAAGCGGTTTTTCGTCCAATTCCAGGTAGGCCCGAAATTTCCAATACCGCTTTTTCCAAATATTTTGATGAAAAGTCCATGCGACAAAGATAAAGGCGCTTAGAGGCATTTTATTTTATTTGTGAAAAATTCCTCCATGGATGCAACTTTGCTCATTGGCCTAATCGTCGCTTATTTCAGTCTCTTAATCTTGATCAGCTATTTTACTGGCAAGAGCGACGACAATCAGGCTTTCTTCTTAGGCAATCGGCAAAGTCCATGGTATGCGGTGGCCTTTGGTATGGTGGGGGCCTCCTTATCCGGGGTAACCTTTTTATCCGTACCGGGATTAGTGGCTAATAATTCCTTTGCCTATATGCAAGTGGTATTGGGCTATGTGGCGGGTTATTTGGTGATTATTCAAGTGCTGCTCCCTCTCTATTACCGCCTGCAATTAACCAGTATCTATACCTATTTAGAAGGGCGTTTTGGCAGAAATTCCTATACCACCGGCTCCATTTTCTTCTTGATCTCAAGGGTGATTGGCGCAGCTTTTCGACTGTACCTCATCGCCATTGTATTGCAAACAGCCATTTTTGATTCGCTGGAAATTCCCTTCTGGTTAACCGTGGTTATTACCATCATTTTGATTTGGGTTTACACCTTCCGCAGTGGTATTAAAACCATTATTTGGACTGATACCTTGCAAACCACCTTTATGCTGGCCGCGGTGATCATCACTATTGTCACCATTCAGCAAAAGCTAATTCCAGAGGGTGGATTGCTGAGCTATATCAATGACTCCGATTATTCGCGAATCTTCTTTTTCGATGATTGGAAATCCGGTAATTACTTCTTTAAAAACTTCCTGAGTGGAATGTTTATAACCATTGTTATGACGGGCTTGGATCAGGATATGATGCAAAAGAACCTCAGCTGCCGTAGCCTGGGTGATGCTCGAAAAAATATGTTTTGGCTGGCCCTTACTCTGGTCGTGGTCAACTTTATCTTTCTTTCCCTGGGGGTCCTGCTTTACGACTTTGCCGATGCCCAGGCGATCAGCTTTAGCAAGCCAGATCAACTCTATACTCAAGTTGCCTTAAGTGGTACCCTCGGAACTACGGTATTAATCCTCTTTATCCTGGGTTTGGTGGCCGCAGCTTATTCCAGTGCCGACTCTGCGCTCACAGCACTAACTACTGCTTTTTGTGTGGATATTCTACGCATTGAAAAAATGGAGGCCAAACAATCGAAACGCACCCGAAAAATGGTGCACCTCGGCTTCTCCTTTGTACTCTTTCTGGTGATTTTAATCTTCCGTCAGCTTAATGATGATAGTGTAATCAATGAGCTCTTTACTGCGGCTGGCTATACCTATGGCCCACTTTTAGGCCTCTATGCTTTTGGATTATACACCAAGCGATCCGTAAAAGACAAATGGGTACCTCTGGCTGCCATTGCCTCGCCCCTACTGGCTTTTGGGATTAGGTACTATGCCAAAGAATGGTATCAGTACAGCATGAGCTTTGAGCATTTGATCATCAATGGATTATTGATGTTTCTATTTTTGGCGATGCTTTCGCGGAAGGCCTAAAGCCCTTAATTTTGCCCAAAATGAAAATTATGCGCTTTGCCGGTTTCTTCCTGCTTCTTATCCTTCTTCAAAGTTGCAGCGATCCTAATCAGTTTCAAGAAAGTCATTACAATGGTTATGCACAAGGAACTACCTTCCATATCAGCTATTTGTACAAAGGCGATGATATTGCCAATATGGATGAAATTCTAAAGCAGCATTTCGAGGCGGTAGACTTTTCCTTAAGCACCTATAAAGACAATTCATTGATCAGTCGGATAAATCGTGGAGACACCATAGCAACCGACGATATCTTCCAAATCGTACACAACAAATCGGTAGAAGTTTGGGAAGCCTCGGGCGGTTATTTCGACCCTACCGTTGGTAAACTGGTTCGTTTTTGGGGCTTTGGGCCCGATGCTCGTAGAGCAGTAGATACCTCCGAAGTAGACAGCATTAAGGCCTATATAGGATTGGAACGCTTAAGCCCCATCTCTTCTCCTTGGGCTATACCCAGTGGAATGGAGCTTGACTATAATGCCATTGCTCAAGGTTATACTGTAGACTTACTCTGCGAAATGCTGGAAGCCCGCGGAATTAGCAATTATATGGTAGAAGTAGGCGGTGAAGTACGCTGCCTGGGGCATAACCTTAAAGAAGAAGCTTGGCGCATTGGTGTGGATAAGCCCACTGAAGATATTGATCAGCAAGATCGCTTCCAGTTTATTTTGGGGATGGATTCCCTCGCCTTAGCCACCTCCGGAAATTACCGCAAGTTTTGGGTAGATAGCCTCAGTGGAATGCGCTATGCCCATACCATTAATACCAAAACGGGCTATCCTGCGAAAAACAATTTACTCAGTGTATCGGTATTGGCACCTACCTGTATGGAAGCCGATGCCTATGCCACGGCCTTTATGAGCATGGGCTTAAAAGGCTGCTTAAACTACCTTAAAAGTCATCCCGGTAAAATGGAAGTCTATCTGATATACACCGAAGCCGGAAAAGAAGGTTGGCAAGTATATCAGTCGGAAGGATTTGAAAAGCGAGTGCTGAACTAGGCCTCTCCTTTCTTATAAAGCAGAGTTAATGGGCTTTTACCCAGCAATTGATATCCTTGCGCTAAAAGGTATTGATGCTGCCAGGAATCTTGCAATTTTAGCCAGTTTTTAAAATCGAGCTCATCCCCTTCAAGGCTAATATCTTCGATAAGGATATACTTGGGCTGGAACATTTTGAAGTCGATGGCTTCGAGGATTTTGCGCTCCATTCCTTCGATATCAATACTGATAAAATCTATTTCCTGACCGGAGGGAATATTTTCCTGCAGCACCTCATTTATATGACGTACTTCCATGCTAATCACCTCTTTAATTGGCAATTGAAAATGCTGTGAGAAGGCTTCCGCCTGATTTTTATTGAAGGTATTAATGCTGTGCTCTGCTCCGAAGAAGTAGAAGTCCATCCTTCCATTTTCATTCGAAACCCCAATATTGAGATTGATATCCCGTGGACGCATATTCGCAAATAGCTCGGCACTTTTAGGATTAGCCTCGATATTTATCCCCCGCCAGCCACGATCGTAAAAGTATTTAGTATTGGACGCTTGCACCGGATGAAAGGCGCCAATATCTACATAATAGCCTGGCTTTGATTCGGCATTTGCAATAAAGGAACGCAGCAGTAAATCCTCCGCTCCTTGACCATATACATTAAGGCTAGCATCTTTAAAGAGGACTAAATGATGGGCTTTTTGCTTAGAATAGAAGTCCTCCTGAAACTGCTTATATCGGCTATCGGATTGAAGTCGCTGGGCCTCTAATTTCTCTTGGAGAAAGACCATGCCTTGAGGCGTGCACCACTTAATCAGTTTTTTCAGGAAACGGATCATTCAGATTCAAATAATAGAATTCTAAGCCCAATTTAAATAGGGCCCTAAATGTAATCTCTTTTCGCTGATCTGTCCAGAAATGGACCTTATTCCGACTTAAATAGGCTGAGTGCTGATGCGGGCTTCACCCTCTGAATCATCCTTTTTACACTTGTCTTGAGGAGCAGCACCACAGAAAGCACAAGACTCTCCATCTTCATTTAAGAAAGGACTATTACTGGCACAGGTTCCCGAAAACTCACCGTCTTTCTTCGCCCAAATCTTAATGGCGATTCCGGCAAATCCCAATCCCAACAAAAGTGCCGCCACTAAAAAAACTTGCATCTCAATCTTCTTTTAAATGATATTCACTTCGGCTTCTAAAGCCACGGCAAAGGTAGTATATACCGATGCTTGAATGGCTTCTGCCAGGGCTTTAATTTCTGCCCCGCGTGCCTTACCATAATTAACCAAAACCAGGGCCTGTTTGTTGTGCACCCCGGCATCTCCTTTTCGATAGCCTTTCCAGCCTGCACGCTCGATTAACCAGCCTGCGGCCAATTTCATCTGCTCGACTCCAGCCGGATAAGCCACCACCTCGGGGTATTGCTTTTGAATTCTTTGGTGATCTTCCTTACTCACCACCGGATTTTTAAAGAAGCTCCCACTATTGCCAATCTCCGCAGGATTGGGCAATTTACTTTGACGAATAGCAATTACCGCTTCCGAAATACTTCGGATGGAAGGCTCTTCTCCCCTCTTTTCCAGTTCTTGCTGAATCGCACCATAATCGGTACGCAATTGATGATTCTGCCTACTCAAGCGAAAGCTAACCCCAGTAACTACATAACGTCCGCGGGCTTCTCCTTTAAATACAGACTGACGATATCCGAACTGACATTCTTCCCGATTGAAGCTACGCCATGTCTTTTCTTCTAAATCAAAGGCTCGAAGGGATTCAAAATGATCCTTAAGCTCCACTCCATAGGCGCCAATATTTTGAATGGGTGCGGTACCCACATTTCCGGGAATCAGAGATAGATTCTCCAATCCACCTAAATCCTGACCAACGGTCCACTGCACCAATTCATGCCAGTTTTCGCCTCCCGCTGCCCAAACCCGAGCTTCAGAATCGGAGAGCATTTCTACCTCCCGACCTTTTAATTCGAGTTTTACCACCAAACCTTCAAAAGGACCTGTAAGCAACATATTAGATCCGCCCCCTAACCATAAGACCTTTTGCTCCTTAAAAATTGGATTTTCCACCAATTCCTCCAACTGAGCTTCGCTAGCAATACGCACAAAATAGCGTGCCTGCTCGGCCAAGCCAAAGGTGTTAAAAGGACCAAGATCCTGATCTTTGAGAATTTCGATCATTAATAGTGGGTTCCAGGATACTCCTGTAGAGCTAAACGCATTAATTCAACACACTGAACCAATTTCTCCTGCTCTAAAACATAGGCCAAACGAACCTGGGTTTGCCCCATTCCCGGAGTGGCGTAAAAGCCTTCTGCCGGTGCAACCATTAAGGTTTTATTGTCATGCGAGAAGGCTGAGAGTAACCACTGTGCAAAGCGCTCAGCATTATCCACTGGTAATTGGGCAATCACATAAAATGCTCCGGCCGGTTTCGGGCAAAATACGCCTTCAATGCTATTTAAACCGTCTACCAAAATATCACGTCGACGGGTATACTCTGCTTTTACTTCTTCATAGTAGGATGGATCTACCTCCAAGGCAGCTTCAGCAGCAATTTGCGCCATGGTGGGCGGACTTAATCGCGCCTGGGCAAATTTGAGCATGGTGGCATTTAATGCGCTATTACGAGATATCACACAACCAATACGGGCTCCACACATACTGTAGCGCTTGGACACCGAATCAATTACAATGGCATTCTCCTGCAATCCTTCCAAATTGAGGATAGACTGATGGAAATTATCATCGTAGGCAAACTCGCGGTATACCTCATCAGCAATCAAATACAAGTCATGCTTGATTACCAAATCGCGCAAGGCCTCCAATTCAGAAGGCTTATATAAATATCCGGTTGGATTGCCTGGATTACAGATCATAATCGCCCGGGTATTGGGCGTAATCAAAGCTTCGAAATCCTCGATGGGAGGTAATGCAAAGCCATCCTCAATTTGGGCGGTAACCGGTACTACATGCACTCCAGCATTAATGCTAAAGCCATTGTAATTAGCGTAAAAAGGCTCGGGAATAATCACCTCATCACCGGGATCACAAATGGCTCCCATGGCGAATAGAATGGCCTCCGAACCACCGGTGGTTACGATTAAGTCCTCTGAATTAATATGAATGCCATTCTTAGCATAATAAGCCGCCAATGCCTTGCGATAAGAGGCAAAACCTTCGGATGGACTGTAAGACAAAACGTCGAGGTCGGCTTTACGAACCGCCTCAATGGCCTCAGGGGGAGTTTTAATATCAGGCTGACCAATATTGAGATGGAAAACCTCTTTACCTTGAAACTTAGCCGCTTCGGCGAAGGGTGCCAATTTACGGATGGGCGATTCGGGCATGGTTTGGCCCTTTAAGGAAATTGCCGGCATGGATTATTATTTGGCCGCTAAAGTACGACGGGCAGTAGAGATGGCAAAGGGGGAGAATGGAAGTAGTTAGGAGGGCTGGTAGTTAGTAGTTAGTAGTTAGTAGTTAGACGATAGACGATAGACGATGGACGATAGATTAAGTATTTTTCATGATCTTGTTCGCAAAGCCAATCATGCTTCATGAAATATTCTTTTTACCTCTTCGCGTTTATCTGCTTCACTAGCCAAAGCTTCGCCCAAAGTAATACCAGAGAAGCGCCGGAATATCCCTGGTTAAACCAGAAGTTCCCGGTAGATCAATTCATCAATTTTGAGGGAGACAGCAGCCTTTTATTTCAATCAGACACTATCTATATGCTGAGTTTCTGGTACAGCTCCTGCCCTCCCTGCTTAGCAGAAATTCCCGCTCTTAATAAACTCAAGGAAGATTTTAAAGGTCAAAAAATCCGATTCTTGGCCATCACCTTCGACTCCCAAGAAGAATGGAGTCAATTCTTAATTCTACAGCCCTTTGATTTCGAGCACTTTCAAATGGATCGAAATTTTATCAATCAATACAGACTGGCTTTTGGCTACCCGAGCAATTTGATTTTGGATGCAAATGGGATAGTGCGCTATCAAAAATCGGGAGGACATACGGATCCTGAAAAAGCCTGGGAGATCTATGATTTGATGAAGGAAGAAATTAACAAGGTTTTGAGTGAAAGGTAGTTGGTTGTTGGTAGCTAGTAGCTAGTAGTTAGTAGTTAGTAGTTAGTAGTTAGACGATACGATGCCGCCTAAAAATGGTTGTCACTTAATCCGGAGGATGGAATTGGAGATAAAACAATATTTAGCAGGAGTATATTTAGCCTTCAGATCACATTACAATGAATATCATCAATCATAAGAAAGAATTTGAAGAGCTAGGATCTAGTATAATCCCCGGTGTTTTCAATGCATCTGAAATCAATGCGATGATTGATCTCTTGGAACAAGCTAAGCCCGAGCCTGGAACTTTAATTGAAAATGAAAACCTATTTGCGATCCGTCAATTGCTGATTCAAGTTCCTGGATTAAGTGATCTGATTTTCACCCCTTATTTCTCGCAAATATTTTTACAATTAGCTAGTGCTGATTACTTCTTAAGCAAGGCCATCTATTTTGATAAAGCCGGTCAGTCGAATTGGTTTGTTGCCTATCATCAAGATTTGAGCATCTCCGTAAAGGAAAAAGCATCGGTTACAGGATATCGACACTGGACCTTAAAAAAGGGGCAATACGGCGTAGAACCTCCACTAGAAATATTGGAAAACACCATTACTATCAGAATCCATTTAGATAATACCGGAGCTGAAAATGGTGCTCTGCGGATTATTCCTAAATCACATAAAAAGGGAATTCATCGTTTTCGCTCAGCTGAAGCCAATCTTAAGGGAGAGCAAGTTTGTGAAGTGCAAAAAGGTGGCATCCATATCATGAGTCCATTATTAATGCATGCCTCTAGCAGAAGTAGTTCAAAGCAAGCAAGAAGAGTGATTCACCTGGAGTTTAATTCTGCGAACCTTGCCAAGCCCTTGGAATGGTTAGAGTATCTTAGGATTGACTCTATAAGCCCGCTAAGCATCTAATTCTAGCCTAATCATTTTCATGAAAAAGCTTTTTCTCGACGATATCCGTAGCATTGACATGGTCTACCCCAAAAACCTGGAGCAAGAGTTTGATATTGTTCGCACTTATGATGCTTTTGTAAGGTATATCCAGCAAAATGGTCTACCTGATTTTATAAGTTTTGATAATGATCTAGGATTGGATTCAGATGGTAAACTCGCTCCCGATGGCTATGCTGCCGCAAAATGGTTAGTTTATGAATCCGGTTTGGATCTAAGCAATTTGAAATATCATGTTCATTCCGCCAATCCAGTAGCTGCCAAACAAATCGATGGATTGTTACAGAATTACATCCAGCATCTTAAAACTTTGAAGGAAAAATAAGTCCACCCTAAAATTACTAATAGGGTAACCCCCTCTTACTCTTTAGCTAACATTCGCAATTTATCTTCAGCCGGATTATATACCTGTACCAAGCTGATGCCTCATGAAGTTAAAAATTGCGAGTTCTGCCCAGGCCCAGGCCATTTCTGATCTTCGAAAAAAAGCCTATCAAAAAGGATCCAAAACCCAAGTTAGTGATGATCGCTTTTTAGAATGGAATAGCGATGATGAGAATGCGCTAATCCTATACATCGCCAGTCAAAATGGAATTCCAATTTCCAGCTTTCGATTGAGCATCGCCTTTCGCAAGGAGCAAATTGAACGCTTATTCGATATTCGCCTGCAACAGAATTTAGAGTATCCAGTGCTCTTGCTCGACAAACTAACTACCGACCAAGATTACCGAGGTCGTGGATTAAGTGCGGCCATGCGCTATTTTATCTTGAAATCTGCTGCAAAAAGTGATATCCAAAATATCGCCTTTACCATTAATGATGGGGTATCCCGTAAGGCTCACCTTTTAGAATTGGGCTTCCACTTGGAAAAAGCGGACCTCAGTCATCGTGTCTCCTCAAGCTATCAAAATGAAACCGATGTTCTCTTTGGCTATCTAGCTCAAAGTCAATTTCAAAGGGCAACACAAATCGCCTTGCAAAAACTAAAAACTCCGTGGTCGGATTTCAGCATTGCCGCGGATGTACAGGTTATGATGGAGGATTTTTTGAGGGTGAGAGTAGAGGCCTAGGGGCTGAAATATGTATTTAGTAGTTGGTCGTTCGTAGTTCGTGGTTTTAAGGACAAGGGATACTGGTGATTCTTACAAAATTGAAATGTGGAAGGTGAAACCGCGAAGAAGCAAAGAAGCAAAGGTTCGCAAAACCCCTCTGTGAAACTCTGCGCCCTCTGCGACTCAAGCGAAGCGGGCGGTGAAGCTAACCGCAAGGCAAAGCCGCAAAACAGCTCGAAATTCCTCCCTGCTTGCCGGTAGGCGGGTAACGAAGCGGGCGGTGAAACAAACCGCAAATACCCTCTACCTCTTCAATTTTAACACATCTACAAGTTTCCAAACCCTTCCCTTCCATTCGAAAACCCTTAGTTTAGGCCTAGAGAAGCCGAAGCATGCGAAAAACCCTATTCCTTTTACCGCTGTTCTTCTGGGCCTGTGATTTTCAGCCTCAGCCCGTTCTGGAGAACTTCCCCCCTACGAAAATCTTCAAAGAGGGTTTTGTAAATAAGTATTACCACCACTATATCCCTAAGGATCCCAATTTGGAACAAAGGACCCGTATTCTTTATACGGGCTATCAGCTATTAGACAATCAAGTAATCAAGATTAGTAATTACGATGCCGCCTACGAACTAAAGGGCTGGCAATACTATCATTATCAAGATGCTCAGCTCTTTGTAGACTCCGCCTGGTATATGCGGGGTCTCGATACTACTAGAGTGGAAATTGAATCCGGACTGGTAAAGTACTGGGAGAAAAATGCTGGCGGTTTTTACCGTGAAAACTATCAATATCAGGAGCAAGAGCATCAGTACATTAGTCATCAATACGAAATGCTCGATACCCTTATTGAGGGGCGACCTGGCAACAAATTCCTCTACAATCGTTCCTATCGAAACCTAGAGCAAGACAGCACGCTACAAAGCTGGAAAGCCTGGGAAATTTATATTAAAGGACTAGGACTATGGTCGAAATGGGAACAAAGCGAAGATGGAGAATTCTTCTCTGAATTGATTGAGCAAATGCCAATTGCCGAGTTTCAAAAACGGGCCAATCATGGTAAAAAGCGCGTGGCCTGGATTGATCCGCAAAAAAGCCTCGGCAGTCAGGAAGGCTTTAAACTTTGTGGATCAGAATCAGAAATCGTTGACTATTACAATGGAGATCCCGATGCGCATTTCACTGCTGGAAAGCCATCTTTGACAGCTCATATCGAAGAGCATTTGGATCCGAGCTTGCTGAAAAATTTCGAAGGCATGCTCACTTTTCGATTTGTCATTTCTTGCGAAGGTGTAGCCGGCCGCTTCATCGCGGAAGCCTATGATTTCGACTATCAAAAAATTGAAGCAGAGCCCAAATTGGTTCAGGCACTATTTAAAATCTTTTCTGGTCCTGGTTCCTGGACCCCAACCCTAATCCGGGAAGAGAAGCGTGATGCCTATGCCTATCTAACCTTAAAAATCAGCCATGGTGAAATTGTGGACTACCTCCCTTAAACTCCTCCCCCTTATTATTCTCGGAGCTTGCAGTAGCGATCATCAATGGTATCATCGTGACTTTAGTGAGGAAGAAAAGCCCTTATATGCCGAACATCTTCAAAGAGGTTCTGGCTATCATTATCAGGGTTCCCCCGCTTCGGATTTTCACCTTTTAGAAGCTTTGGAACTAGACCCCAATAATGGTGACATTTGGCGCGAAATGGGTACCCCCCGAGTTAAAAGAGGCATCGCCAATGAAATGCATTACCTCTACGGCAAGGCGGTAGATTTAAAACCCGATCCCTGGGCAGGCTTCAGAGGCTATCTCTACCTCTACTTTTATCGTGATTACGAAAGTGCGATTGCCGACTTTAATCTTCAGGACTCCATTATGGGAATGGTAGGCAATTCGCAAGCGCAAGATCATGACTATATGCGAGGCATCGCTTACTATGGTTTAAAAGACTACCAAAAGGCTCAGGATTTTCTAAGTCGCTATATCAACCGCATTAGCGCCGATCCCGGTCCGGAATGGGTTGATGTTTATGCACATTTGTACCGGGCCCTAGCCTGGGAAAAACTCGATCTAAAGGATCAGGCTCTGGCCGAAATCAATCAGGTGCTGGAACTCTTTCCGCAATTGGCAGATGGCCACTATCACAAAGCCCGACTGCTGATGGAAAAAAACCAAAATTCAGAAGCGCAAAAAGAAATGGATGCGGCGCGAAAAGCTTTTGCAGAGGGCTTTTACCATCAAAGACCTTATGTGGAGGTTTTGGAGCAGATATATGAGGAAGATTTAGGGTCGAATTATAAATTCGACCCAGTAGAGAGTAGAATTATAAATTCTACCCAATAAGTCTGGATCGAATTTGCAATTCGATCCAAAGCTATTGTCCTGTTCCAACATTGCATGGTTAATAAAGTATCTAAACTTTAAATTTCCCTGTTTCCATTTCCAGTACCTTAACAGCTTAAGCTTTAGCTATGTCCCTGAGCATCTACGCAATCAATACTGAAAACGGAATCGAAATCCCCTTCTTTGATGTGGGGGTGGCCGCTGGTGATCCGTCCTATGTATCGGAGTATTTTCCGGATACCATCAACCTTTCTCACGAATTAGTGGCTAATCCTAAAGCTACTTTTTGCGTTCGGGTAAGCGGTCAGTCTATGGTAGGGGCCGGAATTGATGATGGCGATCTCCTAATTGTTGACAAAGAATTGGAAGCTAAAGAAGGGCAAATAATCCTAGCCGTTATTAATGGCGATTATACGGTTAAGCGCCTGATTAAGAAATCAGATGCCTATTACCTTCAGCCCGAAAACCCGGCCTTTGAGCCTTTGCGCATCACCACTTTTATGGATTTTCGGATTTGGGGAGTAGTTACCGGACTCATCAAGAAACTTAAATAAATCACCTACTTTTGCGGCGCTTTTGGTCTGTAATGGTTCAACCATTAGAGTTAAAAGGGAATCCGGTGTAAATCCGGGACTTTTCCTGAAGCTGTAATTCTCAATACTTTTTAGCATTAGCCACTGCCTTAGCGGGAAGGCGTTAAAAAGGAGATAAGTCAGAAGACCTGCCATCAGCACTTACTTATTTGCTTTCAGGATAAAGGCAATAAGGCTTGGATGCCCATTGAAAAATGGTAACAACTCGCTTTACTTTTCCCTGGAAGTTTTTTGTTCAACCTTTAATTCATGATTTTCATGAGCAAAAAACTATTCCTCGGGCTGCTGATCTTAAACCTTCTGGTCCAGCCCCTTTCAGCTCAATTTTCTTTTTCAGAAGTACAATTCTGGATTGGTTCCGGAACCGATTCTACCTTATTGGTAATCGACTTTAATGATGGAACTACCGACTCCTCCTACGCTTGGGGCTATGCCTATTCAGGTAATGAAACAGGAGAAGACCTGCTTAATGCTGTAGCTGCTGCGGATGCGAACCTCAGCATTGCCGCTGCCGGTGGTTTTCTAAATGATGTGATTTACGGTCAACATTCCGGTGTTGGTGGTCAGCCTGATTATTGGAGTACCTGGAGTGGTAGCGATACCGCCAGCCTGGTTATGAATTCCGGTTTGGCTACTCCCTTGGTGGATGGTGAATGGTTTGCCCTTAGCTATACTGACTTTAGTCCGGCCGCAGTACCAGGAGTACCCATCGCGGCTTTTAATCCGGAGAGTTTCGACTTTTCTCAGGTAGACCAATGGATTGGCAGTGGCAGCGATAGCATGGCCTTATTCATCGACTTTCAATTAGCCGATTCAGGGCAAGTGGTATTCGGATACCTCTTTAACGATTCAGTACAAGCTTCGCAAATCCTTCAAGATTTGGATCAAACCATTGCTACTTTGACCGTTAATGCTGGCTCTTTCCTCAATGATATCAGCTATCAAAACTGGTCCGGATTAGGTGGGCAACCTAATTATTGGAGTACCTGGAGCGCCACAAATGTTGGAAACTGGTATATGAATGCGGGTATTGGCAGCTATGTAAAGGCCGGTGAGCTATTTGGTTGTTCTTATACTGATTTCGCCCCTGCCCTGCGTCCACGCGTTCCGGCTTCAGATTCGGGTATTGGTTTAGATGAAACAGAACTGCTGCAATTCGCTATCTACCCTAATCCTGCGAATGATTATTTAAACATCAGTAGTGAGCAGAATGGCGACTTACAAGTTTACAATCAACAAGGAGCCTTAGTAGTAAGTCAAACTTTTGATGGGCAAGCCCAACTTGATTTAAGCGACTGGGCTGCCGGTCTCTACTTTGTGCAATTAAATGGAAAAAGCCAAAGGCTGATTATCCATTAATGCGCCGCCTCGCATTCTATATAATCTTTAGCATAGCCCTGGGATTGCAAGCGCAGTCGCCAGGGCCCTATGCCCCAGCTGCCGGTCAGCCCGGATCCACTGCTATTCATAAAGACAGCAGTCTGATTGCATCTTGGGCACAATCGGTGCTAATTCAAAGGGGTTATCTCGACATTGCCAATAAAAGCCTGGGTCTGGTTAGTCATGGTGATAGTGCAGATGCCCTCGGACATGCCAATGGACAGGTAATTAGCCTGGGGGATAGCGGCATGGCGACCTATTCTATCAGCCCAGCTATTGTAGATGGACCGGGTGCTGAGTTCGCTATTTTCGAAAATAGCTTTAGTGATGTTTTCCTGGAATTCGCCTTTGTAGAAGTAAGCTCCGACGGGCAGAATTTTGAACGCTTTCCTGCTCAAAGCCTTTTGGACACTAATTTACAAACCGGTGCCTTTGGAGCTAGTGATCCAACTAAGGTGCATAATTTGGCGGGGAAGTACCGTGCCGACTTTGGGCTACCTTTCGATTTAGCCGAAATCAGCTTGCAAGACAGTATCCGCTATATCCGAATAGTAGATGTGATTGGCAGCATTCAAGGTAATTGGGCCACACGCGATGCCCAAGGTCGCATTATTAATGATCCCTACCCCACCGACTTCGCTTCGGGTGGATTCGATCTGGATGCCCTGGCTTTGCTTCATCCCAGCAGTTTAGCTTTAGAAAATCAAAAACTCGCGCAGTTTGTGCCTTATCCCAATCCGGCCCAAGACAAAATTGCCGTCCCTTCAGCAATAAGCTTAAAATTGTACAACCTTCAAGGGCAATTTCTAAAGGATGCAAATGACGAGCAAATCGGTTTGGATGAATTCCCCAATGGACTCTATATCTTAGAAGCTCAGTTGGGTTCGCATCAAGCGCAAAGCTTCCACATTCAAATTCAAAAATGAGAATCAAAGCCTGCCTTATAGCTTTATTCATCAGCCTCGGTGCTTTGCAGGCTCAGGATTCGAATGCAACCCGATTCATGATCAATGAGGTTACGGTGGTCACGCATTTCTTGCGAATTACACCGGAAGAAGGACATCGCCTGGTTCAATTGGGAAGCGATAGCCTTAAAAAGTTCCAGGCCTTCAATCTGGCTGAAGCCCTCAAGGAGCAGACAAACCTCTTTATTAAGTCTTATGGTGCCAATGGGGTGGCCACCTTGAGTATTCGGGGTACCGGTGCCAATCACTCCAAAGTGTATTGGAATGGCCTGGATATCAGTCCGCCCAATTTAGGTTTAATGGACTTGAGTTTAATTCAAAGTCATGGTGGTGATAATTTGGAACTGAGCTATGGTACAGGCGCCCATTCTTACGGTGCAGGAAATTTAGGCGCCGGATTACTCATCAACTCCTATCCTGATTACAAGCAAAGCTTTAAGCAAGATTTACGTATTACCGGGGGGAGTTTTGGCCGACAGCAATATGACTACTCCAGCGAATATGGACCGCAAAATCTAAAGGCTCAAACTGCAGTTTCTTTTGGTAGTTTAAAGAACGACTTCCAATACCGCAATCCGGGCGAAACTATGCGGAATCATCAATGGCAGAATGCTGATTTCAAACAGTTACATCTTAAGCAAAACTTATTTTGGCGACCGGAACTACGTAATCTAATAAGTTTAAAAGCTTGGTACAATCAGACCTATCGTCAGATACCCCCGAACTCCCTTAACAATGGTGCGCTCTACGATCGGATGGCCGATGACAATTTCTACCTTACTGGGGATTTTCAGCGGAATTATGCCAATAATGATCATCTCTATGTGCAAATCGGCTGGGTGCGTTCCAGTAATCGCTTTCAGTTGGCTTCCGCCGAAAGGCCCGATCGCAATGATTACCAATCCTTACAAGCTCAAGTGCGATTTAAACCCTTGGCCAGTCAAAAACTAAAGTGGGAAGCTGCCCTACAAAGTCGCTACGATGAAGCCCAATCCGATTCCTATGAGGGTTTCAAAAATCGTTTCTCCAGCGCCCTTTATGGCCGGGCTAAATATCAGTGGAAGGAATTATGGTGGAGCTCTCTCCAATTACGAGCCGAGCATTATGATGATCAAATAGCACCACTCACAGGTAGCTTTAGCACTGCTTATCAATGGAAACCTGCCTTAAACAGCTACCTCAGCTTTGGACGCAATTACCGCATGCCCAGCTTAAACGATCTGTATTGGGTGCAAGCTGGCAATCCCGATTTAAAGGCGGAGAAAAGCTATACCGCCGAATGGGGTTTAGAAGGCCACGACTCCATCGCCGATTGGCAAATGCAATGGCAGGGAGATATCTATTGGATCTATGTCGATAATTGGATTCAATGGACGCCCAATGGAGGCATTTGGCAACCCCAAAATTTAAAAACAGTCCAGAATTATGGTTTCGAAGGAAGCCTAAATCTCAATAAAAGCTGGCAAGACTGGCATACTAGCTTTAAGCTCGGCTATCAGTATTTGCAAAGCCAAAATCTGGAGAATGAGCAAGAACCGGAGCTCAATGGTAAATACCTGGCTTATAATCCTTCCCATAGCTTAAATGCGGGTGTACAATTAAAATACAAGCGATGGGATCTTAACTATCAAGTTAACTATACCGACCGTTACTTTCTAGATGAAGCCAACTCCTATTATTTGCCGGGCTATACATTACAAGATTTACAATTGAGCTATCGATGGATTCGCTCCGCTCATCAAATTCGTTTCAGTTTTAGTCTGCATAATTTGGCGGATATCGACTATCAAGTGATTGCTTGGCGACCAGAGCCCGGCCTGAATTATAGATTTGGAATACAATGGCGATGGGAAAAAAGCTAAGTCTCTTTATTGTTCTGGCCCTCCTCTCTGCCGCTTGCCAAAAGGAATTTGGTCCACAGGCGGTAAATGGCAGTGTGGTAGTTCCGGATTCCACTTCTGTGGTCATTGTCAATGAAGGCAATTTCATGTGGGGCAATGCCGGCTTAGGTCAGTATGATCCTGAAGAAGAACGCTATGCGGACGGACTTTTTCAAAGTGCCAATAACAAAGCTTTGGGCGACGTTTTACAGGAAGTCCATAAAATCGAGGATCGCTATTACCTAGTGCTGAATGGCTCCAATAAACTTTTGATTTGTGATGAGTACTGGCGAGAAATCAAATCGATTGAAGCTAAGGGTGCCCCACGAAATCTCTATTTCTGGCAGCAGAGCTTATGGCTTAATGATCTGTATTTAAATGCGATCGGCCACTATGATATTGAGGGAAATCTGCTGGCTGAATTCAATAGTGCGAAGCCCTCCTTTAAAATCTTAGACTGGCAGGATAAACTGCTCCTGGCCCAAAAACGAAAGTTGGAAGCCTATGATCCTTCAGGCGACAGCCTTTATAGCTTAGCCAGTTTCAGTCAAGATTTAGAAGATCTAATTGTATTCCAAAATGCTCTGTATTTGGCTTTCGCCGATGGCCGTATAGAGCGCTGGGCAGATCCTGACTCCAATCGAATTTTAGTGGATCAAATAGCGATAGAAAGTGGGAGTTTGGTACTTAATTCCAATCATTCTGAGTTCTTCAGTTATGATGGCGAACATATTCGATCCCATCATTTCAATGGAAGCTTTCAAAGTGAGATCATCACCAGCCTGGAATGTCAAAACTTCTATGGTCTGGATTTTCACGCGCCTTCCTCTTCCTTATACCTCTTCGATGCCCGTCAATTTGTGCAACCGCATTCGGTGCGCCGCATTGACCGTGCTAGCGGAGCTCTGCTTGATGAATTTAGAGCGGGGGCTTTGCCGAATGGATTGGTTAGGGAGTGGTAATTAGTAGTTGGTCGTTAGTAGATAGAAGTTAGACCTTAGACAATAGACGTTAGAGTTTTTGGGGACAAGAAACTTTGTATAGCTTCCTATTTAACCGCAGAGATGCAAAGAGCGCTAAGTTTCGCAAAGATTCTCCCTGCCTGCCGGTAGACAGGTGTGCAGCTCCGCGTCCTCTGTTTCTCGAGCGTAGCGGGCGGTGAGACTAACCGCAAAGAAGCTAAGAGCGCTAAGTTTCACAAAGATCCTCTCTGTGCAGCTCCGCGTCCTCTGTTTCTCTAGCGCAGCGAGCGGTGAGACTAACCGCAAAGAAGCTAAGAGCGCTAAGTTTCGCAAAGATTCTCTCTGTGCACCTTTGTGTCCTCTGTTTCTCGAGCGCAGCGGGCGGTGAAGCAACGCAAGCTAAACGAACAACAAAACCAAAGCAAAGACCAATCCTACCGCCGTATAAATCAATCCTTTCTTAAAGATATCCGTACCGGGGAAGTACATCCAAAAAGCAGATACCACAAAGAAGAGCAGGCTAATCCCAAAGAAGATGTTTAGGAAGGCTAAAGGTCTACTGCTGGTTGCCTTATGCAAATGCGTCATTTTATCTAAAAAGAAAGGGAGCTCCTTCTTAGTGTATTTCACTTCTCCAGAAGCTTGATTGTACTCGCCATCGCGGAAATAAATCATACCATTTTCTTCCTTATCCGCACGGAAACGACGCATCTTCAAGGCTTCACCCAATTGCTCTGCATTTAGTTCTGAGGCTAGCTTTTCTTCAAAATGCTCTACCTTCTTAAAAGCATCGGTATCTCTAAAAATGAGCACAATACCACTGATGGCGTAGATCGCCATAATTCCGGCTAGGAAAAATCCTAAATAGCGGTGCCAAACCCGCATTTTCTGATGCACTTTCATCTTAATTTCTAAAGCTAAATCTATTAATGTCGGCGACCGCCGTTGTACGACATGGCCTCGCCCTTGCCAAAGCTGTAACTAAATCCTAAGGTTATAAATCTTCCTCGCTGCGAAAAGCTGTAGGCATAGAAATCATTCTGATACACCCTACTCTCCTGAATGCGGGAAGCAAAAATATCGCGTACACTTAAATTCACTACACCCTTGCCATCCCATAATTTCTTGCGAAGGCCAATATCTCCAAATGCAAATCCACTTTGCTCCCCTTGCACGGTTTTATAGGCCGATTCATAATTGCCACTCAGCTCCACATCAAAACCCGCTGGTAGCTTAATCTTTCCGGTAATGCGGGTATTCCACTTATCACCCTGGAAGCTGAAATCCTGATCCTGAAAGACCCCTTCCCGACTGAAATAACCATAGTTGAAATCGCCATTAATCCCCAACCATTTTACCGGATTGTATTTTCCATTTATCTCCAAACCGGTTTGATTGCGGCTCCCAACATTCACAGGCATAGTGGTATTCACATTATTCTCAAAGAAGCTCACTCGATCCACTACATCCGTGGTATACAGATGGTACAAACTGGTATTTAAAGATAAATTCTCAAAAATCCAGATTCCGGTTAATTCATAGGAATCACCAAACTCAGGTTGCAATTCAGGATTACCCCGACGAATATTATAGTTGTTGCGAATATTAAAGAAGGGGTTTAAATCCCATAAACGCGGACGAAAGATGCGGCGCGAATAACCCGCCTGCATAGAGAAGCGCTGGGATATTTTATAGGAGCTATGCACCGTTGGAAACCAATTGGAATATTCTTGCCTATTAGCTTCGTTGGTAGTAGTGAGTAAGGTGTTTAAAAGGGTGTGCTCATAACGCAAACCTAATTTTAAGCCCCATTTCTTGCCTTCATAGGCTGCAGTACTGTAGACCCCAAACACCCCTTGATCGTATTCGAAATTATTGGTGAGGCTGCTATCAATCACATAGCCGCTGCTTGCATTATTCAAGACCTGATAGTCATTACCCACATCATTTTGCTCGTATAAAGCCCCGGCTTCCAAGCTAAAAGCCTCGGTGATGGGATTGCTATAATCGAGTTTATACACAAAACTGCGATCGAAGAAGCTGGTTTCGGTCCGTTGATTGGGTGCCACATCACTCGTGCCAATCGGAATATTTAAGAATTGAGAACTTTGGGTCTTCCCGAAAAAACGACCTAAGGTGCTGATCAATAATTTATGGTCCTCATTATTCCTAAACTGCTTCTCATACTGTAGATCGTATTGATACTTCGGATTGGTAGCGCTGGTTTCTTCTGTACGACGGTATTCGGATAAAAGACTGCCATTGGCATCCCTTAAACGAAAATCAGTTTCCGATGGCTGATCTTCAATTTCATAAGCCATACTTCCGGAAAGGGTTAGCACATTCCAATCATTGATATGATAGTCGGTACCTAAGGTGATATTGTAAAAATTCTCATTGCGGTATTCAGTGCCTTCACTATAAATCTCGGTGCCATCATTGAGATTACGGTTCAAACTCTCATTATAGCGCGGCATGGAACGATAGCCCACTCCAAATTGGGTGAAGAAATTGAAGTTCTCCGTGCGTCGATTTAAGCTCACTCCTACCGAATGATTATCGGGAATTCCGGTATTAACGGAAACTGAGCCATTAAAGCCCTTTTTCTCTTCTTTCTTGAGTATGATATTGATGATGCCACTGGTTCCCTCAGCTTCATATTTGGCGGAAGGATTGGTAATCACCTCAATGCTTTCAATCATGTCGGCAGTAATAGTTCCCAGGGCATTGGAGCCTTCTTCCGATAAAACCGAGGGCTTACCATTGATGAGGATCTGCACTCCGGTATTGCCTCTTAAGCTTATCTGTCCTTCGATATTCACATTTACTGATGGTACATTGGACAGTACATCCAAGGCTCCCATGCCGGTGGTATTTAAATCCTTACCCACATTAAAAACCCGCTTGTCCAGCTTAAATTCCATGGCCGACTTTTCAGCGGTCACCTCTATCTCATCCAGGCTTTGACTGTTCTCCTTCAGGTAAATTACTCCCAGCCTGACCACAGATGATTGGGGATTATAATTTCTGATTTGAAGCGACTGATAACCCATAAAGCTAATTTCCAAATAGAAATCCGTCTCCTTAGTCGTCAAATCAAAAGTCCCGTCTTCACCTGTGGTCACCCCATCCTTTACCCTTCCATTTACTGAATCAACCAAAGCAACTGAAGCGTAAGGAATAGGAATTTTACTGAGAGCATCGGCAACTTGCCCCTCAATTCGAATTTCAGACTGACTCCATAACCTAAGGGGGCTTAGGCTAAAAATCACTCCTAAAACAAGTACTATCGAAATTCGATTGATTGCCATCGTATGAAAAAAAATTACTGTGCAAAGAACCGAGCTTTTCCCTGACTACTCAAATAGAATCCGGTGAACGACCAGAGCAGACCTCCCAACTACCATATTGCCCTAAAACCGGTCGATGAACCATAAAGATCAGCTGTTTACCGATCCTAATTAGAGAGGCTCAGTATTGTTTATAGATTTACCTTGTGAAGATGCAATTCAGAAATCATAAACGCTCCTGGGAGCTCATTTTTCAAATCGCCCTCCATGCCATGGTCTTTGTTTTTTATGCTTTCGATCGCGAAGGCTGGAAGAATGAGAGCCAGGTGAAAACGCATGAGGTATTTTTCTTTCTGAACTATGCCCTTACGGCGGCCATCATTAATTATATCCTTTTACCCAAATTGCTTTATCGCAAGAAATACCTGGGCTTTAGTTTAGCTTTAATTGCATTACTAGCTCTGGTTATGGCGGTTGAAGAAGGCATTTTGGAACAAATCTTTTTCCCGGATACTCGAGGCACTCATTTCCCAGGAATATTTCGCACCCTCACCGATTTACTTCCTACCATCACCATCCTTACCGGTTTTAAGTTCGCTTGGGATGCCCTTACCAAACAAAGGGAACTCGAAGAATTGCAAAACCTGATTAAGGAAAGTGAACTGCAGTTTCTGAAATCCCAAATCAATCCACATTTCCTCTTCAATAATCTCAATAATATATATGCTCTGGCGCTGGAGAAATCCAATAAAACTGCCACCGTATTGCTCAAATTATCCGGGGTTATGCGCTATATGCTTTACGAAGCCCAGGCTCAATATGTACCGCTGAGTCGTGAGGTGGAACAAGTAGAAAACTTCATTGAGCTGAGTGAAATGCAAATGGAGGAAAGAGGCAAATTATCCTGGAGCAAAGAACTGGCTTCCGATCAATATCGCATTGCCCCCTTAATCCTTTCCGTTTTTGTTGAAAATGCCTTTAAGCACAGTTTAGCTAGTCTCAGTGAGGCGATTGATATTGCGATCAGTTTACGGCTTTCGCCGGAAGGCGATTTACAATTTAGCTGCTGCAATAATTTCGGGGAGCTGTCTAATACCGAAGATTTAAAAGGGGGCATTGGCCTGCAAAATGTGCAAAAGCGCTTAGAGCTTCTTTATCCCGATCAACATGAATTAAAGATCCGTGAAAGTGCTGGCACCTATTGTGTAGATTTAAAACTTAAGCTCAGTGCTCAGTCATGAAGTGCATTATAGTTGAAGATCAAATCCCCGCCCAGCGCATCCTGAAGCATTATTTACAGGATTACCCAGAATGGCAATTGCTAGCCAGCTTTACCGATGCCTTGCAAGCCAAGGAGTTTTTACAGAAGGAGGAGGTAGACTTAATCTTTCTCGACATCCACCTCCCCCGTCTATCAGGCATGGACTTTTTACGCAATCTGAAAACACATCCCGCGGTAATCCTCACCACCGCCTTTCCGGATTATGCTTTAGAGAGCTATGAGTTTAAGGTAATCGACTACCTGATGAAACCCATTGCCCCCGAGCGTTTTGCTCAGGCCATGGATAAATATCATTCACTACATAAAAGTGCAGAACCGGAATATTCCTTCTTCGTAAAAAGTGGCTATGAAAATATTGCAGTGAGCAGCAAAGAGCTTCTCTATATTGCCTCAGACATGGATTATACCGAGCTGCATCTTAAGGATAAAACCGTGCTCAGCAAGGAAACCTTAAACTATTGGGAGCAGAAATTAGGCGACCATGGCTTTCAAAGAGTCCATAAATCTTACCTCATAAATCTGGAGCAAATTTTGGAAGTTCGTAGTACGGTACTTATCCTTAAAAACGATTTGGAAATTCCTATTGGTCGGGCCTATAAAGAAGCCTTCCGAGAACGTATCAACCTATAAGGAATCATCAACTTTAAGGATGCAAACCTTTAGTCCGTAGATAATCCAGCAGTTTGGCCGGTCGATCGGTTTGAATCACCTGCGCCCCGGCTTTAATCACCCAACCCCAATGCAATTCCGGATCATACTGCGCCAGATCATCGTAGTGGCCGGCACATAATTCAGACCATAGGGTATTTATCCAAATACTGGTCTGCTGATCCTTCATTAAAGTCATCGCTTCCAAAACGGAAGAATTCTCACTTTCGATAATCACCTCAAAGGCTACGGGCTTAAAGTTGGTATAGAAACCCTGGGTATAAGCGCGCGGACTTTGGATGGAATCGCGTTTGTAAATGCTATGATGTTCTGGCCACACCATGGGCATATACATGATACTATCCATATAAGCACCCCATTGTTCCCGCATCTTAAACAAAGGCTCATTTCCTTTAAATATAGCCTGATTAAGAGTACCTGTTTTTTTAAGGACCGCATAAGCCAAAGGCAAATTATCCCAAGCTTTATCGAGATTTACCAAAATGGGCTTCCCTTTAATTAAGAGCATTAATTCTTCTAATGTGGGAACCTTATGATCTGTTTTCATTCCGGCCCCATTTTTTAGGCGCAGATCTTTAATATCAGCCAAAAGCCAATCGCTAATCTTCCCCTTTCCGGTAGTGGTTCGATCCAAACTGCGATCGTGCATTAAGATTAATTGATCGTCCTTGGTTTTGCGAATATCTACCTCTACAATATCTACTCCCATCTCCATACAATTTTGCACCGCTTGTAAGGAGTTTTCGGGCGCATTACGCCAATCACCCCGATGGGCACAAACCAGAATTTGCTCAGATTCAGCGTTTAAAAACAAGGCTTTTAGTTCCTCTGCATTTCGAGGACTTCGAACTTGAGCATTACTGTAAGCGTAAGCAAGAACTAAGAGAATTAAGCTCAGGTATTTTTTCATAGCAGAAATTAAATAAGTGCCCCACAGTTAAAAACCGGGGGCACCCCAAACAATTGAACTCCGAATTAAAGTTTTACAAATCGTCCCTGGAAGGTCGAAGCTTGATCTTCCAAACGAATTAAATACAAACCAGCTTTTAAGTCGGCCAGGTCTATTTCTTGGTTTCCATTCAAATGAAGCTCCTTAACCTTTACACCGCTCATATCAAAAATTTGCAAGTTTGCTGCACCTATGGCCTCAATTTGCATACGATCTTGAACCGGATTAGGATAAAAATGGAGATCCATTGCCCATTCATTTAATCCTACCCCTGAGGTCACATAATAATGGTAAGTAAGGCTATCACTAGGCGCATTCCAGGTTCCAGAATTGGGATCTGCACCATTCCATTCGAAAGCCACTTCAGAAAGGATGGTCCCATTGGCATCATAGGTCCGCTCCCATTTGTATTTATCCTGATAGGTGTTTTCTGGTTTCCCTGTTACTCTTTCCTGACTCTCATTCTGGTCATTATTAGTGTAGGTAAAAGCCTGAGTATAACCATACCACCAATCCGGATCCGATGCACTATTCTTCCAGGTGATATCAGCTTCTACCAAAGCCATCATAAGGTCGAAATTCGAACGATCGGTACCTCCGCTAGGTGTCGCAGAATTATAGGTCTCACGGTAAATAGTGTGGTTCTTTTTGGCATCATGCCCCGAATACACCCGTAAACGGAATTTGTACTTCCCATCCCACTGTACACGAATGGTACTGGTTCTGCGATCAAACAGATCGTAACTATGATTATAACCTTCCACAGCATCCCAGATTGCACCGTTCTTTTCGTAGTTCTTCATCTGGGTTTGGTTGCCATCAGCATCGTAGGCATACACATAATGGTTTAAGGTATCCCAAGCGCCAGAGTTGTACACAAATTTGTACTTCTCAGCATAATTGCCATTGGCATCGTAGTTCATGGGAGTGTACTTAAGGCTTAAAAGCCAGGTATTCGAGCTGCTGGAATATTCGTAAACGAGGTCCTCAATAATGTTCTGTGCCGCATCGTATTGATACAGATGTTTTTCCAGCGGAGTACCGAAATTCCGGAGCTCCATGCTGTCTATCTGAGCGCTCATGCCAGTTGCCCAAAAAGCAAGAACCGCAAATAGTAATTTTCCCTTTTTCATTTGTTACTGATTTAAATTGTGATTTGTGATTATAAATGAAAGTCTTAATAGCCCGGGTTTTGCCACATATAAGCCGAGTTGTTTACCGTAATAATTTCCCTTTCGGGGATGGGGTATAAATTTTTATAGTCAAAATAAGTTTGGATAGGTCCTTGGGTAGAGGCCACCTGGCTTACCGCCGATGCCTTTCCACTGCGGATCATGTCAAACCAGCGATGATTCTCAAAAGCTAATTCCTTGCGACGTTCCTTAAACACCGCTTCACGAAAGGCATTTTGATCGGCTAGGTCACTAGAGTTTAATGGACTTAATCCCGCTCTCAGGCGAATTGCATTGAGATAAATGAAGGCTTCTGTTTGATTGCCAGTAGGATCGCTTTGATAGCCTAGTTCATTGATGGCCTCTGCTAACATCAGTAAAACATCAGCATAGCGTAGTACAATGAAGTTCTTATCGCCCTCAAAATTGGCTGGTACCGACTCTATATATTTCTTGCAATAAGGCACGCCAAAAAGGCTGTCGATATTTACGCCTAATCGACGATCATTAGTGCTGTAGGATTTAATCAAATCCTCCGAGGGTAAATTGTCTCCATAAGCTGAGCCATTACCCACCAAACTTAGATCAATGGCACATAAGTTGGCAAATTTGCTCCCCAATCCATTGAGGCCACCTTTGTATTGAATGGAAAAAATTACTTCCTCATTATTCTCATTCGAAAGGGCGAAAACCTGCGCATAATCGTCCAGCAATCGATACGTACCAATTAAGGGTTTTAAGCTTTGTACCGCCGCCGCATAAGCACCCTGACTTAAATGCACCTTAGCCAATAAGGCTTGGGCCGCACCACGGGTTGCCCTTCCAGACTCTTCGGCTTTTGCAGTTAATAAGGACTGAGCCTCCTCCAGATCGGATACCAATAAGGCATAAACCTCAGCTACCGGCTTGCGCTTTTGCTGGAAGCTCTGCATGGGATCCGTGGTTTCACTAAGAATTAAGGGAACCTCCCCCCATAAACGTAGCATATTAAAATAGCTGAGCGAACGAATAAACAAGGCTTCTCCTTTGCGCTGGGCTTTCTCCGCTTCTGACATATCCGGAATAGAAGCCAGGTGATCTAAAACCAGATTGCAACGATTAATACCATTATAACAAGAGCGCCAGCTTTGCTCCAATACTGCATTCTCGGAGCTGAGCGTAAAAAAGTCAATATCGCCATAACGCCGCCCACTACGCGAATAATCAGCGAGACTTGAATTATCGGATCGGATCTCCATCAAATGCATAAAATTGTAGCCATACTGACCATCACTGGCTAAGCTGGCATAAGCCGCCGTAAGAGCATAATTTAAATCATCTCGATTGCGGTAAAAATTAGCCGCATTCATTTGGGTTTTAGGATGGCGATCCAAGAAATCCTTCTCGCAAGCTACAAGGCTTAAGGCCAATCCGATAACTAATAGATACTTCCTCATGATCCGATTCATTAAAATGACAGATTAGCTCCCATGGAGAAAATTCGAGCGATAGGGTAATTCCCATAATCAATGCCCAATTGCAGGCTATTGCTATTCCTGGAGCTCACTTCGGGATTGGTTCCGGTATAATCCGTGAACATAAAAGGGTTCTCCATTGAAAAGTAGAGGCGCAGATTACTCAAATTCAAGCTTTCTAAAAGGGCTTTACTGAGACTGTAGCCGAGGGTAATATTCTTAATCCGGATATAGGAACCATCTTCGATTAATACGCTACTGCGCTGATAGTTTTTATCGGTTTGATTTTTAAGTGGTTTCACATAATCCGGATTGTTGTACACTTCTTTTAATACTGGGCTCCAATTCTCTGGATTGGTAGTCCATAAGCGGGTATAATTGAAGATTTCATGGCCTTGCACCGATTGCATCAGAAAGCTGAAATCGAAGTTTTTATAATTCAGGCTACTGGCCAAACTCCAGGTATAATCCGGGAAATAGCTTCCCAAAATAGTTTTGTCTTCCTCGGTGATTTCACCATCCCCATTAACATCTTCCCAGCGATAGGTAAAACCCGGCATGGCATCGGAGCGCACAGGATATCCCTGCTCAATATCCTCCTGACTGAGCACTCCTAAACTGCGATAGCCCCAATAGGCACTTAATTCGCCTCCCACTTCGGTAGAAGTATACCAGGTACGGAGGTACTCCTGCCCAGGCCCCAAAGCGATAATTTTGTTTTTGTTAGTACTGAAATTCAAGCGATTGGTCCATTGGAAACTTTTACGCTCATAGCTATGCAAAAGGCTAATATCCCAACCTTTGTTTTGCGATTTTCCCAAATTCGACAAAGAACTCACAAAGCCAGAATGGGCAGGAACTGGCACATCCAATAACATCCCGGAGGTATTAGAAATGTAATAATCAAGGCTAAGCTCTAGCTGATTGCTAAAGAGATTAAGGTCGAGGCCATAATCTTGCATTACCGTGGTTTCCCAAGTGAGATTTACATTAGGATTAGTATAGGGGGCGATGCCTAAGCTGCGATCATTATTAAAGACATAATTGTAATCCCCTAATAAGGAGATAGAGCCATAATTGGGGATGGAAAAGTTTCCGGTTTCACCAATACTGCCCCGAAACTTTAATTGATTGAGCCAATTCAATTTCGGAAAGAACTTCTCGGAGCTCAATCGCCAAGCAGCGGAAAATGAAGGAAAGGTTCCCCAGCGGCTATTGGATCCGAAACGCGAAGAACCATCACTGCGCAGCGATGCAGAAAGTAAATAGCGATTATCGAATTCGTACATCAAGCGCGCCAGGTAAGACATTAAGGTCCATTCATCAATATTATTCCCGGCATTTATTTCATCAGCAATATTGATGTTAAAGGTCTCATCATTCGGAAATCCCCTACCGTTCATCCAGCCTCGTTCTGCAGATTCGGATTGGGCGGTGATGCCCCCTAAAAAATTGAATTGATGCGCTCCCCAATCGAAATCATAGTTCAGGGTATTTTCTGAAACCCAATTGAGAATTCGTCGAGCCTGAAATTTCCCCACCGCACTTACTGGCGGGGCGCTGCGGTATTGACCTAAATTGGAGGGACGATAATAGGTGTACTTTCTCGAAATTAGATCGGTGCCCAAGAGGGTCTTAATTTTCAAATTGCGGATGGGTTCAATCTCCAGGTAGGTATTGGCGATCAGTCGAATTTCTTCGGTTTTATCCTCAATTTGTGTAGCAAGGGCCACCGGATTTTCAACCGGGCCACCTACGGTTTCTGGATAAATGCCTCCCAAAACCAAATCGCCATTGGCCTCTCGCACCGGAAAAAAAGGATCGGCTACCTGGGCGATTAATACCACTCCATCATCACTGTAATTCTCGGAGCTTACCTCGTTCTTAATGGCATAGGAAGGGTTTAATTTCAAGCCATAGCTAAGCCAGGATTTAAACTTCCCCTCAAAATTGGAACGAAAGCTAAAGCGCTCATAATCCGAACCTTTAACCAAGCCCTCTTGCTTTAAATAATTGGCAGATAGAAAGTAGAGCAAACCCGCACTATTTCCCGAAGCAGAGAGATTGTAGCGCGACATAGGTGCCAGTTGAAAAATCTCATCTTGCCAATTGGTATTAGTAAGACCGGATTTGCCTTCGAGGTAGGGCAGCATATAATCCGGAATTCCATAATCTCGGGGATCAGTAGGCACCGGCTGTCCTGGGTTTTGCTGTATCCAGCTATTGCGATAGGCCTGATTGCGGGAATCGGCAAAATCATAGGCATCTAATAATTCTACTTGCTTCAAAACCGATTGGTAGCTCTGTGTCACCGAAAAATTGAATTTCGTTGGCCCCTCTTTCCCGCTTTTAGTACTAATGAGCACTACGCCATTTGCACCTCGAGAGCCGTAAATTGCGGTAGCCGCCGCGTCCTTTAATACGTCTACCCGGCTGATATCCGCAGGATTTAAAGATGCGATCCCACTCTGATCGGAAATAGGCTGACCATCTACCACAATTAAAGGTTGCGAACCGGCTCCTATCGACTTTAATCCACGAATACGAAAGGATGCGGAACTTCCGGGATCCCCGGTGGGCTGAATTACCTCCACTCCGGCCATCCGGCCAATTAAAGCTTGATCCAGACTGGGAACTTCATGCTTGGCTAATTCTTCACTGCCCACTGATGCCACCGAAGTGGTTAAGTTGATGCGTTTCTGTTTACGATAGCCTACCACCACTACTTCATCCAAATCTGAATTTACAGCGGTCATCCAAAGTTTTACTTCCTGACTATCCAGTGCAAACCTCTGGTTTTGCAGGCCGATAAAGGATACTTCCAGGCTATCTACATCGCTGGTGAGATTAAAAGAAAAATAGCCCAATGCATTGGTGGCGCTGCCATAGCGACCATCCAAAGATTGAATATTAGCTCCAGGTAAGGGCAAGCCCTGATCATCATAGATATAGCCTGTGGCTTTGATTATTTGGGAGGACTTTACAGGGTCTTCCGCCGACTTATTCTTCTGCTTTACGGAAATGTTTTTCCCGATTATCTGAAAGCTTAATTGATGTTTAGCACTTAAATGTTCCAAACAATCACTGAGTTTCATGGCTTCTTGGGGAAAGTCTACTTGAATTTGATCGAGCTTTAAATCAGCACTATAACTAAACACATAGTCGCTTTGCGCTTCGATTTGTTCTAAACAGGATTTAATAGAAGCATCTTTAATTGCAAGCATTTGCTCCAGACCTTTGTTTTGCCCGAAAACCTTGCCCCCACTGAAAAAGAGCAGTAGCAGCAAAAAAGAAATTGAAGATTTAGGAACCGGAAGTCGCCTTCCAATACCAAAGGGATACGGGGTAAAATCCATACCTTTGTTTTGATTTAAATTGTGATTATTTGAATCCTTTACCCAAGGGTTGTGCCCGCAACCTTTGGGTTTTTATTTGCATATTTTTCCCTTTAAAATGACCTGATCCTGGTCATTAAATTCATATTCCAAGCCATGAATAAACTTCAAGCTTTCTAAGAAGCTTGTCAGGCTGGCATTTTTAAACTTCCCACTAATAGCGCAATTCAAGAGTTCCGGATCTTCTACTATAAAGTCTACCGCATACCAACGTTCCAATTTTGGAACTAAGCTTTCCAAGCGGGCTCCGTCAAAGCGAAGAATACCTTTATACCAGGCATTTTGCTCTGCGGCATTTACCTGACTCAAAACCATATTCTGCTCCCTGAGGATCAATCGATCATTGGGGACTAAGATGAGACTGCTATCCAATTGTGCTGAAAAAACCCTCACCTTCCCCGTGCTCACCGTTACCGATGCTTCTGAATCCGCATAATCTGAAACCGTAAAGGAAGTTCCCAATACGGTCGTTTCGGCATGTTGGGAATGGATAATAAAGGGACGGCTTTCATCTCGGGCCACCTCAAAAAAGGCTTCTCCTTCCAGCCATACTTCACGATGATCTTGATTAAAAAATTCGGGATACTTCAGGCTACTTTCAGCATTGAGGTAAATTAAACTACCATCACTTAAGGTCAAGGTGGTTTTTTGCCCCCTTTCGGTGGATGCCATGGCATACTGGATCTGTTTCTGAGAATCATAAATCTGGAACGAACCATAAGCCATTGCGATTAAGATCATCACAGAGGCCGCAACCTTGAGCCATTCTGGGAAGAGTCTTCGAACTTTCCCTGTGCGTCCATCTATTTTAGCTTCAATGGCTTTAAGCATTTCGTTTCGATAGGAGTCCGAAACCGCACTTTCATCGACCTGCTTTTCATAATGCGCAAAGAACTTCGCTAGGTTTCGCTCCTCTCGATCGGAGGTTCTTGCCTTGCTGTAATTCTTAAATACTTTTTCGAGATCAGTCTTTCGCACTTCCTTGGCTTTATAAGGAAGTACCCAAACCTAGGGGCTGCACCTAGTCCTAAAATGCAGCTTAATGATTTGGTAACATTAATGGAGTAAAAAGGGCAAGAGGAAAGCCAATTGACCCGACTTTTCCAAACCTTCTCTTAAAATGCGCAGCGCCTTATTGATATGATTTTCTACCGTGCTTAGAGAAATTTCCAAGGCCGCGGCAATCTCCTGATTGTTTTGATGTTGGAAACGACTCAGGATAAATACCTCACGGGTTCGGTTGGGCATAGTTTGCACCAGGGTATCAATCTGATTTTGAAGATCTACAGCATGCAGGTTCTCCTCCAATCGATTGTCTAAATCCAGGTTGGCATAAAGGTCTATATGCTCTGCTTTAATGCGATCTCCACGCATTTGATTCGCAATCTGAAAACGTACCGCTTTAAAGAGAAAAGCGCGTAGATCGCTGATGGGACTTTTAATCGGATTTTGCTGCCGAAACCAAAGGGAAACGAAAACTTCCTGTACGCAGTCCTTGGAAATTTCAGGATCATCCAAGAGCTTCAAACTCAAGCCCAGCAGCGATTTCCAATAGCGAGCATAGAGTTCCTCAAAAGCCAATTGATTGGCTTCCGATTGGACCAGGGCCAGCAAATTTTGGTCGCTAAAGTTTTGGAAATCCTTCATTGCGGGGCGCAATATAGACTTTGAATATTGGAAGAATGTTAAGTCTTTGACCGGTGGGCCAGGCTTAAACTCTTAGTCTATTCACCGGAAATAGGAAATCCTAAGAAGCTCGATTTTAACTTTGATGTCTGCTTATAGCTTAATGATTGAGGCCCCTGAAATATGGCCACCAGCCTGAACCCGAATGGAATATACACCCGCCGGTAAATGGCCAAGTCTTAATTGAAGTTCTTCTGCATCGGTCGATTTCTGCTTAACCAAAACTCCGCTGCTATTGATAATTTGAATCAGCTTCTCCCCTTTTGCCATTCCCTCGATGTTTAAGATATCATGCCAAGGATTGGGATAAACATGCAAGCTCTTGCTCTCTAATTCTGTTAAACCCACGATTGGGCCATAGCGGTAAATGGCCAGGCTATTATCCAACCAAAGGGTATCATTGTACTTCAATACTTGATGCAAAACACTATCAATACGATTGTTGGCATTATAGCTAAATAAGCGTCTTGTTCCAGGATTAAAGGCACCAGCTATAAAAATGTAGTAGCGGTCTTCCTGTACTAAAGCCTGTGAATTGTAAGTATACTCATGCCAGCGTAGTGTATCCAGATTAGAGCCACGGTGGATAAACTCATATTCGAAAATTGGGTTTCCTATAGCATCAAAATAGCGATGCATCTCACTTTTGGGTGCCCAAGTAGCATTGGCACTGTCCCATTCCGAACGACGGAGAATATCCCATTGGCCATTGGTATTATAGTAGTAGTCTGTTTTAGTGGTTAATTTCCAATCAGCACCATCGCCATCGGAGGTAAAAACATGCTCCAACAGCCCACCTGCGTCATATTGAAATACTTTACGAGTATCCTTAATCCATGGACCGCTAATATTCTGCATTACAATCAAGGAATCCTTTTCCCAATTGCCATTGTAATAATTCTGTTCCTTCGAAAAGCCGGTATATCCCCCATTAATTTGATCCCAACGCTCATAATATACGGTGTCCACCAAGCCATTACTATGATTAGACTGGGTCTTTAGCTGTCGATTTTCCCATACCATTCCGTTCCAAGCTTCATAGTCTTCCAAATACGGATAACCATTAGCATCATAGGAAAAAAGGATTCTATTATTAAACTTCCAGCTCGAATTCGAAAAGTTCTTGTTAGTTATGGAGAGTAATTGCTGACTTTGGGCCCCCAAGCCCATACTAAGTAAACAGAATAAAAAAGTGCGCATCTTGAAATAAATTAAGGCCGGGGAATTTAGGGATTTGTAGCTCTCCTAAAATAAGCCTTTCTTTTAACAAGACACCTATAATGAGTCAATTAAGCTTGATTTACTGGTCTTTTAATAGTGAATACTGAGCAAGAATTGACTGGGTTTACTACTCTTCTAACTCATAGAGACAAGCCATTTACAAGATTAATCTCCAATGTTCTTTAGGATTGGGGATGCTGCCTACCCCATGAATAGTATACTAGCAGCATGGGTGTGAGTGAGAAAGCAAAATTTTAAACGACTTCACTTTATGACCTGTTTCCATACGAGCATTATTAGTACTCAATTCCTGTTACATGATACTCCTATTTTGGACTATTACACTTCTGCCAAGAATCTTTAAATTTAGTCGCTAAAATCGCTGCTGGATGTTTTGGAAAAAGCTCCACATTCACCTTCCTTTTAAGATCTTCTGATTACATGACTGCACTACCCAAATTCCATGAGACCTTTATTCCCATTCTAAAGACTCTGCAACAAGAAGGGGCCTTGAAAAGCCGTACGCTGGCCAGCATGGTTCGGGATCAATTTTACCCTCATTTGTCTCCCGAATTACTGCAAGAGAAAACCAGTTCGGGGGCTAATGTTCTATTGGATCGTATCCTCTGGGGAAAATCCTATTTGAAGATGGGTAAATTCGTGCAGTATCCCAGTCGGGGTAGGGTAGAAATCACTCCTAAAGGGGAATTAGCCTTAAAGTCCGGAAAACTCAGCCTGGCCGAGCTCAAGGATGACCCTGATTTTCGGGCTCATCAGAATTTGGTAGCAGCCAAAGGGGCAAAAGATAAGCTAGATGAAGCCAATCTCGATTCTGCTTCACCCCAAGACCTAATCGATTTCGGTATTTCCAAGATTAAGTCAGAAACCCAAGCTGAGCTCTTGGAGCGTTTAAAGGAACTGGATCCCTATTATTTTGAAAAGCTTGTACTCCAACTGCTGCAGCGCATGGGTTATGGTGACTTTATGGAAACCCCAAAATCCGGTGATGGTGGGATCGATGGCATCATTAATGAAGATAAGCTGGGTTTAGAAAAGATCTACACCCAAGCAAAGCGCTACAACAATTCGAATATTCGGGAAACGGACATTCGCAATTTTATTGGCGCCATGAGTGGCGATACCCGCAAAGGTATTTTCATCACCACTTCAAGCTTTGACGCCAAGGCCATTCAAAAGGCTAAGGATGCGCATCATTCTATTATTCTGATCGATGGAGCCCGATTGGTAAGCTTAATGTATGAGTACAATGTGGGCGTGCAAATCAAGGAGACCTACGAGGTTAAAGAAATTGACAATGACTTTTTTGAGGAGGGTTGAGTAAGCGACTCAATTCAATACAGCCTCCTCTGGTAAGATATCCACTCTCTTGCTTTTAAGACCATGATCTGACTTTTCAAGCCTAAGCTTCACTTGCAAACAATTCAGCTTATAAGCATCTAGCAATAGCTTGGAAAAGCTAAAAATTGATCCCAAAATTTAAGAAGGGTCTAAAGGCAGGATTCAGATTTACATCAAAGCCGTTTATCTCACCGAGATAATGACTGAATTCGCCGCCAATTCCAAGAAAGTAGGTGTCCTGTTCTCCAAAATTATAGCGATAAAACAAGGAGTAGTTAAGCGCATGGTAATCCGTGAAAATGGTATACTCAAGAGGAGAACTATTTATTACGGAAATAGGTGTTCTCTTTAAATTAAAGCGATAAGCATAGCCAAGGTTTAGTCCTACCTGATGACGAGTACCATAAGTTAAAGAGCTAAACAGAGGTAAGGAGTTGTAGCCTAGCATGAGTGAGGATTCCCCTAGCCCACTTACAAAACCAGCGCCTAATGACCATTCCCAATTCTTATTCTCGAAGGGATGAAACAAGCGAGAATAAGTAATACCCGTCCATGAACTGTGCTGAAGGGCCGATAAAGTTAATCGGTGCTTAGGGCTTTCCTGGGCGAAACCCACTTGAACAGTGAGTATTAATAGCAGAGCAAAAAGGTGTTTTTTCATAGAAACGAATTCGAAAATTAAACAGTAAACAATTTTATCTAATTAAACTTAGTGATTCCTCGATCAGATCTTCAACATACATTCCCTCCTCATTAAGGCCTTTATAATAAATCTTAAACATGTAAACCCCTTGCGGAGCATCAGTTCCATCCCAGCCCTGTTCCGGATCAATGGTTTTAAACACTTCTTGACCCCAACGATTATAAATCCAGAGCTTATACTCATCAAAATTGCATTTGAATACCGGTTTAAAAACATCATTAAGTCCATCTCCATTGGGGCTAAATGCATCGGGCAAGAAAAATGTACAAACACAGCGCTCAAATTCTACTTTTAGCGAATCTACAATGGAGCCACAGGGATGTGCTATGCTTATAGAATACCAGCCATCTTCAGTAACTGTTAAAACACTATCTGTGCTTCCATCATTCCAATGAAAATCAACATGGTCTAAGGTTTTAGCCTTAAGCTGAAGGGAGCGCCCTAAGCAAGTCGACTCAACATCTTCCAATTTATAATCTTCAGGGTACAAGAGTTCCACATGCACACTATCTGTTTTTAAGCAGCCCCCTTTTCGAGCACTTAAGCTATACCAGCCACTTTCCTGTATTTGGAGGCTATCTGCTGATCCGAAGCCATGCCACCAGCTACTATCTGCATCTTGAGAAGGATTTATCAAATAAAAAGGCTCGTATGCACAAACCGCCGTGTCTTCTCCCAAATCCAGTTTAAAATGATCCACAATTACATAGGTCTGTAAGGTGTCGAAACTCCCGTAAAAGTTTAGCAATGTGTTTGATAATGGCATGAACTTAAAAACACTATCTCTTGACAGAATTTGAGAGGGATTTATGGAAAGTGCCCAAGCATGATTCTCTTCTCCTCGTGCAATTAATTCGGCCGAATCACCATAACAAACACGCAGTGTATCAGGCACATGTGGATCCAGTATCCGAACCTTGACATCCTCTAAGAAATAAAAAGCTTCCCCACCAGAGTATTGCCCGGTAGTTAAAGGGGGTATAAACTTGCATTGATCAGAAGGAAAAAAATTACCAATTATGATATACTCTAATCGCTCCTGACTGATAAAAGTACCTGATACCTTTAGCCAATTTACAGTATCAGTAAGCAAAGTATCGGTATTAATTTGTGGATTCCCAGCAAATATACCTGCGCTATTCTCGAAAGGGCGATCAGGTGTAAACAACATGCCATGCTGCCCACCAGGGAATGCCTTTGGTTCGGAGCGACAGCAATCGTAGCCATGCCAATTAATATAAAACTCAGCATAAACCTTTGCCCTGTTGGGAATAGGTCGAATCAATTTGGTTGCTGCATAACTGCGATGATCCGTTAAAGATTGAGTCATATTTTGATAACCCAAAGTTTTGTAGAGTAACATACTCTTACCGCTGCGAGGACTTTGGTAGCGCAGAGGATTAGGCAGGGCAAAGTTTGGATTAACTTCTGCAGCCAAAGCATGCGTAGCCAAGGGTTTTATTTGATTTCCATGAAACCAATCCACAACCACATTAGCTAAAGCAGAGGTGTCATCAGGGATTTGAAGCACTTGTTCAAAACTCGAATTGGGCACAATATTTTGTGCCTCCATCCATAGTGGTATCAGGAAAAAAATAAATAAAAAACCTTTATAATCCAAGATCCAGGGTTATAACCTCTTATTAATAAATAGGTAAAGGACCAGCTATCCAGTCCTTTACCTATGTGATTTAATTTAAAACTTATTAATCTTCAATTATTTGTATTTTTTCAGTCTTTATAGCATTATCCACCTGAACATAAATAACATAAAAACCTTTCTTTAAAGCCTTAACATCGATAGCATAAATATCGTTCTGAACCTTTTCAGCCTTAACTTCAAAACGTTGGCCAGATGCATTCACCAAATTAACGGTTTCAAGTGAAACATCCTCACTAAATTGCAGATTAATCGTTGAACTAGCTGGATTTGGGAATACCTTAAAAGATAATTCTTCGACTTTGTCAAGCCTTGAATCCATAGCTATCTGCTTTAACGATTTAAATTCAACACCGCCATTTCTAAGTTCCGCTTGAACCTCTTCAACCTCAGCAGGTGACATTGGATCCAAAGTAGCAGCAAACTCTTCCATATTATAATTAGATCCCCCGTTTTTACAATTCGCATTGACCTCAATTAACATCTGTTTTGAGGTCCAAATGTCATCCATAACTGAAAGTTTAACCAAATACCTATTGTTGTTACCATTTGACAAAGTACGATCAGTCATAGTCCATCCTTGGTATTGTGTTGGAGGTGGACCATTCACAACATCACCATTCTGTGGATTCCCATAGTTCTGGGCAATATGTTGCAAATGCCAAATAGTTGGAACTTGACCATTGAACCAAGCTCCGGCATAATTTGTTCCACTTATCGCAAAATTCCAAGAAGCATCAGTTTCAATAACTTCAATTAAATATTTGGTTTCACAACTGGTTGAAGACCCATTAATGGTAATGTTTGACTCACACGTTAATGGTGTACCTCCTGCATCAGTACCATACTGTGAAGATAAAGTAAACCTTGGAATAGCCTCATTTATAGCAACGGAAGACACATTGGTTGTGAAAGTACCTCGATTAAGCTGCCAAGCATTAGGAGCCTGGGTTAACCAACACCAAGACCCAACACAATTACCTTCAACAACCTCAACTCTTAGATAAAAACCATCACCAACTGTTGGTGTAAGCTGAATTGTACAATACTGCCGTATTAAGGCAGCATCCACTACACTCGGATATACTCCAAGATCGTAAAGATTCTGAATTTTCGTCCTAACTAACTGATTGTTACTAGACCTATATAAATAGTATCGGA